>JARVJS010000027.1 GCA_029776125.1 Nitrososphaeria archaeon
CAAAATAATACTCTATTTCTTTATTATCAAATACTTTGTTTACAAATGCAAGTTTTTCTTCAGATATAAGATCTAGTTTGTTAAAAACAATAACGATATTTAATGGGTCTATCTCTAGATCTAATAATATATTATATGAGGTATCAAATTTCATCTGTATTTCTTCTATAGCTTCACTTGCGTCAATTACAAGTAGTATAAGGTCTGCAAACTTTAATTCCTCTAGTGTTGACTTAAATGCCTCTATCATATATGGTGGTATTTTTCTAATAAATCCTACAGTATCAGAAATGAGTATATTTTTTTCATTTAAAATTTTTCTAGTAGTTGTTCTCAAGGTTGAAAATATCTGATCTGACACATATAACGTTTCTCCTGTAAGATAATTAAATAACGAAGTTTTTCCAGCACCCGTATATCCTGCTAAAGAAATCATTAATAATCCTTTTTCTTCTCTTCCTTTACGCTGGATCGTTCTTTGGCGTTTTATATCTTCTAATTTTTTATTTAAAAAATTTATTTCTCTTTTAATTTGGTTTACATAAACGTCCACTTCATACTCTCCTAGTCCATAGAAGCCAGGTTGTTCTCCCATTTTCTCTAGTCTTACTTTTTCTCTAGCTCTCATAAGCTCATATTTCAATTCTGCTAACTTTATTTGTAATTTTGCCTCTAATGTTGAAGCTCTTTTGCTGAATATTTGTAAAATTAATTTTTCCCTATCTATAACCTCTTTTTTAAGAACTTTTGCAAGATTATATGCTTGGGATGTTTTTAAAGATTCATCAAAGATTATTTTATCAACTTTCTCATTCTTAATCATATTCAATAGTTCATTTAATTTACCTGCACCTAATCCATATTTTGACCTAAGCAGATATTTTTGTGTAATAATTCCAACTATTTCATATCCTGCAGTGTTAGCTAAGGCTACTGCCTCTTTAATACAATACGGGTCAGGGTATGTTACTAGAACTGCTCTTTCCATAGAAAATTGTACCTTTAAATTTAGTACTTTTCGACTTTTGTAAATAAATTTATCTTTAGTGCTCTCTCTATCTTTTTTCCTAAAAGAATACTAGGTTTCAACTTACCTGTCTCAATCAATTTTATAACTGATACTTTCTCATTTATCTTTTTTGCTAATGCGTCTTGTGAGAGTCCCATCTTTTCTCTAGCCTGTTTTATTAAGGTAGCAAAATCTTGAACTATTTCTATTTCATCTTCTTCCATGGGTCTTCTAATTACAGGCGTAACTACTTTAATTTTCTTTTTATTATATGTGGTTTTATTACTAACCTCTTTATCTCCTAGTAATGCACAAGATGTACATACATTCAAAATTGAACCTTCGATTAAAACCTTTTTCCCCTTTCCCTCTATCCTCTTTCCGCAAATTTCACAGTTCATTAAGTATTCCCTTAAATTTTCAATTACTTATATTTTTTCAAATCCGGCCAATGAATGTGGTTAAAGAAAAGTTATTTTATATGTAAATCTAACTCTTCAAAGATGCGTGAAATAAAAGATATCCCATTTGTGATTGATTATATATTTGGTAGGGGTGTACATAATACCCTACTTATTGATAAATTTAAACCAATTTTCTCAAAAAGGACAGGTAAAATCAAACAACTATTTTATGATAATTTTCTATTTGGAAGTCTTCGCCCAAACGGTACAATTGCTTTAACCTCGTATGCCTATAGTATCCTCTCGAAAAATAAGGTATTCAAAAAGAATACTGTCATTATTAAAGAGGATCAGATTGATCTAGTCAAAAATAGTTCCTCAGTCTTTGTTAAAAATGTAAAAAAGATAGAAAAGAATGTTTTCGTTGGCTCAGACGTATTTATCGTCTCCCCTAAGGGGGAATTTATTGGCATCGGAAAGGCTGTCATCTCATATTCCCAAATTAAACATTTTAAATCAGGGCTATGTATAAAAATTAGGGGATAAAGTTTGGGGTTCAGAATAAATCAAAGAGAAGCGAAAAGGTTGATGGACCGTCTAGGCTTAAACATGAAAGAAATTCCCTCAGTAAAAGAAGTTATAATACATACTGAGGAAAAAGAAATTTTAATCAAAAATCCAACTGTCTCCCAAGTGGTCGCTCAAGGCCTGCATATTTATCAAGTCATGGGCGGTATAATTGAAGAAAAACAAATTAAGAAAAATTACAGTGAAGATGACGTACTTTTAGTTGCACAACAAGCGGGTGTGTCTAAGGAAGTTGCACGAGCTGCGTTAGAGGAGACCAATGGTGATCTGGCATTGGCCATTTTGAAGTTAACCACAAAATGACCCTCTATTAAATTACTACCTTTTAACAAAAAGAAATATTCTCGTATTTCCTTGAAGTTCTTCGATTATCCTTTTAGTTAAAAGTTTTGCTACATCCTTTATACCTACCCGCTTATTTATATCTTCAAAAGATGTAAATGGCCTTTTTTCTCTTTCATCTAGTATTATTTTAAGGTACGTTTTCCCAATTCCAGGGATAAGTTCTAAACTATGTAATCTAGGTGTAACTGGTAATGCCTCATTGAAATATTTTACAAATTTTTGCTCATTTGCTAAGACGATTTTTTCGCAAACATAAGGCAATTCACTCTTTGCATTCGGTGTTAAATCTGCATAGTTTATTCTTCCCAAAACACTAATTATCTTTTTCCTTCCCTCTTTTCCTATATAAATTCGTTCACCAATTTCAAATAGAACATTGTTCATTGCAAGAATCTCTAAAAGTATTAAATTTTCTTCACCAATTGCTTGAACCAGTGGCCCCTCTTTACCTTTTATAACAATAGACCTGCCATTAGGTATAAAATCTAATAAATATGCATATTCTTCAAACTTTTTTTCTTTAAAGGAGATACTTACTCACCTTTGCTCTTTTCTTCTTTTAAGATATTTAAAATTAAATTTTTCTTCTCAGTAGAAAAAATTTTTTTCCAACCCGCTATAATTGTATTTAATTCCATAATTGACGATGGAAATATATTGGTAACTTCAATTGCTTCCTCCTCTGTTAATTCAACCTCTTTTACGAGCCTTTCTTTGATTCTCTTTGCAGTTTTTGAATCCACTTTAGTAAATTTTATTAGATAATCAATTGTCCTTTTTTGAATCTGATCCGCTTCCTCAACATTTACTTTTTCTAAAATCTCTTTTGCTTCTGCCATTGTTATAGGCTTTTTTATCATTTTTTTCTCCATAAACTTTCTACCTCTCTATATATTAATTTGTACATTTGGATTCAATTATAATTTAAATGGTTTTACATGTTCCATTCTAGCTATTACCTTTTTAGTTTTTCCCCCATCTTTAATATTGACTAAGAGTGCTCTTCTAAATACCTTTTCGACTACACCAACTTTACCCTGATACCTACGATGTGGCATACCCTTAACAACTGAAGGATTAATCTTTATGACAACTCTGTCATTCACCTTATATTCCCTAATAATTGATGAAAGACCTGAATCTACCTTCCTATCTTTAGTTAATAAACTCCTAGTCTTTCTTCTATATCCTTTTGACCTAGGCATTTTAATCTCTCTCTGCTTTCCTTAGATAAATATCTTTATTTTAAAAATCTTTCCATTTAATACTAAAAAATATATCATGCATCTTCATCTTAACTCTACCTGATTATTCCCCGTAAAAATCTCCCCTTCGTCTTCTTCATCATTAATTTCATATTATTATATTGTTTCAACATTTCTTTAACCTCTTTTTCTTCAACTCCTGCTCCACGAGCTATTCTCTTTATTCTGGACGAATTTATAATTTCGGGATCACGTCTTTCCTCCTTTGTCATAGACTGGATAATAAATCTCCATTTTTCTATTTTATCTTCAATTTCATCTAAGTTAATTGTATCAATTTCAGGCATTCCAGGAATAAGTTCCAAAATTTTCCTTATTGATCCAAACTTTTTCAATTGAAGCAGCTGATCATACAAATCATCAATGGTCATCTTACCTGACATAATTCTTCTTGCTTTAACTTCATCTGCCTCTATTTCAGCCTGTCTTACTCTTTCTAGTATTGCTTTTACATCTCCTAAACCTAATAGTCTACCAACAAAACGTTGAGGATTAAATTTTTCAATATCATCTAACCCCTCACCTGTGCTTATGAAAAGTATTTTTGCTTGTGTTGAGGCCGCCGCTGCAATTGCCCCCCCTCCTTTTGCAGCCCCATCTAATTTAGTAATAACAATTCCTCCAATTTGTGTTGCTTCATGAAATGCTTTTGCTTGAACATAGCTTTGTTGTCCAATTGTACCATCGATAACCAAAAGAACCAGTTTCGGATTTAGATGTTCACTAATCTTTTTCATTTCATTTATAAGTTCTTTTTCCTCCTTATGTCTCCCTGCCGTATCAACAATTATTATATTCATGCCTCTTTTTTGAAAATATTCTTTCCCTTCTAGAGCAATTTTTATAGAATCAGTTTCATTAGGTTTGCCAAAAAATTCTATTTTTGCTCTTTCACATAAAGTTTTTAGTTGTTCATAGGCTCCCGGACGAAAAGTATCTGCGCAAATAACTCCTACTTTGTATCCTTCCCTAGAAAAATATTTGCCTAATTTGGCTGCAAAAGTTGTTTTTCCAGAACCTTGTATTCCAACTAAAAGTATTGTATTGCATTCATTTCTGGAGAAATTAATTTCCTCTCCTTCACCTAATACTTTAACTAATTCATTGTACAATAAATTGATGATGTAATCTCTTTTAGATAATCCCGCTGGTATATCACTTTTTAGTGCCTCTTTCTCTATTTTTGATGTAATATCTAAAACTATTTTAACATTCACATCCGCTTGAAGTAATGTTCTTTGTATATCACGTAAAAATTCTTTTACCGTTTTCTCATCTATAACATCACTATATATTAATTTTCTTATAGCATTTCTTAATCCTTCTCTTAACTGATCAAGCAAAACTAATATTCCCCCTTTAAATCCTCTCTAATCATACTAATTATACGTATCTTCCTCCTACCTCTTTATTGTAATAAATGAATATATTAATTAAAAATTTTTACTGCGCATTACTTTTATATATTAATTTATTTCTTCCCATATGCTGGGTGAATAAACTTGAGTAGGCCCACAGACTTAGGTAGCCTAAAAGAAGGTTCATACATAATTATCGATGGTGAGCCTTGTCGCATTGTAGAATATGACAAAAGTAAGCCAGGAAAGCATGGTTCTGCAAAAGCAAGGGTTGTTGCTATAGGCGTATTTGATAATGTTAAGCGCAGTATTGTTAGTCCAGTTGACGCCATGGTAGAGGTTCCTATTATTGATAAAAGAAATGGTCAGGTTATAGCCATCACTGGGGATTCAATACAAATAATGGATTTAGAAACATTTGAAACATTCGAAATGCCATTTCCCAAAGAAGAGGATATAAGTAAGCAGATTAGTCAAGGTGTTGAAGTAGAATACTGGAGGGTTTTAGGAAGAGTTAAGATAATGCGTGTAAAGGGGAAAGGGTAAAAGCCCTCATTTCTCATAATCGTCTTCATCACAAGATAGTTCAGACGGCTCTTCCTTTATTTCATCGGGCATAATAATTACTAAAAAAAGCAAATAAATATTTTTTTAGTAATTATTAACAACCATGGTAAAAGAGTTTGATATTAACTTGAAAATAAAAAATATTTCGATAGCCGGTAATATTAAAAAAACAAGTAAAAAAATAATAGATTTGATTATAAATACATTATTATCATTTGATATTTTTAATTTAAATACGGTTTTTCCACTCAAATATAATACCTTACCATCATTAAAAATAGATGAAGTGTCCCCATCAAATACTGATATACTGTTTGTATTAGGTGGTGATGGTACAATTATTGGAATAGTTAGAAATTTAAAGCAACAGGTGCCAATATTAGGAATAAATGTTGGTTCTAAAGGTGTTCTAACAGAAATCTTTCCGGATGAAATAAATTTAGCCATAGAAGCAATTAAAGAGAACAGATACCTAATTCAGGAGCGTATGATGCTTAAATTATCCATTAAGCAAAAATCCATAGAAGAAAATGCACTGAACGAAATATTTGTCTATAGAAGTTCTTTAACGCACTTGCCAACCTTTTCAATAATTCAAAGCGACTTTTACATCCGTAAAAAAATGGACGGTATCATTGTGTCTACTCCTACAGGCTCAACAGGTCACTCCTTTTCTCTAGGCGGTCCAATAATTGATGAGACTCTTGAAGTTTTTCTAATAAACTTAATAGGTTCAATTCAAAGATTGCCGCAATTTATTCTGCAACCTATACCCATAACAATTGCATGTTCAAATAAATTCTATGTAGTTGTTGATGGACAAGTAAAATATTTATTAAATAAAGATGCAGAAGTGGAAATAATGAAGAGTGAAAAAAAGGCTAAAATTGTTAGATTGTTCGGTGGTCGTTTATCCCATATAGAAAAACTGGGGTTTGAAAGGACTGGCGCGCTATGATTTACGTTCTCGATGCAACAGCTTTTATATTTGGTTTTATTCCTTCAAAGAATTTTCAACTATATACCACTGAAGAAATAATTAAAGAAATTCAAAGGAACAAATTATCAAAGTTAAAGATAGATACACTAATATCACAAGGATTAATAAAAATAATTTCCCCCCCTAATTATTATGAAATAAAAGTTGAGGAAAAAGTTAGTCTTCTTTCAGAATCAAAATTATCCAAAGCAGACAAGTCCATTCTCGCTTTATCTCTCTTCTTAAAAGATACCCAAAAAGAAAAGATTACAATAATTACAGATGATTACTCACTACAAAATGTGGCCTCCGCTCTAGGCTTAGAATTTAAGTCTTTAACAGTAAAAGGTATCACGAAAAGTATAGAATGGATAATATATTGTCCAGCATGTGGTCGAATTGCAGAAAATGTTAAAGAAAATTTTTGCCTTATATGTGGTCATAGAATGAAAAGAAAGCCAAAAAAGGTTTTACATCACATTAAAGCTTAAAATTAAAGGTTTAATTACAGAGTAAAAGAGGCTATATAATTATGATCAAGTCTGGTATTTACCCAAAAAGTTCAGTCGATTTGCTTCAATTAGTAAGTAAAATACAAAAAGATATAAAGGATAGTGAGGTTGGCGCAATAATAACATTTTTAGGTGTTTCTAAGGAGAAAAGCACAGTTTCTGATAAAAAAGTAAAAAGTGTGATAATAGAAGCATACAAAGATGAAGCTGATAAAATAATAGAAAAAATATGCTCAGACCTTAAATCTAAATATTCATTAAACAGTATATCAATTATTCATTTAGAAGGTGAATTTTTACCGACAGAACCCATTGTTACAGTGATAGTTGCAGCAGAATCACGGGAACAAGCCTTTAAAGCAATTATCGAAGCTATAGAAAGATATAAAAAGGAACCGCCAATATTTAAAAAAGAAAATTATACAGACGGCTCATCACAATGGATATTTTGAAGGGGCCTCCGTCGGGATTTTCGAATCTGTTGAAGATCTATCGAACCCGAGCCAATGGCTCCACAGGCCATTGTGTCTACCACTACACCACGGAGGCCACACCAGAAGGGAAAAGTATCTCTATATATTAAAATTTTATTTCATGAATCAAAATAATTTTTGGATATAACTTTTTATAATTCATACACTATGTGAAAGGAAGTTAAATCTTCCTCCATCAGCAACAATTACTTGTCCTGTTATAAAATTAGATTCATCCGATGCTAGAAATAAAGCAACATTAGCTATATCTTGTGGTTCACCAATTCTACGTAAGGCTGTTACACTAGCTATCTTATTAAACAGTTTTTCTAATTCTTCTTCACTTCTTCCAACAGACAGTATTTCTGTCTTAATTAGACCTGGTGCTATAGCATTAACACATATATTATATTCTCCTAGTTCATAAGCCAATCTTTTTGTTAAAATATTTATTGCAGCTTTAGAGGGTCCGTAAGCAACTTGCTCTCCAAAAGTTGTTCCAATACTTGCCAATGATGAAATGTTTATTATTTTTCCATACCTTCGTTTAATCATATGAGGTGCAACTGCTTGAATACAATAATAGGTACCCAGTAGATTCACGCCCAGAACCTTCTCCCATTCTTCCTTTGTACCTTCAAGAATTTTTGTTGGCTTCCACGTTATTCCTGCATTATTTACTAGAACATCAATCTTCCCAAACTCTTTGATTACAGTCTCCACCATCTCATTTACTTCTTCTTTGTTTGAAACATCAGCCTTTACTGTAATAGCTTTTCTTCCAAATTTAATTATTTCATTAACAACTTCTTCTGCCTTTTCCCTACTTCTTGAATAATTAACCGCAACATCTGCCCCCTCCCTACCAAAAGTTATTGCAATAGCTCTTCCTATACCTCTTGATGCCCCAGTAACTAAACAAACTTTATCCTTTAATCTCATAAGGTAGCATATAAAAATTTACAAATATAAATATTTTTTATCAGACATTTTTTTTTAAATAATTAATTAAATGGGCCGGCCAGGACTTGAACCTGGGACCTACGCCGTGTCAGAGCGTCGTCCTAACCAAACTAGACGACCGGCCCAACCGCACTTTATTCGCTATAAGTAATAAAAAAAGATTTTCATTTTCTAAGTACCTGTTTTCTTTTCTAAAAAGCATTTTAG
>JARVJS010000007.1 GCA_029776125.1 Nitrososphaeria archaeon
CCCAGAAAAGAGAAGAGAAGAAGAGAGAGAATTCTCCTTGACAAAAAAAATAACAGAAATATTTAACTGAAAAAATTAACTGAAAAACCCCCCCCCCTTTTTTTTATCTCCCCCCCCCTCTTTTTGGTGAACCTGAGATAGGTTGTCTTGAACGATTCGGCTTGTTTCAGAAAAAGTCCTTATCCAGTTTTGATACATTCATGTACCCTATATATAGAGAAACTTTTAAAAGGGGGATGCATTATGTTACCCAAGACAAGAGAATCAAATGTAGTTGATTTTCCGAAGTACAGCAGAGAGCAGATTGAACTAATCAAGAAAACTGTGGCAAGAGGTGCTACTGACGATGAGTTAGCCTTATTTTTATATAGGGCTAAACAACTTGACCTTGATCCTTTATCAAATCAGATTTATTTTGTGAAGCGTAGAGTAAGAAACAATAGAGGCGGTTATGATGAGATAGCTACTATACAGGTTGGGATAGAGGGATTAAGACTAATTGCAGAACGCTCAGGAAGATACGAAGGGCAAGATCCAATCAAATACATAGTTGAAAGAGATGGGCAGATAATTGAGACTGAATGGGTATTGCCTACAGATAAGCCCATTGCAGCAAAATCAGCAGTATATAAAAAGGGATGCGTTAAACCTTTTACTGCAGTTGCCCATTACAACGATTATGTGATTAAAAACTCTGATGGCACTCCTAATACTATGTGGCGTAGGTGGACAATAATGCTTGCCAAGTGTGCAGAGTCTCTTGCGCTTAGAAAGGCATTTCCTGAATTGAATTTTTCAGGCATATACGAACCAGCTGAGTCAAATCATATAGAAACTCCTGCAACAATAGAGGTAGAGACCTTTGAACCTGCTTTATCAGAAACAGAACCTGTTGATGTGGAACAAGAAGAAGTTTCTTTGACTACTGTAGAAGAAAAGGCAAGCGATGTATCTGATGTAATAGATACTCCTGTTGTTGAGACAGAAAAGCAAACAACAGAAATTAAGCAAGAAACAATAGAAAGAGAAACATCAAAGTTTAAAGCTAAAACAGAAAGTAAGCCGACAGTAAAACCTGTTAAGGAAAAAAGTAATGCTCCTGATGTGAATGAAATATTTGGTCCAAAGAACACCGCAAGTTCAAGCCTAATAACACCTTCTCAAGTGAATGCAATAGTTAAACTTGCAACGATGAATGGATTAGAGGAAAGAGTTGTAAGAGACAGAATAAAGGGAATTAGTTATAACGAAGCAGCTGAAGTGATCAGGCAGTTAGGGAAAAAAGATTTGTCCTATTTTGTTGAACCCTTTTAATAGAGGTGAAAGATGATAGTAGGGGTAAAAACAAGCGGAGAGTTTTGGGCAGTAGTGGTAGCAGAAGACATGGACTACATTGAGCAATCAGTAATTGATTGCATTATAACGGCAAAAAAGATCTATCCAAACGAAAGAATAACCATAGATGGACGTCAACCACCCCGCCCTGACGAACGGGGCTTGTATTAGGGGGCATACCTGATGCAAGTTCTCCTAAAAAGAGAGTGGTTGAACGAGGGTAGTTGTTGCTGTTGGACATGGCGTAGCAGGATGACACTCCCAGTCCTGTGTGACAGAGGTGAAATCCCTCATCCTTCTGCATGGTGCAGCAAGACAGTGTAAAAACCTTTGCAAATTCAGAAAAGAACAAAGGAGGAGTAATAATATGTCAGAACTAAAAGAGAAACCGCCTTTCATCCCCTCCCTTACGGAAGGAGACTTCTCGGCGGTAACGGTTAAAAGACCCAAGGGTAAAGTACAAGAACCTTTCATTGGAGTAAGAGGGTGAAAAAGAAAAAAATAACTCGGGAAGATGGGATAGATTTAGATTTTTTGTTCTTTTTAAGAAATGAACTAAAAAGTATTTACACCTCTATGGGTTATGTTTATCGTGTATTGAACAGGTGTAAGGTAATATCTGTGGAAGAAAGAGAGCTATTTTTTAGCTCAATCAATAAAATGATTAAAACAGTGGAAGACAGGATTGAGCAAAGCATTTATAATGGAGGGAAAAAGAAAAATGGGTAAAATTAAACAACTATTTACTTCACTTACTTTGAGTAAAAAGGTTTTTGCTCTTGCAGTTGTGTCAATCCTTATTGTTTACTCAGTTGTTGCTTTGGTAATTTACTTACAAACGAAGTCAAAAATTGAAGATTACAATGTGGAATCACTAAAAAGAGAAGTTGCTCTCATTAAAGAACAGATTACAATTTTCGATGAAGCCTCAAAGGATTCAGTTGAAAAATTTATGAAAATATTTCTTTCTATGGTATCAGGTATTAAACCAAACAATGATGTATGTGACCGCTTTACTGCCATGACTGGTGGCTCAGTTGCAACAATTTTTGAGAAAAAAGGTGATGATTTTTTAAGAATTGCTACCTCTCTGAAAAAGGAAGATGGAAGTCGTGCAGTAGGAACAACTCTTGACAGAGCACACCCTGCTTATCCTTTGCTTCTTAAGGGAGAGACTTACATAGGAAAAGCAACTCTTTTTGGCAAGGATTATATGACAAAATATGTTCCTGTAAAGGATGGCTCTGGTAATGTAGTGGGAGTTTATTTTATAGGTTTTGATATAACAAAACAACTTAAGACTCTTAAGGATTTTATTCGTTCTATAAAAGTTGGAAAGACAGGTTATGTTTATGTGCTTGATACATCTGATAAAAATAAAGGAACCCTCATTGTTCATCCTGCCTTAGAAGGTAAGAACATTATTGATAGTAAAGACGCTAAAGGAAAAGAGTTTATAAAAGAAATGATTGAGAAAAAAGAAGGTTTAATATTTTATCCCTGGAAAAATCCCAATGAGACCTCTGCAAGAGAAAAAGTTGTTGTCTATACTCATTATCCTGCTTGGAATTGGTTAATTGGTTCTGGAAGTTATGTTGAGGAAATTGCAAGTGAGGTAGCAAGTGTAAGAAACTTAATGTTCATAGTAAATATCTTCGGTGCTATAACAGTGTCCTTGCTCATTTTATTTGTAACACAAAAGACTTTAAAGCCTATCCCTGATATGGCAAGCAAACTTGAAGAAGTAGCAAAAGGTGATTTTAGCAAGGTGGGTTTTGGTAAAGGATACAGAGAAAGAAAAGACGAAATTGGTCTCATTGCAAGATCTGTAATAAAGGTTGAGGAGTTCACTCAAGGAATAGTAAAAGAGATTAAACAGTCTATTGGTATGATTCAGGGGGTAATAGGTTCTCTGGAAAAGAGTATGGAAGATGTAAAGAAAAAGGCAGATACACAGACGTCTCAGGCTCATCAGATGGCAGCAGCAGCTGAAGAAATGAGCCAAACGATAACAGATATTGCTAAAAATGCTGCAACAGCATCTGATTTAGCTACAGAATCACAAAATATCTCTCAAGAAGGTTATGCTCTCAGTGAAAATGCAATGAAAACTGTGCAATCTGCAAATCGTTCTACTGTGGAACTTAAGAAAACAATAGACGCTCTTAATCAGAGGGTTGAAGAAATAGGAGACATTGTAACAGTTATTAAAGACATAGCAGATCAAACCAATCTTCTTGCTCTGAATGCTGCAATTGAGGCTGCAAGGGCAGGAGAGCAAGGCAGAGGCTTTGCAGTTGTTGCAGATGAAGTACGAAAGTTAGCAGAAAGAACAATCAGGGCAACCGATGAAATAGCAGAAAAAATAACGGCAGTTCAGAACGAGTCTCGTGAAAGCCTGAAAAGTATGAATGCTACTTCTCGTGAAGTAGCAGAAGCTCTTAAGGCGCTAAACGAAGTAAAGAAATCACTAAACAGGATTACAGACTCATCTCAGAGAGTAAGAGACCAGATAACACAGATTGCTACTGCAACAGAAGAACAATCCTCTGCTTCCGATGAAGTTGCAAGAAATGCTGAACAAGTCTCCGCACTTTCTCAAGAAGTTAAGGCTACAACTGATGCAGTCGTTGAAGAAGTAGGAAATCTTTTAAGTGTAATAGAAAAACTAACAAAAGTAATTCAAGGAGTAAAACTATGACAGATAAAAAGAATAACGATAAGGAAGAATTTGATCTATACCAAGAGTTTTTGAAGTATCACAAAGAAATAAAGGGTTGGTCTTATAGGGATATAGAAGGAACAAAGGAGGAAAACAATGAGAATCTCAGAGATTAACAACAATTTATGGGTCGCACAAGCACAGGCAGGTTTAAATGGAATGCAAAAGGTTCAGCAACAGCAAGGGCAGGACATTGTAAAGAATATCAGCAATCAGGGTTTGTCAGGCATAATTTCGCAGGCAAATCAACTCTTTGAACAAACAGGCAATGTTTTGTTTAAGCAAATAGGGCAGGCAATGCAGGGACAAAGTCCTGATTTAGGAATGCTCAAAAATATTTTGCAGGTAGCCGAAAAGCAAAATAACGAACAGGCAAAAACAATGATAAACAATATTATTGAGTTTGCACAAAAGTAATCATAAAAAAGATAACCCCGCTTTTAGCGGGGTAAAAAACAAATAGAGGTGAGTTGTTTTTATGGACGTATCTATTTGTGTAATTTCAAAGAATAGAGAAATTATTAATTTTTTACAGAAAGACCCATTTTTTTGCCCATATAAAATTAGTTATATTGAGGATCTTTCTTATATTTACGCCATTGCTACCAATGAATTGGTAGATTTGATAATCTGCGATTGCTGTAACAATGATATTGAAGCAAGATTAAACGAAATAAGCACAATTAAGCAAGACCCTATTTTTTACACCACAGGCGTTGTTGTTGTGTTGCCCTGCGATGATCAGGCTTTGCTTTTAAGGATAGTTAAAGAGTATCCAATTGACGACTATATTTGCCTGGAACAGTTTGCACTTTCTTATAGAGTAAAAATTCAACTGGCAATTCAAAGGGTAAAAAGACTTATTACCGCAAATCCTTTAACTAAATTGCCTTCTGGCACGACCATTCAAAGGGAAGTTCAAAAAAGGCTAGACGAAAGACAGTGTTTTGCCTTTGCCTACGCAGACATTGATAATTTTAAGGCATACAATGACGTGTATGGTTTTGCAAAAGGTGACGAGGTAATAAAACTGCTTGGAAGAATAATTCTTAACATTGTTCGATCAGAACAACCGAAAAACAGCTTTGTGGGGCACATAGGTGGAGATGATTTTGTTTATATTGTTGATACAGACAAGGTGGAAAAAATCACGCAAGAGATTGTTTTTGTATTTTCAGAAGTTGTTAAAGCTTTTTATCGTAGCGAGCACTTAAGTAAAAAATACATAGAAACTCAAGATAGACAGGGAAATTTCAAAAGATATCATGAGAAAAAGAAAATTGACACAGAAAACATAAACCTTGAACCCTTTGTTGTTAACCTTGCAGATACAGACAGTGCAAGATATGTGAAAGTCACAATACAACTGGAAGTAAACAGAAAAGAGGTTGAACAAGTCAGAAAAAAAACAGGGTATGTAAGAGATGCGATTATTCAAATTATAAGCAGTAAAACTTATGACGAATTAATATTAAACGAAGGAAAAATGCTTTTAAAGGACGAAATAAAAACAAAACTAAAGCGTCTCTTTGACAAAGAAGACACAATTATTAATGTTTTATTTCTTGATTTCATAATGCAATAGGAGGCAGTAAAAGTGGAAGTCAACACAAAAATAAGAGTTCTTGTGGTGGATGATTTTCCTACCATGCGAAGAATTGTAAAGAACCTTCTTAAACAGATTGGATTTGAGAATATAGATGAAGCTGAAAACGGAGAGGATGCTCTTAGAAAACTTAAAGGTGGAGATTATGGACTTGTTGTATCTGATTGGAATATGCCTGTAATGGAGGGAATTGAGCTGCTAAGAAATGTGAGAAGTAATCCGCAGTTAAAGGAAATACCCTTCCTAATGGTTACTGCTGAAGCTGAAAAGGAAAAAGTTATTGAAGCAATAAAAGCTGGAGTTGACAACTATATTGTTAAACCTTTTACTGGTGAGGTTTTAAAGGAAAAACTTGAGAAGATTGCTCAGAAAAAAAACAACTTTTGGCAGAAGGAGGTTTAAGTGCAGCAATATATAGGTTTTATTCTTGAAAGCAATGAATATGCATTACCTATCATGAGGGTGCAGGAAATAATTAAGGTACCACCCATTACTGTTATGCCTAATGCTCCTTATTATGTACAGGGGGTTTCTAACTTGCGTGGTAAGATTGTGCCTGTAATTAATCTAAAATCAATATTAGGTAAGCAAGACACAGTAGAGCCTCAAAAAGTGGTAATTGTAACAGTAGGTAAATTAACCTTTGGAGTTCTTATAGATGATGTTACAGGCGTTATTTATGTGGAAGATAATCAAATTGACAGAAATATAGAGGTCATTGGCGTAAATGGTCAAATAAGAGGCATTGCCAAATTGAAAGACAAGTTAGTGATACTGCTTGACGAGAAGAAAATTATTCCAGATGCAGATTTATCTCTTTTTGAAGACGAAATAGTTGATTATAGAGAAAACGGAGATGTTGTTGAAGTTATTAAAAAAGTGGAAAGTATGGGAGGAGAGGTTACGATTAAAGAAACTGTTAATGCAAAGGAATTTTACGAAAAGCATGGAATCGCGAAAGAAGACCCACGATTTGCAGTTGTGGAAGACATTGTTGCCTTCATGGATGCAGTAGCAAACAATGATTTTGACACCGCAGATAAAATTATGAATTCTCTTATTCAAAAAGGACAGGCAGACTTGTTTAAAGAAGTAGGAAGGGTGGCAAGAAAATTAAACGATTCTCTTAAAACATTTAAAGAATCCCTTGACCCACGATTAAAGGAAATGGCAGTAGAGCAAATGCCACGAGCAGTTGACCAGCTTGAAACGGTTATTGCTCGCACAGAGGAAGCTGCAACAAAGACAATGGACATTGTGGAAAAGTATGTACTTGAAATGGATAATCTTGCAAATCACATTAGGGAAATTCAAGGACCAGAGTCCTCAGTAAAGTATTTAAAAGAGTTTAAAAATTCACTTGAGGATGACCTCACTGAGATACTCACAACACAGTCCTTTCAGGATTTAACAGGGCAGACAATAAGAAAGGTTATAAAATTGGTGGGTGATCTTGAAATGGAACTGGTAAGACTGATTGCTACTTTTGGTTTAAAAATAGAAGAAAAACCTTCACCTCTTGCTCAACCTGAAAAAGTTTCTCAGGATGACATAGATGAATTGCTTGCTGAATTCGGATTTTAACCTAGACACCGCAAGAAGTTTCCATCTTATAGAAGATGGAGTAGTTCACAAGAAAGGAGGATACAAAACAATGGTGATAGATAGTTTTGCTCAATTATCCCTGGCATCACTGATTTTACTGATGATAGCAATTCATTTGTTTTTGCGTTCGGTGAAAAAAAATAGAGAAGCAGGCAAGAGAAATCATTGAAAAAATTAATTCAAAGCAGAAAAGTGATTAATAGTAACTCTTTGTCTTTGCCGAAACGATTTGTTCCTTGAGGTTTTTTGTTTTTTTCTAAAAATGTTTGGTAAATGATAAAATGATAATATGAAACTATGAGGCAAAAAAATGCAGCCAAAAGAAGTAAAAATAGAAGAAGTTATAAGGCAGAAAATTGAAATTCCTTCAGCGCCTTTTGTAATCATTAAAGTAATAGATCTAGTTCAAGAAGACATAGCATCCATTTCTGTTCTGGAAGACATTATTCTCTCCGATCAGGGGCTTACGTCTAGATTACTTAGAATTGCCAATTCTCCATATTACGGGCAATCAAGAAAAGTAAAAACTATCAGGCAAGCACTGCTTTTAATAGGTTTTGAAACTTTTAAATCGCTTATAGTGGCAGCTGCACTGAAAGATTTACACAAAAATATGGAAACGATAGAGCAAAAAATGTGGGAGCATAGCGTAGGTGTAGGTTTGTGCAGTAGTCTGCTTTCATTAAAAACGAAAATTGATACTCCTTGGGAAGCCTACGTTTGTGGGCTTGTGCACGATGTTGGGAAAATTTTCATTAACAATTCTTTGCCTGAGCAGTACCGGGAGTTATACTACAGGCTTCAACAAGGCAAAGAAAACTATAATTCAGTTGCCCTGGAGAAAGAACTTTTTGGTTTTGACCACACTGAGGTAGGTGCCCTTGTGGTAAAAGAATGGCATTTTCCGGAAAAACTGTTACAGGTAATTGCTTGTCATCATGATTTACCTGCTTATGATGGCAAGTATTATGAAACATGTAAGCTTATAAAAGTTGCAGATCAAATTTGTAACAGCCTAGGATATGGGTAAAATTCTCATCTCCAGAAATGCAAGAAGCATATCTTCTTACACATATGCTTTCATCTCAATTAG
>JARVJS010000058.1 GCA_029776125.1 Nitrososphaeria archaeon
GTTGTGGTTCATCATATCGCCAAACACTTGAAAAGGCCCCAATCTTTACAGGGTACTCTAAATCCCTTCTACTGCACACATATCTACTTATTCCAACAGTTAGGTCGAATCTTAACCCGAGTTCCCTTCCTCCTTTATCTTTTAAAAAATATATTTCATCGACTATTGATGGTCCACTTTTTGCTTCTAGTATGTCTAATAGTTCTAGAGTAGATGGTTCCATCCTCTTGAATCCAAAAATATCAAGTGTTTCCATAAATTTTTCTCTTAACCATTCAATTTTATCAAATTCCTCGGGTTCTATGTCACGTAATCCTCTTGGAATCTCGAGTTTCAACTTTTCTCACTTTTTAATTCTTCAATTTCAGACAAAAGTGCGGTTAATTGTATTTCTGGATTTGCACCTTGTACTAGTCTGTAATCATATTCTGCTAGAATTTTTGCAGCTTTACCATGGTCTACTCTTTCATCATTTAACAATATCGTACCCAAGATCCTCAGTATTTCGTTTTCTGAGACGCCATTGATATTTAGCATTTCAACTAAAATCTTTCTAGCATCATTAAATTTTCCGTTTAATGCATACTCTACCATCTCTTTAATCTTTGCTTCACCCATTAAGCCTGCTTGTTTTATTACGCTTTCTTTTGTAAGTTTTCCTTCTCTTACTGAAGCCTGTAAAAGGTTTATGGTGTGCCTTAAATCTCCACCTGTTATTTCATATAAAAGTTCGAGCGCCTCTTCTTCGAATTCAACTTTTTCAATTCTACATATCTTTTTAATATGTTCTATAACATCTTCTTTTCTTAGGTTTTGGAATCTAAAAATTGCACATCTGCTCTGTATTGGTTCAATTATCTGTGAAGAATAGTTGCATATTAGAATAAATCTTGTATATTTTGAGCTTTCTTCCATTATTCTTCTTAAAGCAGTTTGGGCGTCATGTGTCATTTCATCAGCTTCATCTAAGATAATAAGCCTAAACGGTATATCTACACTTCTATCTACATAGCCTGCAAAGGTTTTTATTCTTTCTCTTACCGTCTTTATTCCCCTTTCATCTGAAGCATTTAGTTCGAGCGTATAATTTCTCCAACCTTCCCCAAGCAATTTTCTTGCGATTATTAATGCAACTGTTGTCTTTCCAGTTCCTGGAGGACCGGCAAAAAGTAGATGTGGCATTTCATTTGGTCTTTGGATAAGTAACTTTATCCTCTCTATAACTTCACGTTGGTTTACTACCTCATCTAGCTCTCTAGGTCTATACTTTTCAACCCACATTAATTCTTCTAGGCTCATGTTTGACACTTTACCAATCAAATTTAATGGATATAAGCATAAATAAAGGTTAAAGCATTAGAGAGGTTGAAAATTGTGGAAATGCTAATTAAAGTTTTTAACCGCTGATATACTGTTTATAGGGTGGTTGTAAACCTTGTATACTACAATTGAAGAGGTAATTGAAATAAGGAGGCTAGGATATAAACTTACTCCTGTTAAGGTACAGTTTAAATCTTCAGTTCAAAACCTAAAATTTGGTAATCTTCATGCAGAAAATATTTTGGAGGGGTCTATAATGTCAATACCACTTTGGGCTGCGAAGGTTCTTGAAAAAAATGGTTTTGTAGAAATTCAAAGTGAAGGGTTTGAGGAAGAGTTCTATAAAAGTGTTGCTAAAGAAAAGCTTTTGAAAGATTCATTAAATCTTTCTCAACTTTCAGAAAACTTTTATCTTGCTCTCCTTGACTTTTTAGATAAAAAGCGATCTGTTCCAGCAACAGATATCATGGCAAGAAGTGAATATTTGAAAATTTATAATGATGTTCAGGATTTAATTAGTATTAGGATAAGAAAGCTATTACATTATGCTCGCCCTTACTCAGATGTAAGTGATATTCTTCCAAAATTAACTTTAGAAGAGCAGACTCTTTTGAAAATGCTGCAAAAAAATGTTAAAGAATTTGTTTCAAGAATACTGGAGGTTGAAAAATAGTTGCTAGAATCAGTATCTGACTCAAAGATTAAAGATCTATTTTTGGATTTTATTAAAGGCTGGCTAGATGAGTATAAGCAGCCAAAATATAGGGTTCAATTAAATAATATAATTCAGAAAGGTGGAAACTCCCTTATTGTAGATTATTCTGATCTTTCACGCTATAATAGTGATCTGGCAGCTATAGCGACAAAGGATCCGCGATATTTGGAGATTTTTTCTAAAGCTGCATTAGATTTCTTAAAAGAAGAAGATCCTGAATATGCTAAAAAGGTTGAAAAGTTTTTCATAGTTAGGATAAGAAATCTTCCAGAAAAGTATCCTTTGAGAAAATTGGACGTGAACCTTTTAGGTAATTTGGTTGCTGTAACAGGCATAGTTGTAAGAGTTTCAGAAATAAAGCCATATATAATTGAAGCTGCATGGGTCTGTCCAAACAACCATATCACATTAGTACAACAGAAGGAGCGTACGTTAAGAAAACCGCTAAAATGCAGGGAATGCGATGAAAAGGACCTCTTTAAACTTGATGAATTGAAAAGTGTTTACGTAAATTTCCAGCTTTTAAGGATCCAAGAATTACCAGAAGAACTTCCTCCTGGACAACTTCCAAGACAGCTAGAAATAAAATTGTATGGCGATATAGTAGATGTTGCTAGACCTGGAGACAGAGTGACAGTTACAGGTATTCTAAGGGCTGAAGAAGAATATGGAACGAGAGGGGGGCGTTCACGTACCTTCAACGCATTTTTAGAAGGAAATTATGTTGAAGTTCTTGGAAAGAGTCCCCAAGATATAATAATTGAAAAAGCTGACGAAATAAGGTTTAAGGAGATGGCTAAACGTCCTGACTGGATGAGAACTCTAATTAGCTCTTTTGCTCCATCAATATATGGTCACGAACTTCTGAAGGAAGCTATTTTGCTTCTAATTGTTGGTGCTCCACAAATTCCCTTGCCTGATGGAACTACTTTAAGAGGTGACATAAACATACTTATTGTTGGTGATCCTGGAACTGCAAAAAGTGAACTTTTAAAATACGCTGCTCGTTTAGCGCCAAGAGGTCTCTATACCTCTGGTAAAGGTACAACTGCGGCTGGCTTAACAGCAGCTGTTGTCAGGGAAAAAAGTGGCATGCTTATGCTTGAAGCAGGTGCTGTGGTTTTGGCTGACCAAGGTGTATGTGCAATAGACGAGTTTGATAAGATGAGTAGCACTGATCGGCAAGCTCTGCATGAAGCGATGGAGCAGCAGACAGTATCAGTTGCAAAAGGAGGGATCGTGGTTACCTTAAACGCACGAACTTCAATACTTTCTGCTGCGAATCCATTGCTTGGGAAGTATGATCCATACAAAAATTTGACGGAAAACATTAACCTACCTTCACCCTTATTAACAAGGTTTGACTTGATCTTTGTAATAAGGGATGTTCCAGAAAGATCAGTGGACGAACAAATAGCATCCCATATAATGTCACTTAGACGTTCACGTACTTTTGTACAAAAGCCTCCGCTTGATATCGATTTTCTAAGAAAGTATCTTGTATATTGCAAAAATCTAAATCCATCGATCACGCCTGAAGCTGAAAAGATGCTGATAGACTTTTATCTTGAACTGAGGTCACAATCTGATACGCAAGGCATTCCAGTTACACCTAGACAGCTAGAGTCATTGATACGTTTAGCGATGGCAAGAGCAAGATTATTACTTAAGGATAAAGTTACTGAAGAAGATGCAGCTGAGGCTATCACCTTAACTAAGAGCATGCTTTATGCTGTGGCAGTGGACAAAAAGACTGGGAAAATAGATATGGGTACAATAACAGGAATGCCGGTAAGCGAAAGAAATAAGCTAGAGCTCGTTTTCCAAAAATATAAGGAATTAGCTGGTCCATCAAATGAGCCAGTAGAATTAAACACATTAATAAAGGCTATTGTTGCAACAGGAAAATTTAATGAGGTTGAAGCTAAAATTTATTTTGAACAGCTAGAACGTAAAGGTGTCTTTTATATGGTGAAACCTGGCTATTATAAAAGGGTATAATGTCATGCATGTTGACTCACTACCATTACCTGAACAAGTAAAAATTCTATTAAAAAATTTGGGTTATCATACATTATATCCTCCACAAGAGGAAGCAGTTAGAAAGGGTGTTCTAGATGGCAAAAATGTACTTTTAACAACTCCTACAGCAAGCGGCAAGACCCTTATTGCACTGATGTGTTCAGCAAAAGCTGTTCTTGAAAATAAAAAAGTAGTTTACCTTACACCATTAAAAGCTTTAGCAAATGAAAAGTATGAGGAGTTTAAGTCACTCTCAATTTTATCAAAAGCGGATGGCTCCAACCCAACTATTGCAATCTCAACTGGAGACTACGATGTTAGGGATGACCACCTAAAAGAAAAAGATGTTCTAATATTAACCTACGAAAAATTTGATTCAATGATTAGGCATGATCCTGGGTGGATAGAAAGGATAGGATTGGTAATATTTGATGAAATTCACTTAATTAACGATGATGGTAGAGGACCTGTTATCGAAATACTTATATCATATTTTCTCTCTCATTCTATAAAGCCTCAGATTATTGCTTTGAGTGCGACTATATCAAACTATAGGGACATTGCCTCTTGGATTGGGGCAGAGACCGTTAACATCCAATGGCGTCCAGTTAAGCTTATTGAGGGTGTTTATCAAAATGGTCAAATACTTTTCTGTAATGGTCAAAGGCTCGAAACATTAAGAAGCAATTATGGTCCAGCAATTGATGTCGCTTACACAATGTTAAAAGAGGGTGGTCAAGTATTAATCTTCTCAGATAATAGAAGAAATGCTGTCTCTCTTGCGGAGAAGGCAACAGTTGTTTCATCAAAGTTTTTAAGTGATTCTGAGACTGAAAAACTTAAAGAAATTTATGACAAAGTAATATCCTCTGATGAAATAACTGAAGTAGGGAGAAGGCTGGCTGAATGCGTTTTAAAAGGTTCAGCCTTCCATCATGCAGGTCTTCCTCACTCACATAGAACATTAATTGAGGAATCGTTTAAAGAGGGTTATATCAAAATATTATGTTCGACTCCAACATTAGCGGCTGGCGTCAATCTACCTGCAAGAACGGTAATAATAAACAGTCTTGCACGCTATCATAGTGAATGGGGTCAGAGTGAAGATATAAGTGTTCTCGAATATAAACAGCTTTGTGGAAGGGCTGGGCGGCCAAAATATGATGATGTGGGCTACGCGATTACTATATTAAGGTCAGGGGATACTGACACATTTTTTGAACATTATATTAAAGGTTCCCCTGAACCAATATACTCGAAGCTCATTAATACTGAAACTCTAAGGGATCATGTGCTTGCAACAATAGTGAGATTTCCAAGTTTGACTGAAAAAGAGTTGTACAACTTTTTCTCACATACTTTATTTGGTTATCAAAGACGTTCTCAGTTTGTTTTATCAAAAATTAAATCATGTCTCTCGTATCTTAAATTAAATGATTTGATAGAAGAGGAGAGTGGACGGTATATTTCTACCGAATTCGGTAAAAATATTTCGTTTCTCTATATTTCTACTTCAACAGGAATTCATTATAAAACAATTTTAGAAGAATATAAAAGTATTAAAAGCAAGAGTATAGTGAATGATGAAGACCTCGTACTCTTGTCAGCTGTTTCTTCAGAGGATTTTCAACCAAAATTTCACCTGAGGCACTCTGATTACTCGGAATTTAGACCATTTATAGAAAATAATTTGATGCCAATATTTAACGTATTTTCTAATCTGGATTTTAGATGTTTCGAAGAAGTTGGTAGAAGCTTCCTTTCACTAAAAAGTTGGATGAACGAAGAAACTGAAAACGAAATATATGAAAAGTTTTCAATCGAGCCAGGTGATCTGTATCGTCAAGTAGAATCTGCTCAGTGGCTAGTACATGCCTTCACAAAGTTATCTAGCTTATTTAGTATAAGAAGTCTCCAATCTGTCTCTAGCTTGCTAGAAGAACGTTTACGTTACGGTGTTAAAAAAGAGCTTCTTGAGCTGACAAAACTTGAAGGTGTTGGGCGTGTAAGAGCGCGTGTTCTATTTTCTAATGGTTACAAGACAATAGAAGACCTGAAAAAAGCTAGGGAACAAGATCTTGCAAAAATTCCAAAATTGGGTCCAATTATAGCCAAGAAGATAAAGGAACAACTTAAGTATTTTCCATAACACTTAAAGGTTTTAGAAGTCTATGCTTAACCTATGTCATACATTCCAATACTCCCAATAGACTCCGGACGCTATGGAACAGATGAAGTTAAAAGGATATTTTCTGAGGAAGCCAGATTAAAGTACATGCTCATGGTGGAGTCTGCTGTAGCGAAGGCTGAGGGGATACTAAAAATTATTCCTGAAGACGCTGCAATTGAGATATCCTCTAAATGTAATACTAATTATGTTTCTTATAGTATGTGGAAAGAAATTGAAAAAGTTACAAGGCATGAAACTGCATCGCTTGTTGAAGCAATAGTTTCTGTAGTTTCAGATAAAGCAAAGCCATGGGTACACTATGGTTTAACTAGTAATGATGTACTAGATACCGCCCAATCCCTACAATTAAAGGACTACTTTGAAATAATAGAAGAAAAGCTTAAAGATATGATAAAAATTTTAGGCTCTTTAGCTGAAAAATACGCTTCCTTACCCTCCGTTGGAAGAACTCATGGTCAGCATGCTTCTATAATCTCATTTGGACATAAGTTTGCAGTCTGGGCTAATGATCTCTTGGACCACATTAATAGACTTAATGAGATCAAGTCAAGAGTTTTGGTGTGCAAAACTTTAGGTGTGGTAGGCACTGGCTCTATTTTAGGTAAAAAGGCATTAGATGTTATGAAATTAGTTGGAGTTGAACTAAATCTTCATCCAGTTAAAGCTGCAACACAAGTTGTTTCAAGAGAAAGTTATGCAGAATTTGTCTGGTGGTGCGCTCTCGTAAGCTCCACATTAGATAAAATTGCTACTGAATTTAGAAATCTTTCTAGAACAGAAATTAGCGAATTTGAGGAAGAGTTTTCAAAGGACCAGATTGGAAGTTCAGCTGTCCCGTCAAAAAGAAATCCAATAACATGTGAAAAGGTTTCAAGTCTTTCAAAACTTATGCGTTCTATGCCCTTTGTAGCACTTGAAAATGTAGCGTTGTGGCATGAAAGGGATTTAACAAATTCTGCAAATGAGCGTTTCATAATACCTATTTCAGCTATTATATTGGACGAAATGGTTGAATCGATTCGTAGGATATTGTCAAAAATGGTTATAAGGGAAGATAATATTAAAGCAAATATTGAGCTTACAAGAGGTCTAGTGTACTCGGAATTCGTTCTTGACGCTCTTATTAGAAAAGGTTTTTCAAGATCTGAGGCGCACAAGATTTTAAGGGAATTGTCTAACAAGTCTAGAATTGAAGGTAAGGAATTTAAAGAAATTTTATTAACAGATAATATCGTCTCAAAATTTCTTAGCAAGGAGGAGGTTGATCAAATTTTTAAGCCTGAAAACCATCTTGAAGGATCTAAAGAAATAGTTAAAAGAACTTTAGAAAGGATAGCGAAGGAGATTGGTTGATAAAGCAATTAGAACCAATGGATACCTTTTTGTAAAAAGTGACAATGATGTGCATAGTTTAGCTAATTCCATAATAAGGCAGACGCAATACAGAAGGTGTTCGGAAATTGTTTTAAAGAAAATTTCAAAAGATTCCTTGCTGTCATATTTTTCCCTGGATCAGGAGCACGAATCCAATATACTTATTCATGGACGCGCTTTCGATTTCTATAGCACAATTAAGGGGATATTAGATTTTTATGAAAAAATTAAAATGGGCTCTGATGATTTTTCCACTCAAGGTATAGAAGGTGATTTTTCACTTGTAGTGTTAGGAGATGATGAAATTTTTGCTTTTCGTTCTCCTACTTCCTCAAAAACCTTATACTTTTCTAATTATGGAAACAATTTCATACTTTCCTCAGATCCATATCCTTTAAAATTCTACAATTTAGTATATGAACCTGTACCGCCAGCATCATTTTTATACGTTAACTTTTCAAAAAAAATTTTATGCAAAAAATACTA
>JARVJS010000118.1 GCA_029776125.1 Nitrososphaeria archaeon
TTCACCACAGCTCTTCCACTAACAAGTAGATATGCTATGTCTGATATTTCAAGGGCTTGTTTAACATTCTGTTCTACTAAGATAATTGTTATGCCTGATTCATTTAGTTGTTTAATTTTTTGAAAGACTTGGTAAGCCAGCTTCGGTGACAAGTTTGCTGAAGGTTCATCGAACATCATAAGGGTAGGATTGCTCATTAGCGACATTGCCATCGCTAACATTTGTCTTTCCCCTCCGCTTAATGTTAGGACTTTTTTATCTAGTGGTATATTTGATATTGGAAACATTTTAAGTACGCTCTCCATTTTTTTATTTATCTCTTTCTTTGGCAGTAAATATCCTGCCATGATCATGTTTTCTCTTATTGATAAGTTAGGGAATACATTCCCTGTTTGAGGCAAGTACGCCATTCCAAGCTTAACTTTCTCATAGGGCTTTAGGTGTGTTATGTCTTTTCCATTAAATTTTATTGTCCCATTGTAGATTGTTGTCAGACCGAATATTGTCTTTAGTAATGTTGATTTTCCGCTTCCATTTGGTCCAACGATAGTGCATATCGATTTTTCTGGAACAGTTAAATTGATGTCAGATAGTACTGGTATCTTGTAATATCCTGCATTAAGATTGCTTATTGTAAGGTATGTCATATTATCTCTTCCAAAAGTGTTTTTCAACTATTTAAAATTTTATTGTGTCCAATATTTTAGGATAATTTTCTTAAGCTGGTAAAGGTGAAAGATAGACTTCATACAATTCTTTTCTCTTTAAAACTTCCTCCGGAACACCTTCACAGAGTATTCTTCCATTTACTAGTACGTAAATGTAGTCAACATATTTTACTGCTATGTCCAGCCTATGTTCTACAATGATAAATGTCTTTCCCATATTATTACGTGCTTCAGTTATGTATGAAAAGATTTTGTTTGCTAAAACAGGGTTTATGCTACCTACAGGTTCATCTAGAAGGCATAGTGTGGGCTCTGCCATCAAAAGTTTGCTATATTCTAAGAGTTTTAGTTGTCCACCACTAAGTTCGTTCGCTCTTCTATTAAATTGTGACTCGATCTCTAGTGTCTGTACAGTTTCAAAAAGTTTCAGTGTAGCCAATTTTTCCTCATTTATCCATCTTTTTTTAAAAAAAGAGTTTATGAGCTTCTCTCCAGGATTTTTTCGGTAGAATACGAGTAAATTTTCGGCTAGTGAAAGGCGGCTAAAAACGGCTGGAATCTGAAATGTCTTCATAATCCCCATATTTACTATCTCATGAGGCTGTCTTCCTGTAATATCTTTACCATTAAACCATATTTTTCCCGCATCAGGTTTGTAAATTCCTGCAATACAATTTAGTAAAGTTGTCTTACCACTTCCATTTGGGCCTATTAGTAGTGTGATGCTTTTCTCTGGGACTTCAAATGAAACATTATCTACTGCTCTAAGGTTTCCAAATTTTTTAACAAGCTTTTCCACCTTAAGTATTGTCCCCATCTTTCCCACTCTATCTTTTTTGAGGTTAAAAAAATTTTAGGTGTGGGAAACTATTTTCCCACAATTGTAACTGACATAGTCGAGGAGTCAAAGTACGCAAAGTCTTTCCACTTATATGTTCCATTTTCGAAAACGATTTTTTGTATAACAAAGTTTATTGATACTCTGTCCCCATACTCATTTAGCGTACACAATCCTGACGTTCCGAAGTATGATTCTGCAATCTTAGGCAAGACTGCTTTTATGGTTTCACCCTTATATTCTCCTGCTGCTAGAATGGAAAGTGCTGTAATCCATACGGTGTCATATGCATTATATCCGTATGTGTAAGGTTTAGAACCATACTTTGTCAAATGCTTCTGTATGAACGATTGTGTCTTAGGTGTCATGGCTGCCATTGGTCCAGCGCTGAGGAATCCTGTCTTAGATGCTATTTCTCCTGCATACTGAAGTACGTCAGTTGCTCCTGCAGCGTTTGGTCCCTGGAAGTATGCCATATCCCATAGACTTGGAAACTTAGCTATAGTTGTAAGCCATGGTGTGCACATTCCTCCTACACCAATTATGTTAACACCAACCTTTTCCTTACCATACTTTGCTACAGCTTCCTTATACGTTTGCTCTAAAACAGAGGCTTCTGCTGTAAAGTCTTTTGCAGATGGATCATATCCAAAATTTTTGTAGACGGTTATCCCATACTCTTGACATAACTTTAGCATTGCCTCGTTACCTGGTTGGCCAAATGAATCTTGGGAGTAAAGTACTATCATTGCTTCTATTCCTAAACTTTTAGCTAAAGCCACATGTGATCTGTACCATTGTGGAATACAGGCTACATTTCTAAAGATATAGTCTCCAGCTATTTCAACAGCTGGTGAGCCAGAGCTTGGAGAAAATAATACAATCTTCTTCTCATCTACTGTTGATTTTAATGCTGCTACGTGTGTACTCCATGAAGTACCCAAAATCACTTGGCACCCTCTTGCTATAAGGCTCTCAGCCTTTTCCACAAGCTTTGTTGTAGACTCTTCAGCGTTTTCTTCTAATGGAACAAATCTTACAGGTAAACCTGCACTCTTACACCATTCGTTTACTTCCTCAAATGCAATGTCATATGATGGCTTAAAATATCCTGCCTCAGAAGATGAGCTATAGAGCACTCCTATAGGAATATCCCCCTCAAGTTTTGGCTTTACAGTGGGTGTTGGGTTAAGTAATGGATAAACAAAGTATCCGCCAATTGCTGCTATTACGATTAGGACAGCTACAACTATTGCTATTCCCTTCTGCATTTAATCCACCAACTAATTCATATTTAATATTTGTACTAATAAACTTTTGTTTTCATTTATTAGACTATAAAAAATTTAATATTTGTCTGGAAAGTTTATTAAAAAATAAATTTTTTTATGTGTAAAGTTTTGTTGAATTTTATTTAGAACTTGCCTTCTTTCCTAAGACTTTTGTTCTCCAACTAATTTGACCTAGAGTCACCTTGTTGCTTAACCTGATATGGTTTTTCAGGTAAAATTCCTTCGGGCTTGTATATCATAACAATCATAAAAGCTAATCCCAGTAAAATATATTCGAGCCACATTATGTCCACTGGCAAGAATACTAGATAGAACTTTAACCAGTACACTATTCTCCTAATAATAATGCATAAGAATGTTCCAAGTAAGCATCCCAAATTATTTCCCACTCCGCCTAACATTACCATCAGCCAAGGCCAGAAAGAATAATCCACCCTATCAAATGTTCCAGCTACTACAGATCTCATTCTAAGAGAAACGAGTACTCCTGCTACTGCAAGGAATGCTGAAGTGAAGGCCATAACCTTAAGTTTCACACTCACGGTATTTCTTCCTAAACATTGTACCGCTAACTCATTTTCTCTGATAGCTTTTAGCAGTCTTCCAAAAGGTGATCTAGTAACCTTCTCATATACAGCAAATATTATAAATGGGATAATGATGAAGAATGCTGACTGAAAGATCCAACTATAATTTCCCAACCATATGAAGAAGTTCGGTAATAGAATACCGTTTGGCCCACCAGCTAATGGAATAAAGTTTTCACCAAAAATTTTTATGGCTTCGGCAACACATAGAAAAAAAACTGCCAAATATGTTTCAGTCAATCTTAATGATAAGTATGTAAAAGCGTATCCAAGTATACCTCCAACTGCCATTGCGGCAAAAAATGTTATTATAAGTAAAAGTGTTGGAGTAAGAGCATCCTTTGCAAATCTTTCATTCAATAATGATACAACTAAAGCGTTCTGGTAAACGAAATCCATGTTTATTCCATAGAGCCAGACTGCTAAACGTGTGGGTAGCGCTGCAATAACGTATGCTCCAGAAGAAATGCTAAAGAAGAGGCCCAAATTAGAAATCCCAGTATATCCTTGCTGTAGGTTAAGGCTTGAACTACAAACTAAGTATATGGAAAAAAATGTTAAAGTTTCTATAATTAAAGGCAATAATGTCTCAAGAACCATCTCCTATTTCCTCCTTTTTTCTCTAAGCGTCTCTATACTTCCCATAATACCCTTTGGAAAGATTAGTAATGTTATGGCTGCAATAACAACAGGTATTATTGGTCTATAGGAGGTTACCCATACACCAACGTTAAGTGCAATGCCCCATAGCAATAAAATTTCCATACCTCCAACAATAATTCCTCCCAATATGCTACCATAAACACTGAATAAACCTCCAACGACACAAGCAGCAAATATATCACTTAACATTCTGGGGCCTGTCCAAGGGTCTACACTAAACCAGAAAGGCCAAACAGCTCCAGCCAAACCGCCTATTCCACCTACAATAAACCATGCTAAACCAAGTGCGCGGTCTGTGTTAACACCTAAAGTGGCCGCAAGTGAATAATCTTGAACAATAGCTCTTATAGCGATTCCAAATTTAGTTCTAGTGAGAATAAGATGAAAGAAAGTTGTGAGTGAAACTAATAGAATTGGCGCCAAGAACACAATACCGGGTTCTCCAAAAAATGTGATATCTGCATTTGCTAGTGTAAAAGTACGCGCCCATGCTTTTAGAACATAAGACAGGTAGTCAGCGTAAATGTTCATAATGCCATAAATGATTAAACCAAAAGCTAAGGACGACATCATTTGTCCAACTGGGCCTGTACCGCGTGTCCTAAGGAAGGCTAAAAATTTGTAAAGAAACCAAGATAGAAGTGATCCAATTAAAAAGGATAGAGGAAGTGCTAAATAGGGGTTTACTCCAAAAAGCCAAAATGATAGAGGCATATATGCTGAACTAAAGCATATAGTAGTATGGGCTAAATTAGGTACCTTTAATGTAATAAATTGTAATGTGAAACCTAAAGCCATTAAACCTATAACACTGGAAGCAACGATAGCTGCAGCAAATATTGGTTCCATTACACGTATATAGTAAAAAAGCCATATATAAATGGTAATAAATTAACCTAATTAGCTTTTAAATTTTTGTAAATTTTATTTTATGTCCCTTTGTTTAGACCGTGGAACTTAAATTAGAAGTAATGCTTTAAAAGTCATAATATTAATCTTAATAAGAATGATTGATAGACGTCAACTAATTTATATTTCAACAATCTCTCTATTAGGATTTGGGTTTGTTGCAGGATATGTTGAAACTAAGCGAATAGGGGTAACAGAACTTGAAGTTGGTTTGGGAAGAAAAATTGTGTTCCTCACTGATCTTCACATAGGTGTACTAGGTCATATGTTGGAAGAAATACTTGAGTTAGTTAATAAAGAAGAACCTGAAATAATTATGTTGGGAGGCGATACGATAGACGAGCTGACTTTAGACGCTAACTCAGCTTCAAAATGTCTTTCTAACATAGAAGCTCAAGAAAAGTTTGCTGTCATGGGCAACCATGAATATTGGAGCGGTAAAGCTGCAGAATTTGCATTATCTCTAAAAGAGCAAGGCTTCCAAGTTCTATATGATTCAGTTGTCCTAAGTAAGGCTGGAAAGGTCTATGGCTTAGACTGGAAAGAGGATAGAAAATATCCACGGATAAAGGCTGAAGGAATAGTTATTGTTCACGATCCAAACGCTGCAATGTCTGTGTTTGGTAATGCTTTGATACTTGCAGGACACACACATGGTGGATTAGACCTGTTTGGTTTAAAATATTCAAACTCAGTTTTTACACGCGGCCTTTACAGAACAAATGAAGACTGTGTTCTTTATGTTTCGAGAGGCCTTGGGCAGATGTTCCCTTTGCGTTTATCTTCACCATTAGAGCTAGTGATAATAGAATAAGTTATAAAGAAGAATACAAATAATTAAGAAAGTATTCTTGTATTAAAGTTTATTCCACTATCTTAGAGTTCTTTGAAAACTTTATTACGAAGACCATAAATACTTGCTTAAATATAATGTTGTGTGTGAAAGAATATGTCTGATGAAGAATTGAAAAAAGAGTTAATAGAACTTCGTGAAAGGGTTGTGAGACTCGAAGTTAAAGTTGAGGAGCTAAGCAAGAGAGTTGAAAGTATAGCAAACTATACAAAAGAACTCTATAACTATCTTCAAAAACAGGCAAGTAAATCGATATTCTAAAAAATTTAGGGTGGGGGTGGAGGAGGCATTTCAGGCGGAGGGCCTTTCCCAAAGAATGCTTTAACATGCGGTCTAGTCAAGTAATACAAAATAAGCACGTTAATTATTAATGAAACTATTCCAAAACCTGAAGCAGCAGTAATAAGACTACCTAATAAGCTTAAAATTGTTAATATCAATGTTATTGTCCAAGCCCAACCTTTACCACTCCATAAACCCCAAGCCAAAAGGAGATAGATTAAGCCGAATATTACTGCTATAACGGAAACGACCATTGCTATGATGGCAAGTAAGCCAGTTAATGCTCTTGGAATTAGCTCTCCAATCCAAGCAAAAATTACTCCGACAAATGCTGCTAAGCCAAAATAAACGATTGCATTAATAGCTGTAAGAATTGCCAATATTGTAACCCCAAAGGGTCTTTCGATTCTCATAGTTATTATATTATCTCTAATCCATATTTATACTTTTAAAATTGAATAAAAAGTATTTTAAAATTATAAAATTTTTGAAAATAATTTATAAGTTAAAATTTTATATATGGTAAATAAAACCTTTTTTATGCGGAAGAGCATAAAATCATTTATACTAACCATTATAGTAATGATCTTTTTGCTGTTAGCATGGGCTCCATGGTTAAATGATGATGAAGTTCATGATAGAGTTTTAAAAGAAAAGGGTAGAAAGGATGGCACAATTGTACCGATTGAAAAAATTATTGCAAGCGAAGAAGCATTGAAGGAAATGATAGAATATAGTAGAGCTCATGGTGTTGAAGATGGAATACTAATATGCGACTATAAGGTAATGTGGTTTCCATTTGGAAGGTGGGTTGCAAGCTGTGAAGGCGGCTACTATGTAACATTTTATGGCCAAATTATCCCATAAAAGGTCTTATAAAATATATGAAATATATTTATGAAATATATTTATACAATATTTTCTATAACTTTCATAACTTTTTCTACAAACTCTTTTGCCCTAATAAATATTTCTTCAGCTTCTCGATCAAATAATACTCCAATACGATAGTCCACAGACTCCTTTGTCTCGAAAATTTGTCTCAAGTTTTTTGTGAATCTTTTATCCATTACTTTTCCTCTACTATGACTCTAGAAAATTCTCTTACAACTTCCTCATGCATTTTAGGCTCTATTTCATAATGGAGTAGAAGGGCGCGAGCTGCATAGCTTTAGAAGGAATTAAAGAGACAAATTCTATTCGTCCCAAAAATCTTCATCCTAGAAGTTTAAAAAGAAACCTTATGAAAAGTTACACTATAAACAATGTTTGCTCAAAATTTGGTAAGCCCGTTAAGAGTGGTCATCATTGACACATCACAGAACTCAGTAGGATGAGTGGTCATCCATGACGAACCAAGAATCTCACAGCCTCAGCCATGGAGAATGTCAAATTTGGCAGGTTTCGCAAACAAATGTCTTCCTATTTATTGGCTTCTGCATATAAAATCTTATTGGTCCCCCACAATAATTGCATTTTCCCCTATACTTGTTATAGACGTTAAGCATCTGCTTAATACTTTTGCCTTCAACCTTTAGTTTTAGGAAATCTTCACTTAAAATCTTGCATACTTCAACAACTCTTTTAACCTCATCTTCACTCATATTTTCAACTCTTCTCTCTGGGCTTATTTTTGCTCTAAATAGTATTTCGTTTCTTAAAATGTTTCCTATTCCGGAGATTACTGACTGGTCTAATAGTATTACGCCAATCTTTTCTTTCTTATGCTTCAAAATATTATTTATAGCCTCCCAATTGTTCCATTCACTGCTTAGCGGGTCTGGTCCAAGAGTGCTCTTTAATCTTTCTATAAGTGCCCCTTTTT
>JARVJS010000078.1 GCA_029776125.1 Nitrososphaeria archaeon
CTGTATGGTCTCCAAATGGTCCTTCATCGTGTAAAGGTTCTGATGGGTCTATGTACTCATACGGGTTAAACCTGCTTTATTTGAAAGGCTATTTTTTTCTGCACATTTTGAATAGATACATCAGTTGTATTTACCTTTTCAGTTCTTAAACCATGGATTTTCAAAAGTATGCGGTACATCCTTTTATAGTATGTAATCAATTCGACGCTTAAGGGTTCATTGGGTTTTCTTAGCATTATAACTTCAGTATCAGCATCAAAAAATACTAAAAGGCTACTTTTAGGTATGAGACTCACCAAAAATCTTGCAAATATGCCTAAAACAGAGTTTTGCTCTTTCAAGAAATATGAGAGCGTAACTAGCGAGTCTAAAACATAGCGGTCACAAACTACCACATAACCCAATATCATGGGCAAATAGACACGATAAAATACTGCTGGAAGAAGTCCGAAAAACTCGACCATCTTCCAGAGTCTATTTATTCTGTGAGCAAGCCTTTCAGGGAAACCATAGTAATTAATAATTTGTATATCATAGCTGCCTAGGTTCATTAATTTCAACAGTAAATATGCGATAGTGTGATGCTGCTTTACGCTTGTCCGCCAAACTCTAAAACCCATCAGCTTCAAACGGGTTGATATAAGATCCGCATGAGTAGTTTTACCAGTCCCATCTGGACCAAAAAAGTATATCAGCTTATACATTTGCTGAATTCATATTTAAAGTTCAGTTTTCATGCTAACACTAAGGACCATAAGCATTTATGTGCCAATTAGTTTTTTTATGCCTTTTGCACGAGGGAAGCTCAATAGGTCCTTAAAGGGTTTAAGGCCGCTAAACTTCGTTTTATAGGCTGTGTTTTCAATGTATGCAAGCACAGTAAAGTATAAGGGGATCCTATAAGGCAGAATGAGTTTTTTCCCCAGCAATATATTCTTTGCTAGAAACTGGGAAAGCGTCCAAAAAGCACGCGCAGCATTCGTTAAACCTACATCTTTTGTAATCTTTAATATTTCAGCTCCTTTTATGGACGGATAAAGATGGAGAAATGTCAAAACATCCGCCAATGTTAGCTCAAATTCCTTCATAATAGCGTGTGCAGAACATATAATGAATTCAAATTTCTTGTTTGCTACACATATACTTGTGCGCCCTATCCATAGATTGGTGGAGTTGCTGAAAATAACTTTTGAGTTCAAGTAAACGTAGGGGCCGGCCCCTAGATCTGAGTGTATGTCAAAGTCTACATATGTCTCATCAACAATCTTTCGTAGAGTCATTTCAGTAGTGCCTTTACTCCTAAGGAAGTATCCATGTCCATCGATTAGTGTTGAAGCAAGCCTCCAGATTAAGCGTTTTGAATCTGGGTGGATTAGAACATCAATATCATCAGGGACATATTGCGGAAACCTAAAGGTTTTAACGATGATGTACCGCAGCCCAACTCCGCTAGCGATCTCATTAAATCTTTTCAATTCTTCCAATTGAGCTACACGCCTTTTAGAGATTTCAAGCCATGCCCAACTTTTCTGAATTTCTGGAAGTATTTGACCTACTTGGTAAAGTACTTTGTTAGTTTTTGCAATTTTTATAATAGATCCTTTTTGCAACTTAGTGAAATAAGCATGAAGTAGCTTATCGGCCAAGAGCAAAATATCACTCCTCACTAAATACATCACCCTTAAAGTCTATTTATCTTGATTAACTTACGTTTTACTAAGAGTGGAAGGTTAATTATCTCCCGATTAACATGCTGAACAGAATGAGTGCAGCTTCAACTATTTTTTTACGTCGGAATGAAATATAAACTACAGAAAAAGTGTTGACAAAGTCTACTTCAACTTCTATCTTTCTAGGCCTTACAAACAACATTGTATCCCTGGCACACTTTTATCAAATCTAACTTTCTTAAATAGATCTTATCATTCTAAAAAATGCTTTTTTAGAATATTATCAAATTCATCAGACAATACAGGATTTTTTAGAAATGAAATCTTTGGTGAAGAAATATTTTTTTGGACTGCCTGCTTATAATCAGAAAAGTTCTTGATTAGATGAATTTTTTTACTACTAATAAGCTGATTAATAAGAGATTTATCCAAATTGGCTATGGAATTATAGGAGCAAATAATATTGAGATCCGCAGAAATGTAACTTAGTATTTTTAGGAAAGTTCCGGCAACATGGCTAAAAACCGGTGAAAGCCCATAATCAGACATTGCAAGAAGCTTCTTTAAATCATCATTTGGAATTACACCCATGAGCTCGATTGAGGAGTTTTTCACTAAAGGCATCAGTTCTTCCCAAGGACCTGTTATCTTCAGCTTAAATTTGTCTTTAGGCAATTCATTAAAAATTCTAATAGTCATCATCACCGCTTCTCTATTCACACTACTTTTACCTCCAGCTAAAAGTATGAAATATGGTTTGTCAAACTCTCTTCGATAATTTCTAAGTTGCGTGTATTCTTCAAAGCTTTCATACCAGACTGGCAGTGGATTAGGAATAACTATGGTTTTTCTGAGTCTAAACAGCCTTTCAGCGGATTTCCTGTCAGGGTCCGAGGGATAAACTAAAACATTTGAGGCTTTAATAGATAAACCGTGAATTGCAAGGTACAATCCATACTTAATTAGCCTTAAAAAGCTATTTCTAGACTGAATAAATAATGTTTGAGCATAATTTCCGAGAGGGTCAAAAAATATGGACTTACTGATACCTAAAAGTCTTAAGAAACAAGGTTTAGAAGTCATCGCACCAAAAATATAAATCGCAAATATTTCGTGGTTGCCTTTCAGCCAACACGCTATCTTTGTTGTAAAAACAGCCTCGTCAATATAATGTGTAAGTTTAATAAGAGGATCTAGATCATAACTTCGCCAGTTTAAAACCTTCGAAACAACTTTATAAAAAAGGCGCGGAAAAAGAACATATATAACATTGGCATGTTTACTGACTTTTAAACGATCTGTGGTAAAAGACAATGTAAAAAAGATTATCTTATAACCAGCTCTTGCTAATGCTTCGGCAATACGATGTATTCTGACAGTATCACCGGTTTTCATTAACCACGGGCAATCATAGTATGAATAAACGATTAAACTCTTATGCATAACCCAACAATTACAATTATTGATAACAAAGTTTCCTTCATATGTGCCATCTTACAAAATGGTTTCCTGTAACATTGATTGTTATGAAATATATCATGCATTAAGACCATAAGAAAAATTACTTTCACTATTAGTTTCCCAATCTACTTTTATAAACTCTACTAACTTTTCTTGAGAAAGGCCACTCCTCCCTCTTTCAACACATATACTATCCTTAGGAGTGGGTAACCCCGTTTCTTTATTAAAATATATAAATCCTCTGTTTTTTAAAACTGACATGTAGTATAGATTTGTAAGATCAATTTTAACATTAATTTGTTTAATTTTTATCACACCTTCTGCGAATAGTTTTAAAGTTTTTGCTATCCTTGAACTAGCATGACCGTCACCAATAGGGCACGTGACTAAATCGGGTGGAAATGTACTTTTTTCTATATGATTTAATATCTTCTGAACGTATCCTTCTAAACTATCTTTAAGAATATCAGGGTCAATTAAAGTATTATATCCTAAGATTATAGTTTCTGGCCATTCTGTTGTTTTTCGTAAAGTTATAGTTGGTTTTCCAAAAATAAATGCCTCTTCTTGAACACCACCACTATCAGTTATTACAGATTTGGAGTTGTACATCGTCGACATAAACTGAATGTAGCTCATAGGTCTGCTTAAAACAATTTTATCTTCATTTAGCATGCTGAGTAAACCGTATTCTTGTAGCTTCTTTCTAGTATGCGGATGGATTGGGAAGACGATAGTATACTTCTCTGCCAACTTTTTGATAAAATTGACAATAATGCGTAGACGTGGTAAGTGTAATATATTTTCCCTCCTATGTATCGTTACAAGTATATAATCTCTATTATAATATATCTCCAGACTTTTCTGTTTTATCAATGGCATAGTCGATATGAGCATATCTACCGCTGTGGATCCTGTTAAATATACCATGTCTTTGGATGCACCTTCTCGTAGCAAGTTATAATATGCCAGTTTGGTCGGGGCAAAATGCACAGATGCTAGAACATCAGCTACTTTGCGATTAACTTCCTCTACCATGAACATGTCAAAACTACGCATTCCGGCTTCATCATGTATGAACGGTAGTTCCTCATATACAGATGCTAAAGCTGATGCTAGTGTTGTCGCTGTATCGCCTAATGAATATACGGCTATCGGCTTTATTCTTCTAATAACATCTCTTATGCTCCTTATCATAAAAGCCACTTTATCTAGTACTTCTATATCCCCACCTAAGTTTAAGTAAACATTTGGCTCGGGAAGATTGATTTCCTCAAAAAACACTTTACTCATTTCGTAATCATAATGTTGACCTGTCCAAACTATATTGTAAGGTATACCTTTTCTCTCAAGCTCAAAAACAACAGGCGCTACTTTAGTAATTTCCGGTCTAGTCCCGATTATTATTAGAATATGCATGTCTTCTAACCTTTAGCATTTTTCTATGACAGCATTATACCTTCTTGACAGTAGGTTCCAATCGAAAATCCGGCGAATTACTTCAGCATATTCTATTAACTTAGCCTTTCCGATATTGGAAATACTAATGGCTTCCTTTAATTTATCTGGTAATTTGTTTAAATTTGTGTATGTAAGTAAACAATCTTTAAACCATATCTTAAACTCAGCAATATCTAAAGTAATCACGGGTTTTCCACATGCAAGGGCCTCGATAATCTTTAAGGGTGTTGCAAAGTTCATTAACTGTTTCTTTATTGGAGATAGTATGATATCACAAGCATTTATAAATAACGGCATTTTCTCATAAGGTTGCGGTGGATATATAAGTATATACTTGTCAATCCCGTATTTTCTTGCCTCTTTAACTATCCGCATATAGTACTCTTTTTTGTGCGATAAGCCTACAAGCATTATTATTATATCAATGCCTTGTTGTCTTAACAGCTTTACAGCCTTTAAAACTGCAGCGACATCTATCCAGACGTCAAGTGATCCATATAAAAGAGCGATATACCCAGTATAGTCTAAATTTATGGTTTTCCTTGCATACTCTTGGTCAATTGGCTTAAAGATCTCGGGGTCGACGCCATTAGGTATGACATGTATCTTCTCCATATTAGTATAATTTTCCAGTATCTTTTTCAAACCATATGAAGGAGTTATTACTAGATCACTAGACATCAGAGCCTTAATGCTACATATTCTAACCACTGTTTCAACAAACCACTTTGCTCTCTCATCATAGTAAGCTGACGCTGACTCTGGGAAATAATCCAAAAAATCGTACACGTTTTTAATTCTAAACTTTTTCGCCAAGTAGATAGCCTCAAGGCTAGGAAATATGTTAGCATGCACTATAACGTCTACAACCTCTTTCTCCAAAACTTTCTTTAATGCACAATGTATTGGGACATGGTTGAATAAATAGTATAATCCAAGGTTTGAAGTTGTGACGGGCCTAAATGCTATTTCTAAAGCCTTCATACTCCTTATTATCACCTGAGAGGCTAGTGGATGCCTTGGAAAGGAAAGTAGGTAAATGTTATGTCTCCTACTAAGCCTGCTGAAGATATGATAAATCCTATTAGGTATAGGATGTCGAAGTATGTCATTGGGTGGAATGACCAGGATATTCATAGCATGCTATTTGCCAGCGTTAGAAATTGTGCTGCTAGAACTGTATTCGTGTTGTCTTCAGCCACCAGAACGGCAGGCTTATATTGGTATATCAGTCTATCAAGCCTGTCACGATTTTTCCTGCCTGAGCCCCATGTGAGTTACCTCCTATGATTAGGTCCACATTGGGTTCAGTTAACCTAGACTCTTCAAAGAAACATGCTGAGTATTTAATCATAATGCTGAAGATTCTTTACAAAAATATAATTGACGTTAGGTTTTAAATCCATTTAATGATAGAGGCTAACTTTATCACTTCAGGTCTAGTTCCAGCAACAATCATTATTGGCTTCATATTACTTTGTCAAGACGTTTTAAAAAGAAATACTACAGTTCCACCCTTCCTTCTATTGTGTTGCGGTTTGGACGATGTATGTAACCTTCGTCGTCTTTTAAACCTATTCCAAGATCTTTTTCGAAGTACTGTGTGAAAAGGCTTATTATAGTAGCTAGAGCATGAATTTTTAGCAAATTATATAACAATTTTTGCTATTTTATTTTTTGTTATAGTTAGGTTTTCATGGATTATATATTTCCAGTTGTACAATTAAGAACATGTAGCCTGTTAGTGCTATGAATATAATTGTTATTATATCAATGAATAGTGAATGTTTTTTCCATTGCTCATACTTTATTCCTGTCATTTGATAATGGAAGAAATGTAATAATTTTGAAAAGATGTTCCAATTTTTGGATAATTCTTCGTATATATTTGTTATCCCTAGTTTGCATTCTAGTTGTTTTATTTCTATATACTTTGTTGTTGCCATGATAAAAAAGTAACAACCTGCAATCCAAAGTGCAAAAGAAAATATTGATGAGAAAATTGGGGGAAAGATGGTCTTATTAGAAACTTGGATTAAAAGATTAAAGTGGAAATAGAGTGTTGTTATTGTTGCAGTTATGTAAGCGAGTAACTTTTTAAGTTCAGCATCATATATAAATTCTAGGAAGGTTTTAGTGTTATTATTTTGCATATTAGTTTTTTCTTCAGATGACATATTTAGTGTTATTATTAGTTCTTTTTATTTTGTTTGTTGTTTTGGTTTTTTAGTGTTGTTATGATTCTTTTTTCCATTCTTTTTAGTAGTAGTGCTATTGTTGAGAGTATTAGTCCTTGTCCTCCTAGTATTACGAGTGCTGTTCCTAGTAGTGCGTATCCTGAGTGCCATATTCCGTAATATAGTAGTCTGTATAGGACGTATAGGTATATGATTGTTCCTGGTATTAGTGCTAGTGCTGTTAGTGTTGCGAATAGGAATGCTGGGTTGTAGTTTTTTGCTAGGTTTATGATTGTTGTTGTGATTTTTAGTCCGTGTTTTATTGTTGATAGTTTTTTTGTTCCTATTCTTTTTCTGTAGTTTATTGGGATTTCTGTTATTTTTCCGTTTGTTTGTGTTTGTATTGCTATTTCTGCTTCTACTTCGAAGCCTGTTGTTTGTATGTCTAGTTCTTTTGCTGTTTCTGTTTTTAGTAGGTACATTCCTGAGCATATGTCTGTTAGGTTTGTTCCTGTTAGTGTGTTGAATGTTTTTGTTATTATCCAGTTTCCTATTCTGTGTATGAATGGTATGTTTTTTCTGTTTGTTCTTACTCCTATTATTTGGTCGTAGTTTTCTGCGTGTTCTAGGAATTTTGGTATGTCTTTTGGGTCGTATGTGTTGTCTGCGTCCATTATTAGTAGGTATGGTGTTTGTGTGTGTTCTATTGCTGTTTTTATTGCTCCTGCTTTTCCTTTTCCGTGTTGGTATATGACTGTTGCTCCTTTTTGTTTTGCTATTTCTACTGTTTTGTCTTTTGAGTATCCGTCTACTACGAGTATGTTTGTGTATCCTTGTTGTTTTATTTCTTCGATTACTTGTCCTATTGCTTTTTCTTCGTTTAGGGTTGGTAGTATTATTGTTACTTGGTCTTTTGGTACTTGCATGATGATTTTTCTTTTATAGGTTATGCGACTTCCTTGTTTGTGTTGTTGAGAATTTTTCTGTTAAATGATTTTGTAGGTGAGTCTTGTTATATTTTTTCAGTTTTTGATGTAATTC
>JARVJS010000049.1 GCA_029776125.1 Nitrososphaeria archaeon
TTTTAACTTCAGATAGATCTCCTTTTCCTTTGCACTTAATTTGAAAAAAACATTTTTATCCAGCTGTCTATTATATTTTTCATTATCAAAATTAAATTTCATACTCTCAAATTTTAAACGCAGTATATATTTTTAAACATTCTTATTTTTATACCAAAAACACAACTAATAGTATTAAATTTAGCTTAATAAAACGATTGGTTCCCACAAAAATCGATAATGGGCCGGGGGAGATTTGAACTCCCGACCTCGTGATTATCAGTCACGCGCTCCAACCTGGCTAAGCTACCGGCCCTTTAAAAATGATCTATTAAAATAATTTTATTACATATTGTAGTGAAACTTAAAATATCTTTCTTTTTTAACATCTCTTTCCATTCATTAAAACTTTATAAATTTATTTAATAATTATTTATCTGGCACCAATTAAATTAGCATGAGGCAGACAATGAGGATAATACTTTCAGATGGAAGAGTATTAGGTATAGAAACATCTAAAGATGCAGATATAGTATACATATCACATGCTCATTCTGATCATTCTAGAAAGGGAAATATATTTTCATCGCAACAAACGTTTGACCTTCTTAATTTAGATGGAAAAACATCTATACTACATAAGATAGATAAAGATGTTATTCTACACCCTGCGGGACATATTCTTGGCTCTACGCAAATAGAATTTACAAATGGTCATACAGTTGTATATACTGGGGATATGAAACTTAGGGAAGGTTTTACTAGTGAGAGAGCAAAAATAGTAAAATGTGATGAGTTACATATAGATTGTACATTTGGTCATCCCGATTTTGAATTTGATTCAAAAGAAATAATTGCTGATAGAATAGATAGATGGACAAGAACAAGATTAATGACAGGAAATAATGTAGTTTTTGGAGCCTATTCAGTAGGAAAGGCTCAAGAGCTTATCTACATATTAAACAAGTATTCAAATATTACTCCTGTAGTTGATCAAAATATAGAAGAAAAATGTAAGGTATATGAAAAATATGGGATAAGGCTTGATAGGGTTGTTATTGGTAGTAAAGAAGCTGCTGAAATAATGAAGGATAAGTTTGTTTATATCGTTCCATTCAATCTTGTTAATCCACAATCAGAAAAATGGTTAACTACTCAATATAAACAAGTTTCATTTGCAATCGTTACAGGTTGGGCTAAAAAGTATAGATATAGGTATCACGCTTTTCCTTTAAGCGATCATAGTGGTTTTTCTGAAATATTAAAGTATGTTGAGGAGTCCGGTGCAAAAGAAATCATTTGTCATTATGGAAACGCTGTATTCATGAGCAAATACTTACGCTCAAAAGGTTATAACTCCTTTGTAGATAAAGAATGGGAATATAGAAAAAGATGTAACGAACCTTTAAGAAAAAGTTCAACTAAAGAACAATTAATGATTTCAATTCAGACTTGATCTAACCATATTCTCAAATTTAACAACTCATATGCTTCCTTAAAAATTTGTAAGCATAAATTATTGAACGTATTAATCCAATTGTTTCAATCATATTATCTTTTCATTTTTTAAGGTCTCCAAGTATACCTTTTCCAGGTATTAAAACAAGCTCTGTTTTTTATTTTCTTGTTTTAGTGTTTTATATATCTTCAAGGAGCCATAACTGGAACTATATAATCCATGATTCCATGTTCGATTAATAAAGGTACTTTCAAATTCTTACAGTAAGTAATTGGCGATCCATTAGTAAATAAGTATCTATCAGAAGTATTAGTTATCCCTAAACTTTCAACATAATTATTACAATCTGATAAAATCCTGCGAGTATTTTCAGGTATATCTCTTTCTTTAAGCTTGTTTTTCATATACTCAATTGCTTTGCTAAATCACCAAAAGGCGAAATAGATATTCCACATTTGATATTATGTCTTTCTATGAATTCTTGTGAAGAACAGGTTTTATATACAACAATGTTTCCACCACTTATCCGATTATTGCACTTCTATTCTCTAATAGTTTTTTTCTTGATATTTAGTTTTAAGAAAATCAAATACATCCATATAATCTTCTGCCTCTGCGCTTTTTAGTCCCTTCTTGATCTTACAATAAATGCCAGGTAACCAAGGCAGGCGATAATTTTACCAACCATTGAAAAGTTAAAAAGATCTCTTTTATATCTGCTATCAAACGCAATTAAAGGTAAAGGATCTTTTGTATCTTGGCTCTATATTGTTCCTTTAATGGCTCTTTATTTCTATTGAGGTACCAGAACCTATTTGATTTTATTTCATTTATTTTTCTTAAATTCCAGATTAGACTTGGAAGATAAAATGCAGCTTGAAGAGCGAAGCTAATCAAAGATGGAGTATCATTTATCAAATACACATTTTCTATTTTTTCTTTCTAGATGTTTGATTTTGTTCATTGAAAATTTCATTTCTTAATTTATATTTTTCCCATATCAAAATAAAACATTCGGTATATATTATTATTTAAAGTTTAAAGACTACTATGAGTTTATTGAAAATTTGTGTAATTGATCGAAAAAAAAAGTAAAAATAAAAACAAAAAAAAAGAAACCTACAAGGGTTTATTAACGCATTATGAGTTTTATATTTTTTCTCCTACTGCGCTTTTTCCACGGACTTGCATTATTTTTACTTTACAAGATTCTCCTGTAGACGTTCCAGGGACGAATATAACAAATCCTTGGATTTTTCCTATTCCGTCTCCCTTCTCACCAACGGCTTCTATTGTAAGGTCAATTTCGTCACCTTCCTTTACAGGTTTAGGTGCAAAATTTCCGCGGCCGCGAAATCTTCCGCGTCTAAATCCGCCACGTCTTTCTTCTTCCATTATTTCACACTCCAGATTCTGTCTTTAGTGGGACGTATTCTTTTTCTCAATCAAGCAAAGCAAAATCAGCAAATCATATTAGACGTACTGTTTGTTTTCTTGTGAGAATTAGTTTTTAATCCCACATACTTTGTAATATAATATCAGATAATGTTTATATATCTATGTATCTTCTATTTTTAGCACGATTGTAATTATTAAGTTTTTAAATTTAATCTGACATTAATTAATAGAATAATAAAATATAGGTGGTATTTTGCCAAATAACAGAAAAGATGAGAAATTAGATATTCAAGAGGAAACAGCTTCTTTTTTAGACATTAATCCAAAAGAAATGAAACGTTCTCTAATTTCAAATATAAAGAAACAATTGATTCTTTTTCCTATATCTCCCTTTACTACAGACATCGTTCTTTCATATAAAATAGTCTATGATTTTCTAACTTCAAATCCAAATAAAAAAGCAGTATGGTTTTCAATTGATAAGCCAGTTAATAAAGTTATTAAGGAATTCAAAGAAAATGGATTTGATATTCAAGATCATAGTGAAAGAATAATCTTTATTGATGCAATTAGTAAGCCAATTGCAGATTCAAAGAATAATAAAAATTTTTCTTTCAAATTTATAGAAAATCCAGACAATCTAGTTGAGATTTCAATGACGCTTCAAGATGTATTTTCCGATCCAGCGATTGAAATTGCAGTGATCGATTCTTTAAATGGTATTCTCGCATTTAATAGCGAAAAAAATGTGTTAAAATTTATGCGCTTTTTGTCAACTATTGCAGAAGAAACAGACACAGCAATTATATCAGTTTTTTATAAAGATGAATATCCTAAGGAGTTAGAATCAGCATTTCAAATTCCTTGTGATGGGTTGCTTCAAGTAAATGACGACAAAATAGTCTTAAAAAAGAAATTAGAGACAATAACAATTTGACTTATACATGGTCATTGTTGTTATTGACAGAGTGATTTAATGAAGAGGTTTATTATACTTATTACATTTTGTATAATTTTTCTTCCCTTAACTTCTTCTTCAGAAATAGCAAATGAACAGCTCTTTGTAAATATTAAAACAGTAGACACAATTATTAATATAAATACAACTACAAATTTAAGTAGAGTAATCCCTAATTATGAATATATTATTCCAATAACAATTAGTTGGAATATTCCTGCTACTTCTCTAAAAAATATAAATGCGGAAAATATTACTATATTTATCAAAGCCACAGTTGAAAGCGGAAATGAATTTGTCTATTTTAAAGATGGCAGTAAAAAAATTAATGTTAGCTATATCATACTAGTTTGTTATCTAGATAAAAAATCATTAAGTGAATCGTTATGTAGTTTTAATTCAAGCTTGACAAAATCAATAAATGCTTATGTTTATTTAAACAGTTCAAAATCAAATGAAATAAATTCAACTATACTTTTTAGTGCAAGTTTAACCCCATTCGAGGATTTTATTCCTATATATCAGGAATCTCTATCTCTTAAAAAAGAATTGGACGAAATTAAAAAGAATGCAAACATTTCAGATCCAAACCTAGAAAGTAAAATTAACAAAATAGAGGAAGCTATCAACACTTTCCATATAGAAGAAGCAAGAACTGGAATTACAGATATTAATTTAAAGACAGGCAATATACTTGGCTTATTTTCTTTGATACCTGCTAAAATTAATTCATTTTTGATGTCTCTCTTTAGTTTCTTAGCTCCAAATTCAGAAGTTTATATTCCAATTGTCTTATCAATCATAATAATTATATCTTCTCTGATTCTAAATCTCAGAAAAGGGTCAAAGTACGGGATAATGGGAGTTGCAATATTGGTTCTTTTAGCGTCTATATTTTCATTATTGAACCAATTAATTTTGATTTTAATTGACTTATTATTAATTATATTAATTCTTTCTATTATATATGCTAGAAAAAATAACGATAAGAAAAGGTTCAGATCAGGTGATAATTATCTAGACTTGGATTATGAAGAACTTATAAAGAGAAGAAATAAATAAAAATCTAAAAATATGACGGAGCGGCAGACTATAGTCGATCTTTTGTACATGCAGCATTCGACTAAGCGGCTCAAAGGCCTTGCATCTCATCGTGTGATGTGAGTCGTTTCATTCAACTGTATCGTCTCCTTTCGTCATTCTCATCCTTTACAGTTGATTCGTTTCTAGTCTCACACCATGCCCTTAAAGCATTTTTTCACTCGATGGATCGAACTTCCTCAGAAATAACAGAGTTTTTCGAACTCTTTAACACATCTGCTATTTGAGATCGACAACTGTTATTTCCGTTAGCTGCAGTCCACCACTCCAAAATATTTACTAAATCAGAGTATATAAATCTAACTTTTAATCTAAAGATTGAAAGAAAAGATAAAAAAAGATTTAAAATAAGTTAATCCTTTGCACCAATGGCCTTGTAGATCATGTCTAATATGCAGAATCCAGTAAACGCACCTTGGATCATCATTAAAGCCACAAAAGCAGCAAATGCAATGCCTATTGTCACATTACCACTATACGCCAAAAACGCACCTAAAAGAATAAGTAATCCTCTTCCAATGTCTCTAATTTGTGTTATTTTCATATTTTCTCTCCTTTACAATATTTTTAACGGGCCCGAGGGGATTTGAACCCCTGACCTGCCGGTTAAAAGCCGGACGCTCTGGCCAAGCTGAGCTACGGGCCCATAAAAACATAAAAGAGTTTAGTAAATATTATTGCCAGATTATTTTATTAAATGTTTCTATTTTAACTGAACGACCGTTTTTTATATGTAGTTTTCAAAATAAAAAATGAAAGAATCAGCTTTTAGAAAAGGAAATCAAATTCAAATATCTCGTTTCCGATAATATCGATGATTTTAGAAAGGCAAACTTTAGTAAGATAATTTATTTAAGGATAGTTAATTTTTGTTTAAATTCTGATGAGTCAATCAATTTTTCTTTCATTATAATTAAGGTAAATAGAAATTAAATTTATAAGAAAGATACCTACAACACATAATTTGTGCTACAATCTAGTTATAGGTTTTGAAAAATACGCTTTTGATTACTTATACATAATGCTTCTAGATGGTCCCTTTAAAATAGATTCAATTCAAGATAAAATAGAATTAGAAGATTAATTCAATCCTGTTTTCACTATGTTATGTTTCTATTTTCTTAAATAACATCACTGCTTTTAGTTCATGCCCTTCCTTCAGAACAGGTTTTTCAACATCTTTCCATTCCGGTTTTATACCTAATGCTTCACATGCGATTTTTCCAGAATTTGGCATGAATGGATAATATAAAAGTACAGATGTTCTAAGTAGCTGAGCTCCAAAATTAAGAATAGATCCTGCCTTCTCTTTATTTTCCTTGATTATCTTCCAGGGTTCATTTTCTTGGATATATTTATTTGCAATCGTTGAAACTTCTACTGCAGTTGAAAGCGCCTTTGTAAGTTCATATTCTTGCATTTCGCTCTCGTATCGTTTTACAAGAGAGGAAATCTGCTTAAGAATTTCATTTTCTTTTTCACTATAGTTTGCTGAAGGAAGCTTTCCATTATAGTTTTTCTGTATGAATGAAGTTATTCTATAGAAAAGATTGCTATAATTTGCAACTACTTCGTTATTTATTCTCTCTTTAAGTGCAACTTCTGAGAAATCTCCATCCTCACCAAGAGAAATGTCTCTTAACATGTAATATCTAATTCCATCAATTGTATATTTTTCAGATAGACTAATAGGATCTATTGCATTTCCTAAAGATTTAGACATCTTTTGACCATTTACTGTAAAGAATCCATGCACATACATTGTTTTTGGCAGAGGATATCCTGCAGACATTAGCATACCTATCCAAGTTATACAATGGAATCTTGCGATATCCTTTCCAAGAAGTTGAACCTCTGGTGGCCAGTACTTTTCAGGTAATAAATAATTAATCAATGCATCAAACCATACCCAAAACTTGTGATCTTTATCTATCGGAAGATCTATTCCCCATTTTAAACCTGGCCTTGAGATAGATGTATCAATTAAACCCTGTTTAAGGAAGCTAATTATTTCATTTCTTCTTTTTTCTGGTTTTATGAAATCAGGATTTTTTTCTATGTGTTCTAATATTCTATCTCTGTACTTAGATAATTTAAAATAGTAATTCTCCTCTTTTATCTTCTTCAATTGCTTTTTGTGGATTGGGCATACCCCATCTGGTGCATCCTTTTCGAGTTTAAACTCCTCACACCCATCACAGTATAGTCCTTCATATACTCCTTTATATATATCTCCATTCTCATAGATTTTATTAAAGAATTTGATAACATTTTTCTTATGTCTTTCCTCTGTAGTTCTTATAAAATCATCATAGGTAAGATTTAGTTTCTGCCATGCGTTTTTCCATTTTTCAGCCATTTCATCTGTGTATTTTTGTATATCTTTGTATCCTTTTGCTTCTGCAGCCTGAACTGTCTTTACTGAATTTTCATCTAGCCCAGTTAAGAAGAAAGTATCGTCTCCTTTCATTCTGTGCCAGATTGCAAGAATGTCTGCAATTATCGTAGTGTATGCGCTTCCTATATGTGGTAGGTCATTAATATAATATATTGGAGTTGTAACATAGAATTTCATTCTACCCCCTATTAACAATCACTAGAAATATGGTTGTAAAAAATATATAAATTTCACAATATAAGAT
>JARVJS010000091.1 GCA_029776125.1 Nitrososphaeria archaeon
CCTTTACATATTCTATTTACAGCTTGGTTTTGCAGGATCTGGCAGAATTGGTGAGGGCATGACTCCCCCAGTAACTGTTACAGGCTTTTACTTGATAGATAGTCTAATTGAGGGTCGATTGGATAAGTTTCTTGACGTGCTCAGTCATATTTTCCTTCCAGCTTTAACTCTTGGTATTGGTGCTACTGGGTTTACTTCACGTTTGACAAGATCTGCTTTGTTAGAAGTTTTGAGAAAGGATTATATTAAAACTGCTAGAATGAAGGGCCTGCGTGAAAGAATTGTAATATATAGGCATGCTTTGAGAAATGCACTAATTGCACCGGTAACCTATATGGGTTTACTTTTTGGTGGCATGTTGGGTGGGTCTGTATTTGTTGAAACTGTCTTCACTTGGAGAGGTATGGGCCAGTATATTGTTACTGCAATATTTGCTTCAGACTATCCAGCTCTTTTAGCAACAACATTAGTTATTGCAATAATCTATTCTGTTGCAAATATTATTGTTGACCTACTTTATACTGTCATAGACCCTAGGGTGAGAGTTGGATGATATTTGACAAAGATAGTCCTAGAGTTAGAGAGTTGCGTCTTACCCTTTATGTTATAAGAAAAAGTAAGATGGCTATGGTCTCTATTTGTGTACTAGTTTTCTTTTTCACGATCGCCATACTTGCTCCAGTCTTGTCTCCCTATGACCCTACTGAAGTTCATCCAGCAGAAGTTTTCATGCCTCCATCAAGTAAATACCCTCTTGGTACAGACTATCTTGGAAGAGACAATCTTTCAAGAATTCTCCATGGTGCAAGATACTCAATGTTTGCATCCCTTCTTGTTGTTGCCCTAACTGTGCTGATAGGTATGCCAATTGGTGCTGTAAGCGGCTATTTGGGTGGTAAAGTTGATGAAACTTTAATGAGAATAACTGATGTGATTTTATCTTTTCCTGGTATAACGTTGGCATTATTGCTTGCTTATGTTATGGGGCGAGGCATCTTTAGTGCTGCTTTAGCCTTAAGCTTGACAGGATGGACTTCAATGGCTAGGATAGTTAGGGGAGTAGTATTATCTGAAAAGGGTAAAGATTATGTTATAGCGGCAAGGCTTATTGGAAAAAATGACTTCCAAATACTATTTGGTGAAATAATGCCTAACTGCATGTATCCTGTAATTATACAGGCTGTAATGATGATGGGTACTGTTATAATTTCTTTGGCTGGTTTAAGCTTTATTGGTGTTGGCGTGCAACCTCCTGAACCTGACTGGGGTGTTATAATAGCTGAAGGAAGACAGTATCTGCTTGAATACCCCTGGCTCTCAATATTACCTGGAATACTTATGATAACTGTCGTTCTTGCATATAATCTTGTTGGAGATAGGCTTAGAGACGCTCTGGATCCACGTTTAAGAGGGGAGTTGGCTGCTAAATAGTCTATTATGGTGAAAAAATTTGAGTAATACTATTCTTTCGGTTGAAGACCTTCATATCATATTCAGAACATACTTAGGGACAGTTCATGCTCTTAATGGTGTGTACCTTGAGGTCGGTCAAGGCGAATCTGTCGGCTTGGTTGGTGAAACTGGATGTGGTAAATCTACTCTGGGTCTTTCAATTGTAAGACTTTTGGATGAATCAGCAAAGATCACCAAAGGCAGAATAATTTTTAACAATGAATCAATACTAGATAAGAGTCAAGAAGAAATGAGAGAAATTAGGAGAAAATACATTTCTCTGATATTTCAGGACCCAACTGCTGCATTAAATCCAGTTTATAAGATTGGTGATCAGATTGTTGAAGCATTGCAAATGTCAAGAAGTTTAAAGAAGGGTGAAGCTATTGAAGAAGGATCTAAGCTTCTTTCAATGCTAGGTATACCTGAGTCTAAGAAGGTTATGGAACAGTATCCCCATGAACTTAGTGGTGGTATGAGGCAGCGTGTTATGATTGCTATTGCTCTTTCAAAAAGTCCTCTTCTTTTAATAGCTGATGAACCAACTTCTAACCTTGACGTTACAATACAGGCCCAGATACTTGAACTTATATCTGAATTAAGAAAAAATACTAAGATGTCTCTGCTCTTGATAACTCATGACATGGGTATTGTTGCACAAGTTTGTGAAAAGGTTGCAGTGATGTATGCTGGGCAAGTAATAGAATTTGGGAATGTAAGAGATGTTTTCAAAAGTCCTCTTCATCCTTACACTAAAGGTCTTCTTAAGGTAGCAAATTTGATTGGAGAAAAATCAAGGCTTGAATCGATCCCGGGAACTATTCCTGACCTTAGGAATCTTCCTCCAGGTTGCCTTTTTTCCCCGCGTTGTCCTTACAAGTTTAGCAAATGCATGCAGAATAGGCCTTCCAATATATTTGTTGATAAGGGACGTTCTGTTGCATGTTGGCTCTTAGAATATAAGGTGGGATAATGTCTCTAATCGAAGTAAGACATCTAAAAATGTATTTTCCAATTAAAAGGGGATTCCGTAAACCTCCATCATTAATCCATGCTGTTGATGATGTGAGTTTTGATATACGTGCTGGAGAAACTTTGGGTTTAGTTGGTGAAAGCGGTAGTGGTAAAACTACCTGTGGAAAATGTATTTTACGGATCTTAGAGCCCACTGGTGGCGAAATCTTCTTTGAAGGCAAGAATATTCTAACACTTAACGATAAGGCATTTAAAAGTATTAGGCCTTTGATGCAAATGGTTTTCCAAGACCCATTTCTTTCACTAAATCCGAGAAAAACATTAAGGAATATAATTGGGGATCCTTTTAGGTTACATACAAACTTAAGTGATAGGGAAATAGAAAGTGAAGTGAAAAGACTTCTTGTTCAAGTTGGATTAAATGAAGCATTTATTGACAGATATCCTCATGAATTAAGTGGTGGACAGAAACAGAGAGTTGCTATTGCGAGGGCAATTGCATTAAATCCTAAATTTATCTTTTTAGACGAGCCAACGTCTTCTCTTGATGTTTCTGTTCAGGCGCAGATACTTAACCTATTGAATGATATTCAAAGGGAATACAAGATATCATACCTTTTTGTAACTCACAATATTCATTTAATTAAATTTATGGCTGATAGGCTTGCCATAATGTATCTTGGAAAAATTCTTGAATACGGCCAAAAATCAGAAATATTTAACAATCCACTTCATCCCTATACTAAGGCCCTGTTCTCTGCTGCACCAATACCTGACCCTGACGTAAAGGTTGAAAGGATTATATTAAAGGGTGAAATTCCAACTCCCATAGATCCTCCACCGGGTTGTAGATTCTTTAAAAGATGTTGGATTGCGGAGGAAGGGCTTTGCAACAAAGTAGGCCCTGAGCTTGTAGAAGTCACTAAAGACCATTATGTAGCCTGCTTTAAAGTCAAATAAGACCAAATTATTTTGTCTGCCAATTTATTTTTTGGAAAGTACTTTTCCAGCTAAAATGTGTGTATGAATTCCATTTTCTGCAACGACTCTACCGTTTACTATTACATAGGATATTCCTTCTGGATACTGGTGTGGGTTATCAAATGTAGCCTTATCGTTTATTCTTTTAATGTCGAATACTACGATGTCAGCCCAATAGTTTTCTTTAATTAATCCTCTATCCTTTAGACCGAGTTTTTGTGCTGGAAATGATGTCATCTTTCTCACAGCATCCTCTAAAGTTAGTATTTTCTCTTCCCTAACATATCTTCTAAATATTCTGGGGTACGTTCCATAGAATCTTGGATGGGGTTTTCCGAACGCTAGTAAACCTTTTTGGCTTACTGGCCAAGAGTCTGTAGAAACCATTGAAAGATGACTTGATATGACTCTTCTAACATCCTCTTCACACATTTGGTAAACTATCATTGTTGCACATCCCTCTTCCTCCAATATAAGGTTAAAAAGTGCCGTATACTCGTCTGAAGCCTTCATCAGTTCACATATTTCCTTCAAATTCTTTCCCTCAAAACATTTATTTTTATCAGTTTTAACAGAACTTATGACAATATTTTCCCAACCATAATCTTTTACAAAACTCTCCCATTCACCTAAACCCTTCATCATGTCCTCTCTAATCTTATTCCTCACACTACTGCTCCTAAGTCTTTCAAGAAGTGTTTCTAATCCTCCCTCATGTGCCCATGGTGGTAATAGTGTTATTAGAGATGTCATGCCAGCAGTATATGGGTAAACGTCGCATGTAACATCAACATTTCTTTCTCTAGCATCCTCCATTAAAGATAGTGTTTCGATAGTTTTACCCCAATATATTCTTCCAGCGGCCTTATGGTGTGAGATTTGTACAGGAACATGTGCTTCCTCACCAATTCGTATAGCCTCTTTAACTGCGTCTATCAATGTTTTTCCCTCACCCCTTATATGTGAAGAATATATTCCACCATACTTTGAAACAATTTTCGCCATTTCTATAAGCTCTTCAGTTCTAGAATATGTGCCAGGAGGATATATTAGGCCTGTTGAAATGCCAAACGCTCCAGAATCCATTGCCTCTTCAACCAGTTTTCCCATCTCAATTAATTCTGTTTCTGTTGGGTCCCGTGCATCCATTCCCATTACAGATATTCTCACTGTTCCATGGCCTACAAGGTTTGCAACATTGCATGTTACACCACTTCTTTTCATCCATTCTAGGTATTCGCTAAATTTATTCCATTTAAACTCTATTTTTAGGTTATTTGGTAGGAATTGCGAAAGATATTCTCTAATCATGTCCAATTTTTCGTCTTTTAATGGTGCTAGGCTTATTCCACAATTTCCTACTACAGTAGTAGTTATACCCTGCATTATCGCACTGTCCATATATGGGTTGAATGGTATTGTTATGTCCGCATGACTGTGAATGTCAATAAATCCTGGTGAAACAATATGATCTCTAGCGTCGATTATTTTATCCGCTTTTTCATTCCTTAAATTTCCAATTTCAACAATTTTTCCTTCCCTAATTCCTATGTCAGCCTTATACCATGGGTTCCCGGAGCCATCTACAATTCTTCCCCCAAAAATGATGATGTCCAGCATGTTTAGAAAAAGTCTTCTATAATATTTAAGTGTTAAAAATTCTTAAATACCATTCCATTTTTTTAAAATAGAATGAGGTTAGATCTGTTTTGAAGAAGATTTCTTTTAAGGATGTTGGTCTAAAATATACCTTAAGTCCATACGATAAGCCAGTACTGCATGTTAAACCAAAGGAAAAAATTGTTGTAGAAGTTGAGGATGCAAGTTCAGGCCAGATTAGAAAGCAGGACGATCTTAGGGATAGAAGTAAGGTTCCTTTTGGAAACCCTATAGTCGGCCCAATACATGTTGAAGGCGCTCAGCCTGGAAAATGTTTGGTTGTAAAAATATTGGATATCAGGCCAACAATAGGCCAAGGTGCAACATATTTTTCAGAATTTAATGAACGATACTTAACAGATGTTCCAGTACTAAAATTTATGGGCTCACGTCTTCCTTTGAAAACAAAAATATGTAAGATTGAAGGTGGAAATGTATATTTCGATAAGTTAGTGTTACCATATAAACCAATGGTTGGAACAGTTGGCGTGGCACCATACCCTGAAGCTGAAGGAATTTCATCTGGTGTTTTGCCTGGAAGGCATGGAGGTAACATGGACCTTTCAGATATTTGTCCTGGTGCCAGCGTTTTTCTTCCAATCTTCCATGAGGGTGGCTTGCTTTATATTGGTGATGCTCATGCGATACAAGGTGATGGTGAAATTTCGGGAACAGCTGTTGAAATGCCTGCTGAAATCGAAATAGAAGTTGACTTGGTTGATGAGAAACTGGATTGGCCTAGAATTGAAAATGATAATGAAATAATGTGTGTTGCAACAACGGGTCAGGGTAGAAGTTTTGAGGATGCTGTTAGGCTAGCGTTTTTAGAACTTGTTCTTCTAATAGAAAAAAGGTTTGGAATAAACAGGTTTGATGGTCTCATGCTTTGTTCACAAATAGGTAGGATAAGAGTTGGAAACCTCTGGACTGTTGCTGCAAAGGTTGAGAAGAAGTATCTTAAGCCTTCTTCTTAGTCTTTAAAGCTTTAGGTTCTTTAGTGTTCTTTAAAACAACGTAGGCAAATAACCTAATGTATATTACTGAAAAAAGTAATGCGAATCCTAAGCCAAACACAATTCCAAAAATCATATATTGAAGAGTAAATGATGATATTGGTTGTTTAAAAGCATAGTATATTATCAATTCAACCAAATACTGCTGAAATGGGAAAACTATTATCCAAAAAATACCAGTGTATGCAAGAAATTTTCCATAGGATGAAATTGTATCCTTTATTTTAGACAGAATTATATCATAGACTATTCCGCATAATGCTATAACAGCAAAGCTTGATAATACGGTAATTGCTCCCAGAAACTGGTCTTGTGAGAATATGAGCGTTGCAATATTTAATGGTGTAGAAAGTATGATCGCAGAAAGCATTCCAACAAGCCTTTTTAAATCAACCATTCAATCCACCCACAAAATTATTTTGCTTAAAATTCTTGCTCAAATCAAAATTTACAATAATATATTTCATATGTTTTCTAAGCACTACTACTTTACTTTAAAGATTTAAGTTTTTATTAAAATTTTGGTAAAAGTAAATATGTGTATAAGGTGTGAGTAAAGTGATGGAAAAGGGTCTAGGCGAAGAAGAAAGAGGCTATCATATAACATTGTACAAGAGGGTGGTGGAAAAAAGGCCTAGACTTTGGGAGGCTGTACAGAAGAGTTTACAGGAACTGTTAGATGAGCTGCAAAAGAATCCTGAAAAGCTTGTCTCATATTATGAGAAAGGCCTGTCTGAAGAATTTTTAGATAGATGTGATTCTCCTGAAAAACTTTGGCTTTTTCTTGTTCTCAAATTTTCTCTAAGCTACCTTAATGTTGAAAGGAATGTTTTTAACTCATGGTATGATTCAATAAAAAACTTCTATGATAATGAAATACCATCCACGCTTAAAGTTAATGTCGAATTCATTAAATTGCTTGAGGATCTTGAATATAGGGGTAAGTTTTTGAGTAGACTATATCCGATTAGGAGAGACCTTTACCTAAAACTGGATAAAATGCTAAAAATATATGATAGGTTCAAGATGGTTTCAAAAAGGGATGAAGTGCTGGAGGGGAACAAACCATTAGCCTACTGGTGGTGGCACTTAGATAAAATAGCAAGAAAAGAATATCCAGCCGAGCTTCTT
>JARVJS010000090.1 GCA_029776125.1 Nitrososphaeria archaeon
CCGATCTGTTGAAACCTGATCATTTCTACTCTTTCCAAGATTAATGTATCCTCCATCTTCCCCAACTAAATCTATAACACTTTGTTCTACAAGCATATGTACATCTTCAAATTCTCCATTTTTATTGAATTTGTTAATCTTTTTTATTGCTGAAACAATTTTTTCGGCTTTCTCCTTTTCAATCGCCCCTGCTTTTAGGAGGGCTATTACATGAGCAATATTAATTTCCTTTACAGGCTCAAAAAGAATCTCGTCTTCATCAATCGATGAAGTATATCTTAGTACGTTTGAGGCTATAGGTTCAAGCCTATTTCCTCTTAGAATATCTTTACCCATTTCCTTTGACCCTCTTTAAAATCTCATACCCTGTTCTCGATTGTAGTCCCCAAATTTCTATAAAACCTTCAGACATTTTTTGATCAAACGTTGATTCTATACCATATGTTGAAAGGTTTCTGTCGTATAGAGAATACGGCGACTTGAGTCCATCAATAAGTAAGTTTCCTTTATAGAGTTTAACCCTTACAATCCCTTCAACTCTACTCTGAGTACTTTCTATGAAACCTTCAAGGTCTTCTCTTAAAGGTTCAGTCCAAAGGCCAAAATATACAAGTTTAGACCATTCACTATCCACTAGCTCTTTAAAGAATAGCTCATGTCTGGTCAAAACCATCTTTTCTAAAGCCTTATGTGCTTCAAGCAGTGTTACAGCAGCAGGACATTCATAAACTTCTCTACTCTTTATACCAACCAGTCTATCCTCTATATGATCAATAAGACCAACACCACATCCTCCTGCAATACTATTCAATCTAGAAATTAACTCACTTAAACTAATCTTCTCTTCATTTAATGAAATAGGTAAACCATTACTGAAACCGATTTCCAAAAAAGTAGGCTTCTCCGGTGCCTTCTCAGGGGGTACAAGCCATTCAAAAACGTCTTCCCCTACACCATTCCATGGGTCCTCAAGCGGCCCTCCCTCTATAGACCTTCCCCAAAGATTCTGGTCAATACTATACTTTTTAGCCTTAGCCTGAACCTCAATACCGTGCGCATTCGCATACTTTACCTCTTCATCCCTATTAAGATTCCATTCTCTTACAGGAGCGTAAACCTTTAATTTTGGATTCAAAGCCTTAACCGTAACCTCAAACCTGACCTGATCATTACCCTTCCCCGTGCACCCGTGTGCTACTGCAAAAGCATCTTCGTCTTCTGCAACCTTTACAAGTTTTTCTACAATTAGAGGCCTTCCAAGAGCTGTACTTAAAGGATATTTTCCCTCATATAGTCCGTTAGCTTTTATGGCCTTAGAAATAAAATTATTTACAAATTCTTCTTTTGCATCGATATTGTAATGCTTAATCGAACCGGCCTTATAGGCTCTTTCCTCTATTGATTTAAAATCCTCTTTTTGACCAAGGTCCACGGTAACAGTTATTACACTATATCCATATTTTTCATTTAGCCACTTTATCATTACCGTTGTATCTAATCCCCCTGAGTATGCTAACACAATCTTTTTATTTTGCATGGTGAATGGGCCTATTAAACGATAAGTTTATATATTTTTTGGCCAGAATAGTCCAAACATAGATAAAAATGACCAACATAGGTCAAAGTGTTTCAAAAACTGTAAAAGAAATAATATTAAACGACATATTCCTACAAGCCTCAATAAGAGGCCAATACTGTAATTATAGTGCAATTGCACGAAGAATAAAGCCTTTAGTAGATAAAAAAATAGGATATGATTCCGATATACAAAGTATAGTTACTGCATTGAAAAGGTTAAAGCTTTCACTAACTTTCTCACCTAAAAATGTTAAAATGGTGCTAGCTGATAGTAATCTTTCAGTAAGAACTGGGGTGGCAAAAATAACAGTTGAAAAAACGAGAACAACAACCATAAAATTTTCGGAACTCATAAGAAAATACATAAACTCTATAATACATGTTAGCATAGGGTCAACAGCAATAACAATTATAATGGACGAAATGTACGCTGAAGAAGCTCTCGAACTTTTTGAAAGATCAACAGTACTTGAAAATAAAAGAAATCTTGCTGCAATAATAGTCACTAGTACGCCAGAAATAACAGATGTACCAGGTTGCGCAATATCGATCTATGAACGTCTATTTTCTGCTGGAATAAATATAGAAGATACTACAAGCTCATACACTGATACAATAATAATTTTAAAAAATGAGGATGTGGGAAAGGCATTTGAAACATTAAATGAACTAATAAATGAGACTAAGAGGGAGATAACAACTTTGTTCAAAAAGAATAAATTATAAAATTTTTAAAAAAGCTATCTACTTTTTTAAAAAAATTTTAAATTATTTTAATAGTTGCCATCAACATGCTAAAAAGATTTATATACCAGATATTTTCCCCTCTCTCCTCACACATGTCTGGTCCGCCATCTAGTAGATTTGCTGTAAAATGTGGGTTGCTACTAGACGGTACTGGTAAAGAGCCTCTCCACGATGCCTTTGTTGTCGTCAGTAATGGAAAAATAGAATCCATATCAAAAAATGTTGAATCGTCAATTGAAATTGTCGATGCAGGAAACTATACAGTAATGCCTGGATTGATAGACGCGCATCTCCATCTTGCAGGCCATTTAACTGACAAGTTTGTTGAAGAATCGATTGTAACACCATACGAAATACATTTAATAAAAGCCCTTTACGATATACAAGACCTATTAGCAGCAGGATACACTACTATCAGAGATTGCGGAAGTCTTCAAGGTCCATACCTTAAGATGGCTGTTGAAAGTGGATTAACTAAAGGCCCAAGAATAGTAACGGCTGGTAGAGTATTAACACAAACATTTGGCCATGGCGATGAACACTATTTTCCAGTAGAAATAGTAAAATTAAGAAGTGATTATAAACTTGGTTTCGGAGGAATATTATGTGATGGTGTAGACGAGTGCATAAAAGCTGCAAGGACAGCGTTTAGGGAAGGCGCTGATTTCATAAAAATTTGTTCTACTGGTGGTGTTATGTCCCAAAGGGATAAGCCAGAAGATGAACAGTTTACCGTGGACGAAATACGTGCTATAGTTAATGAAGCAAAAAAAGTTAGAAGTTTTGTAGCCTCACACGCTCAAGGTGCAAAGGGAATAAAGAATGCCCTAGTTGCTGGTGTAAGAACAATAGAACATGGCATATACTTGGATGAGGAAGGTGCAAAAATGATGATCGAACAAGATGCTATAATGGTGCCAACACTATCAATAGTACATCAGCTTGTCTCAAAGGGTAAAGAAGCTGGCACACCAGAATGGGGTTTAAGAAAGTCTCTTGAAGTAATTGAAACACATGTTAAGAATGTTAAGAAAGCAAAATCTTTTGGTGTAAAAATTGCTACAGGAACAGACTTTATAGGCTCCCCCATGCTAAAATTTGGAGCCAACGCAATGGAACTACAACTCCTAGTAGAAAAATGTGATTTCACACCAATGGATGCCATCGTCGCTGCAACCAAGAATGGCGCCGATGCATGCGGTATATTGGATAAAACTGGAACCTTAGAAGTTGGAAAGTATGCTGATATGATAGCAGTAAAAGGTAATCCATTAGAAGATGTAAAACTTCTTCAAAAGAAAGAAAACATAAAGTTTGTTATGAAAGGAGGTGTTATGGTTGCATAAAGCAATAAACAAGCTTGCGGCTGTAGCCGCAATAATTGTAGTAGTAGCAGCAGTGCTGGTATTCACTCTCCCACAGCTTCAACCTACCTCAACCATTTCATCTACAACATCATCCACATCTTTTACTACAACATCTTCAGTTACTACTACCACAACCATGTCTTCTACAACACCAACTTCCTCTCCTCCGGTAACTCAAAAGGTTTTAAGAATAGCTATAGGTATTGATGCTGACACTCTTGATCCACATGCACAGACGACTACATTGATAAGCAATATAATGGAGTTTATGACAGAACCACTGTTCTTTTATAACCAGAAAGGCGAGCTAGTACACTACCTTGCAGAAAGCTACTCGGTTTCCCCAGATGGGCTTAAAGTTACCGTAACATTGAAAAAGGGCATAAAGTTCCAAGATGGGTACCCACTTAACGCGACTGCGGTAAAGTTAACATTTGATAGACTCCTTAATCCTAAAGTCAAGGTTCCAAGCAGATATCTTCTTGATGCACTAAACTCTACAGACATTGTAGACACATATACTGTAAGATTTAACCTAAAATATCCTTATGCGCCTTTCATTAGAACATTAACAACATGGTATATAATTTCTCCTTCAGCCTATCAAAAGCTGGGTGAAGAAAATCTAGGTAAAACTCCAATAGATATCGGTACTGGTCCATTAAGGTTTAAGGAATGGGTTAAAGGCGATCACATAACTCTATCAAGGTTTGATGGCTACTGGGGTGGCCCGGTAAAGTTTGAGGAAGTGGTTTTCAAGATAGTTCCTGAAGCGCAGACTAGAGAAGCCATGCTTCTTTCTGGAGAAGTTGATATAGTTTACCAGCCACCACCAGCAGATTTACCTAAACTAAATAATACACCTGGTGTAAAGTTGGCTATTAACCCAAGCACTAGAGTCATGACAGTAAACATTAATACTCAAAGGGGTCCATTAAAGGATGTTAGAGTAAGACAAGCTCTAAACTATGCAGTCGACAAAGAAGCATTAATAAAAAATGTTCTTTTCAATCTTGCAACACTAGCAGACTCGCCTGTATACCCTGCATTCTTTGGCTATTCACCACAGAAGGTATACGAATACAATCCTGAAAAGGCTAAGCAACTTCTAGCTGAAGCAGGGTATCCTAATGGGTTTAAGGTGACTCTTATGGTTCCAACTGGAAGGTACATATTTGATCGACAAGTTGGTGAAGCCCTACAATCGTATCTCTCAAAAATCGGTGTGACAGTAGAACTTTACACTCCAGATTGGCCTACTTTTGTTCAAAGCCTTATAGGACAGAACTATACTTCAACTCCATGGGAACTTTGTTACGTTGGATACGGTATGACTACACCAGACGCTGATGCAGTATTGTACTCAGTTTTTCATTCGTCACAATGGGCTCCTGGAAAATTCAACACGATGTTCTACAAGAATGAAGAAGTGGACAAGCTTTTAGATGATGCGAGGAGGGAAGTTGATGAAAACAAGCGTCTTCAAATGTATGCTCAAGCACAGAATATAATTTGGAATGAATGTCCATGGATCTTCCTATACTTCCAGAACTTTGTTCTTGCACACAGTGACAAAGTGCATGGTCTAATAGTTTACCCGTATGAGACCTTTGACATTAGACAGGTTTACGTGGCTTAGGTTGTGGGGTGAATCCAGTACTGTCTGCCCCCAAATATTTTTTTTATCGTCTACTAACTCTTGCAATAACACTCTTTGGACTTGTTACCCTAATATTTATTTTGATAAGGTCTATTCCCGGCGACCCTGCCCGTGTTTTGGCAGGAATGATGGCCAGTGAAGAGGATGTTAATCTTATTAGAGAACAGTTGGGCTTAAATCAACCCATTTACATTCAATATTTCATTTATTTAAAAAACCTTTTTACACTAAATTTGGGTGTATCTTTTAGAACTGATTCTCCGGTTATATATGAAATTTTTGCGAGACTTCCAAATACACTTATTCTTGCGGTTACAAGTACGTGTGTTGCCGTTATTTTTGGTGTCCCGCTAGGCGTGCTTGCTGCCTCTAGAAAGGGAGGTAAGCTGGATTTTCTGTTGTCAACTTTCTCTATTGCGGGAATATCTTTGCCAATTTATTGGCTTGGTCTAATTTTGATTCTAATTTTTTCTGTTGAACTTAGACTTTTGCCTGCAGGTGGTTCAGGTTCACCTATGCATCTTGTTCTTCCTACACTTACGATAGCTTTGTATCTTATAGCATTTATTGTTAAGATAACTAAGGCAAGTGTTATAGATTCTATGGAAAAAAATTATGTGATAACTGCAAAGTCTAAAGGTTTAAGTGAAAGGGCTATACTTTATAAGCATGTGTTAAAGAACGCTCTAATACCTGTTGTGACAATAATTGGTTTACAGTTTGGTGCTCTCTTGGGGGGTGCAGTCATTACTGAAACTATATTTGCTTGGCCTGGACTTGGGAGGCTAATTGTTGACTCAATAAATTCAAGAGATTATCCAATGGTTCAAGGTTCAATATTCATTTTCGCTCTTCTTTATGCGTTAGTAAATTTGGCAACAGACATTCTTTACACACTCATAGACCCTAGGGTGAGACTTAAATGATGGAACAGTATCGTCGTCTACTCAAATCTAAGCGTGTTAAGATTTGTTTGTTAATAATATTGTCTTTTATCTTCATGGCTCTTTTTGCAGACTTCATATCTCCCTACGATCCATTAGAAACTGATTTATCGAAAAGCTGTAGACCCCCAAGTATTGAACATGTACTTGGAACAGATGAACTTGGTAGAGATATATTAAGTAGGATAATTTATGGCTCTAGGCTTACATTAACGATATCCTTTGTTGCAACCGCATTAGGTGCTACCGCTGGAATATTTTTCGGAGTAATATCTGGATACTTTGGTGGAATAGTTGACACCGTAATTCAAAGGATTACTGAAATACTTCTTGCACTCCCAGGTTTTCTTTTAGCAATAATGTTTGTTGCAATAATGGGCAGTAACCTGTGGACTGTAATAATATCTGTTTCCATATCGATGACACCCTCCTTTATTCGAATGGTAAGAGGTCTAACTTTGCAAGTTAGAGAACTTGAATACGTGTTGGCTGCAAAGCAGCTTGGTGTAAATGATGTTAAAATTATGTTTAAGCATATAATTCCTAATGTTTCTCCCACAATAATTGCGCAGATAACATTAAACTTAGGTACTTCAATACTTTTTGCCTCAGGCTTAGGTTTTCTCGGTATTGGTGTACCCCCTCCTGCGCCCGAATGGGGAACTATGCTCGGAACAGGTAGAGCCTACATATTTTATGCTCCACATTTGATAATCTCTCCAGGTCTATCTGTGTTCCTACTAGTTCTCTCTTTCAATATAATAGGTGATAGGTTAGGTGAGATAATTGCATCAAAATAA
>JARVJS010000163.1 GCA_029776125.1 Nitrososphaeria archaeon
GGTGATTTGAACACCCGACACTCCGGTTTCTGTAAGCCTGACAGGCTGAGCGAGTTTGCCAGGGCAAACTTCTACAGCCGGAAGCTCTGCCAGGCTGAGCTACCCCGGGTCGATAGATTATGGACTAAATTTTCCATATATATTTTTATCGTTTTCTTGTTCTCGTTTTTAATTTTATATTCTTGCTATTCTTATGGTTTGGGTATGTCTGTTTTAGCTGGTAGTGATGTTGCAAGGTTTATTGAAGGTGTTAGTGAAAACCAAGTTCAGGTTAACGGTGTTGATTTGACAGTTGAAAATATTTTTGCTTTTAAAGGTTCTGGTGCAGTATTGAAGGATGGTATAAGTATTCCAGAATATGTTGGAGTTCCATGTGATGAAAAAGGACGATACTTTCTTGATAAAGGTGCTTACGTTGTTCAGGTTAGGGAAAAGATTTCTATACCACTTGATACAGTTGGAATATGTTTTCCGAGATCTTCTCTAATTAGGATGGGCGTTCATGTTGCTTCTGCTCTTTGGGATTCTGGCTATAGTGGTTTTTCTAAGGTTCTCTTAATGGTTGAAAATCCTATTGTTATTGAGAAGGGTGCAAGGTTCGCTCAGCTTGTTCTTGTTAGATGTGAAAAAAAGGCTTTGGAAGGTTATAAGGGTAGGTACCAAAATGAATAGTTTGTTTCGAATTATTTCCTATTTGTCTAATATTGTTTTTGCTTTAAAATTTTTTGTCATTAAAAATATTTTTATAACGATTTCTGTCATCCTACTTGATTTGCTTGGTTAGAAGAAATATTGACGACCTTGACTTAGAAATTTTAAAGTTTCTTCAAGAAAACGCGCGTGCTCAATGTAATGAAATTGCCAAATATGTTGGTGTCTCAGATAGGACTGTTGCAAGGCGGATAAAAAGGATGGAGTCTGGTGGTATAATAAAGGGCTATAAGGTTGAACTTTGTGAGGAAATTGTCGAAAGGTTTTTTCCTTCCACTAAAGGACTTATTGGAGTATCTTCTATTACTATGCCTGCTGTATGCTGGGATAATATTTTAAATGTTATAGTTAGCACTTTTGGTGTTGGTGGTGTTTTGATAGTTTACAATTTAGGCTTATCTATTGGAAGAACTTATGGCGAAATTCTGAAAAAGTTTTCAGATGATAAGGAGAATCTTATCTCGAGTTTCTGTAGTCTTTTTAAGTCGAGTGGATGGGGTGAAATATCTTTGTCTAAAATGGATTACGAAAAGGGGTACGGTATTCTTAGTGTCTCAAAAATACCTTTTAAGAATAATCTTTCTGAAAATCTGATTAGGGGTATAATTGCAGGATATATTGAGAAGGTTTACGATAAAAAGTTTAGTGTTAAGCGTTATGAAAATTTTGTTAAAGAAGCCGGAAAGTTTGTTATTGAGGTTGGTGAAAAATGAGTTTTGAAATTGATAGAGTTCCTACTGGAGTAGATGAATTGGATAGAATTTTGAACGGAGGTTTCCCAAGGGGCTCTATAACCTTAATCGCTGGCGGTCCTGGAACGGGGAAGACGTTAACTGCTTTACAGTTTCTCTACAATGGTGCTGTAAAATATTCTGAAAAAGGTATGCTTGTAATATTTAATGAAAGTGCGCAGACTTTGAAACAGTTTACTAAGACAATGGGATGGGATTTTGATAGGCTTGAAGGGGAGGATAAGGTTAAGATATTAGATTTTATGGTTGTTGAAAGGTCTGGTTTAGAAAGCATGATGGACATGATCTTTGAAAAGGCTATCTCTTTCTCTCCTCAAAGACTTGTAATAGACTCTTTGACCGCTTTGACTATGTCTCTAGAAAGAAAGGATGAAATAAGGGTTGTGCTTTCAATAATACATAGACTTCTTAGAAAGCTTGGTTGTACAAGTATTGTAATATCTGAAACTCCTTGGGGTGTAGATAGTCTTGGTTCTGGTGTTGAAGAATTTGTTGTAGACGGGATAATAAAATTGGAACTTTTGCCTGTTAAAGGTGAGCTGAAGAGGCGACTTGCTGTTGTAAAAATGAGGGGTGTAGGGCATGAAATGAAGTTCTATCAATATTCTATAGTTCCTAAGGATGGTATTGTTATAACCCCATACCCGGAGGTATTCTAATGGATAATCTTCAACTTTGGGAAAAATATTGTAGTTTTTATAGGAAAGAATTTGAACAGCAGATTGAATATAATGATTATCTTTTGAAGAAGCATTTGAGCCATTGGCTTAATACTTTTACTGCAAAAAAAAATTTGTGGTGATAAGAGCGTAAAATGTGTTGACGATTTACCCATAACCGACTACAGTGACTACCCTGTACTCGATAAGGTTACAGAAGTTTTAGAGGTTTGTGAAAAAACTGTTCCAATGACTGCAGGAGAAACATTACATGACTATTATATGAGAATATTTGAGCAGAATGTTCGTGGTCTTGTCGAAGGCCATCTGCCTGATGAACCATATTTTTGCGTTAAAACGACTGGTACGACAGGTAAGCCTAAATATTTTGTTCACGGGAAAAACTTTTATGAAACTTTTATCTCAAGTAGTATGGCTCTGGTTCTTATAGCATTTTCTAGAGAGTGGGGTGAAAATGTTTTAGACAACAATACTAACGCTTTAAACCTTATTGCACCACCACCATACATAAGTGGTTGGGCTCTTAAGTTTTGGAGTAACTTCCTAAATTTTATCCCACCTATTGAGGTTGCAGACAAAATTAGGGACATGGGTAAAAAATTTTCTATTGCATTAAGAATGATTGAAAAGGGGTATAAGATACATATGGCTGGTGGTAGTGGTGCCCTACTTTACATGATATGCAAATATTTTTCAGATCAAGAATATTTTTTGAAAGAATCTTACAGGATGTCCTCTAACTGGAACAAAAAGTTCCTTATACTAATGAAACTTTTAATAACAAAATTAAGTAGTAATAAAAGAAAGAATTTAAGAGATATTATGCCTTTAAAGGGTGTATTAATTGGAAGTACTGATGCTAGACTTTATGCTGATTTTTTTGAAAAAGAATTTGGTGTGCAACCTCTTAACTCTTATGGTTCTACAGAATTTGGTAGTGCCATGTTCGGTAGGCCTGATAGGAAAATGGATTTTATGCCTAATCTTAAGAGTCTATATTTTGAGTTTCTTGATAGCATGGGGGAGGTTAAAAAGCTTCATGAGTTGAAGAAGGGTGAATCCTATGAACTTGTTGGTACTCCATTTTACACCATGCTTGTTAGGTATAGGATTGGTGATATGTTTAGGGTCATAGACTTTTATGATGGTATGCCTGTCTTCTCTTTTGAAGGAAGGGTTCAGACTATAATTTCGATATATGATTACTTTAGGGTCACTGAAGACATTATGGCTAAGGTTCTTGTTGAAGCAAACTTCAAGGCTTCTGATAGGTGGGTTGTATCAAAAATATTGCATCCTCGTGAAAAGCTTTATGTTCTTTTTGAAAAAGAGTGGCCTTTAAGTGAAGGTGAAGCAGAAAGGAGGATATTTGATGCCCTTAACAATATTCATCCAGAATTTAGAGACTATGTTAGAGACTTTAGGATAAGCGTTCCCGGTGAAGCTGTTAAGGTTGAGTTTCTTTCTAGGGGTACGTTTACAAGATATGCGATTAAACAAGCTAAGAAGAATGTGCCTTTAGGGCAGTATAAGCCTCCTAAGATTATTCCTCCAGAAAAGTTTCAAATTTTAGAAGATTTAAGAGACTGTAGCAGGAATGCTTGAACCATTCTCGTTTAACTACATATTTCTCTTAATAGAATATGTTTTTGGAGCTTTGGCAATAGTTTTTGCTACAATATTAACCATGTACAAGTTAAGGTTGAACCAAGTTAGTGTTTCTCTTGCACTGTTTGGTTTCTCTGTTGTATTATGGGATTTGCTTGTGTTCATGCATAGGACCGCTTTAACTGCACAACTCTCTCTACAAATATTTAAGGTGATTGGTCTTATCCATCCATTTATTTTAGGTTTCTTTTTCTTAACTTTTCTTAACATATGGAGGGCAAGATTATTGAATCTCATATGTCTTGCTCCAAGTGTGTTTGGAAGTTTAATTTATGCATTTTTTGTAGAATACGAAATGGTTGAAGGTGCCTTCGGATGGAGTTATCGTACAATAATTGCACCCCATGCAACTTTTATGATAAACCTTTTCACGCCAATTTATATGGCCTCAATAATTTTGGTGCTAGTGCTATTGTGGTTTAAGGCTGCATCGAGGTCTATTAGAAAAAGGTTAATGTATATTCTGGCCTCTTTTATAATATTCCAAGCTATCGGTGTTACTGTAACTAACTTTATAATATTGCAAGCGGATCCAGATTTTCCACCATTGGGTGGTCTCTTTTATCTTGGAACTTTTATAGTAATATATTATGTATCTAATGTGCCCCAAAGTGATGTTATTACTCTGGTTCCTTTAGGATATTCTAAAATGACTGAAGACTTTTCTAGACTTTTGAAGGCTTTCATTGAAGGCATGTCAAGGTTTCCTGAACAACTTGGTATAAGATATTTTAGATTATTTTCTCTCTTTAATGAAAAAGGTTTAGGTGACGTTTTATCATTTGATAGTAGGGGTTCCAGAATCCTTTTGAATATTAAAGGTGATGTTGATGTAGAAAGGGTTAACCGTTTCATAGACCTTTCCCTAGCACTGTTAGAATCGGGTGAACTGGATAAGAGTTTCGGAAGCACTCTTGTCGATTTTGTTAACAAAAATTATAGTGTTCTTGGCGCAGAACTTGTCCATGTGCTTAAAAAGCATGAAGGCTATATAAGGTCTGAAAGGCTTTTTGAAATGTTTTCTAAAGATTTAAAACAGATGTTTTTGCCAAAAGGTTTTAGTGTAAACGATATTGAAGTCTTCTCTAAAAGTATTGGTGTCACGCACGAAGTTTTTAGGGTGTCAAATTTTCTTCTAGAATTTTCTTCTGAAGACTATTTGTCTAAAATTATTGATTTTGTGAAAGAATGTTTATGTGGTGGTGAAAATGTTTTTGTCTTTACACATAAAGGTAGTGTTATAGAGAATGCGCTTAACGGTTTCGAAAACTTAAAATTTGTTTTTCTTTCTACAACACATTCTAAGGTTGTGCACATGAATGAAAGGATAAGTTTTGTTCCAGCGGGAGACATATCGTCTATTCTAGGCTTTTTCAATATCATTTGCAGGACCGGTGGTGGTATCGTTTTCGATAACGTAAGTGATATTATTATTTTAACAAGTTTTGAGCAAGCATATAAAATGGTTAGGCATGCCCTAGACCTTCTCTCAAATAGTGGTTCCCACTGCCTTTTCCTAATAAATAGAAATGTTCACGACAAAAACATACTTTCTGCCTTCGAATCCCTTTTCAGATACGTGTTAAGATAGATTTTCCCGCAAGAGTCTGTCTACTTCTCTTCCTTTCGAATCGTACAAGTGAATGGATAGTGGCATTCTCCCCCATGCATGTGTTGCACAGCTTAGGCATGGGTCAAAAGCCCTTATTACAGCCTCAACCCTGTTAAGCATTTCTTCATCCAATTTTTTCCCATTAACATATTTTTTCGCTACCTGTGTTACTGCCATGTTATACGCTAGGTTGTTGTTTTCTGTAGCTATTATTAGGTTAGTCCATGTGATTTTACCGTTTCTGTCAACCTTATAATGGTGAATTAGTGTTCCCCTTGGTGCTTCAGCAACACCTACACCCTCTTCTCTTGAAGCATAAGATTTTGCTTGAACATTATCGTCTAAAATTTTGGGGTCTTCAAGCATTTCTCTAACTCTCTCTATACTATATAATATTTCTATTAGTCTAGCATAATGGTATAGGAATGTGCTTTCAACAACACCATTCCTACCAAACTTTCTATATTCTTTTAACTCATTGTCTGCTAGGGGTGTTCCACATTTTTTTACAATATTTAATCTTGCCAGTGGGCCTACGCGGTATACTCCTGCTGGGTATCCCTTTGGCTTATAGTATGGGAACTTCATGTATGTCCATGGTTCAACTGCTTCACCAATATATTCAAAATACTTTGTTGGGTCAAGGTTGTCTGCAACAGTTTCACCATTCGATCCAACGATCCTTATCTTTCCATCATAGTGTTCCAGAAGTCCTTCTTTTGATACTAGGCCAAGATAGTATGTTGGAAAGTTTCCAAAACTTTCTATTTCTTCTTTAAATCTTCCAATTTTTTCCTTAAACTCTTCTAATGTTAACTGGATCATGTTCAATGCTTCAGGCGCTTCTTCCAGAATCCTTTCACGTTTTTCTTTTGAAAGTGGTGTCTTGACTCCCCCAGCTAATATCCATTCTCCTGAATGTATTCTTTTGCCACTTAATCTTTCTATAATCTGTTGTCCAAACTTTCTTAGAAGTATACCTCTTCTAGCGATATCAGGATATTTTTCTATAAGCTCAAATATGTTTCTTTCCCTCGGATTATAGCCCATTCCGAGCAATAGGTCTGGTGAAGATAGATGGAAAAAGCTTAGTGCATGAGACTGTATTATTTGTCCAAAATGCATAAGCCTTCTTAACCTTTCAGCAGCTTCTGGAATTGTCACCGAAGCTATCTGATCGCATGCCTTTGCTGAAGCAAGTAGGTGGCTTACTGGACATATTCCACACACTCTTGATGTGATAGATGGCATTTCATAAAATGGTCTTCCTTCACAGAACTTTTCAAAACCTCTAAAGTCTGTTACTTGGAAACGCGCCTCCTTAACTTCATCGTTTTCGTCTAAGAATATTGTGACCTTCGCGTGTCCTTCAATTCTTGTCACAGGATTTATTACAATTTCCTTCATAAAACTCACCTAACCATATTTGAATTTTCCCTCTATCGAGGGTGTCCTCCCATCTAAAAGTTCTGTTATAACATAGTTGATTAGTTCCGCTGATGGGGGGCATCCGGGTATGTAAAAGTCCGAGGTGAGGAAACCGCCGAAGGAGCGACCGGAACTTACCGACGCATTTCGCCCCTG
>JARVJS010000026.1 GCA_029776125.1 Nitrososphaeria archaeon
CTTTTTCATCAACCCCTTTTTGGAAAAGGTAGGATTAAACATACCATCAGTTACATTTAACAGTTTTCAAGATGCATTTGACGCAATATTAAGTAAAATGAGGGAGAAGACTATAATAGTTATAGACGAGTTCGGATATCTTGTAAGAAGGGATTCAGGCATACTCTCAGATTTTCAAGAAATTGTAGATGAAAAGTTAAAGGGAAGTAACACTATGTTGATACTATGTGGTTCAAGTGTAAGTATGATGGAGACACGCGTGCTAGGCTATAAATCGCCTCTCTATGGGCGTGCCACAAGATATATTAAAGTTGAACCATTTGACTTCTTAACTCTAAAACTATGGTTCCAAAACACGCCATATGAAGATATAGTAAAAATTTACTCCATCACAAATGGTGTTGCAAAATATCTGGAATTTTTTAGTGGAAAGGATGTTGAAGAAGAAATTGTAAGAAACTTCTTTGACCCATCATCTTTTCTATTTGAAGACGCTTTAAGACTACTTTCTGATGAACTGAGAGACTATTCAACATACATTCAAGTTTTAGAAGCAATAGGGCTCGGATATAATAGGATAAATGAAATAGCCGATTATGCATTCATACAGCCTAAGGACGTCTTCTTCTACCTTAAGGTTTTATCTTCTCTAGGAATTGTAAAAAGAATAGTGCCCATCTTTTCACCTAAAAGGGTTAAAAGAGGCCTATACGTTATAGACGATAATTACTTTAACTTTTGGTTCAGATTTGTTTCACCTTTCCAGGCTGAAATAGAAAGTGGTATGCAAGAGATTGCTGTAGAGAATTTCAAAAACAACTTTAATTCATATGTTGGAATAGTCTTCGAAAAGATAGTGCAGCAGCTTCTCTACAAAAAAAGGATACTTCCATTTAACATCACTAAAATTGGTAAATGGTGGTATAAGGATAGAGAAATAGACCTTGTTGCAGTAAACGAAAAAGATAAACAGGCAGCTTTTCTTGAAGTTAAATGGTCAAGGTTAAGAGAAGAGGAAGTCCTAAAAATAATCGACTGGATTAAAAAAGTATGTAAGGAGATTAGATGGTTTAGGGATAAAAGAACTGAACATTTTGGTGTAATCGCCAAAGAAATAGAAAATAAAGAAAAGTTAAGGAAAGAAGGTTATATTGTGTTTGACCTAAAAGATTTAACATGAGTTGATATCATCAATCATTTAGTAGCTTCACGGCCCTCGATCAAACATTCCTAACAAAAAATATTAGGTATGTAGTGAAAAAATGGTGAAACAATTTTAAAACTTTAATTCTAAAAATTCATCACCCTTTATTTAAGCCGCATGGAAGACTGGAATTGATGACGGGATTGAAAAGGGATATTTAGATATTAGATTCAAAAATTATATTAAGAAGGATAAATGTATCCTTTAAGGGATGAACAGGGCTGAGGAAAACGTAAAAATATTTGTTGGCAGGATAAAATTTGTGCCTAGGATAAAGGTTGGCAGGATTAAGGTCGTTAGTTATGGCGGTAAGGTTAAAGCTAAAAGTTAAGGTCATGAATACTATTGAGGTTATTGCACTATTAAATAGTGGTTATGAAGCAGCTTACCCTCAGCTGCTAGTACCTGTATCCGTTGCAAAAAGTTTAGGGCTGTGGCCGCCAACAAGTTCTGAGGAGATCGTGTTGGAAACGGGTTCTGAATTAGGTAGTTATAAGTAATTTTTTGTTACCTAATCCTTCCCCCTCGATTAACTCATCAAGGGCTCTCGGGGTGAACCCTTCTCCCCGCATCTGAAGGTTCAATACTGCTATAACGTCTCTATCCAAGATTAAGCCGCATTTCTCACATTTTATCAACCTACCCTCATAGGAAGCCATGCTTCCTGAACAGAGGGGGCAGGTTTTAGATGAGTTAGACTACTATTTAAACATATCTATTTTGAAACTGCTCAGAAGGGCATATGGATATTATAAGATTTACTCATAAAATTTCATAAACGGATGGATTGTTTGCGACCTTTAACAAGTATTTAATTTTTTCCAAAAAATATGAATAAACATTAATATTTACGTAATTGTTAGAATGGCTGATGTTAAACAGCACAAAAACATTAGAAATAAATATAATAAAAGGTTTTTCAAACATCGTACAAAATATTATAAATCCTTGTTTAAGTTAGGTGAGTAGAATATTGAAGATTGCCGTGATTGGCGCTGGGAAAATGGGAAGATGGTTTATTAGATTTTTTCTTAACGAAGGATACACAGTCGAAGTTATTGAGAAGAATGAGAGAAAGTTTTCTACATTAAAAGATGAGCTTGGAATTAATCCTACCAAAGACTATAGTATTGTAAGAAATGTTGATAGAATAATGGTTGCCGTACCACTAAATAATTTCGAAGAAGCAATAAAATCAATAAGCCCCTATATTGGCCAAGAACAAGTTGTACTAGATATCTGTTCTCTTAAAGAAAAACCGGTTAAAATTATGCATAAGCACATAAGATTTGGCACAACATTAGGAATGCACCCACTATTTGGCCCAGGCGCAAAAAGTATAAGTGGACATAATATCGTATTAACGCCTGTAAAATATAGAGAAAAAAGATTTGCTCAAGAATTTAAAAAGTGGCTAGAAGAAAAAGGAGCCAACGTCCATATTATGAGCCCAAAGAAACATGATAAGCTTATGTCTATAGTACTTTACTTACCACACATAGTAGGCCTACTCGTATGCGATACTCTAGTAGAATACAAATTTTATGATGAAGCAAAGAAGATTTCAGGCACAAGCTATAAGCTACTTATAACATTAGCGGAATCAATCGCACTAGAAGACCCTGAATTTTATGCAACACTCCACACAAGCATTCCAGAAGCTGAAAAAATGGGAGTAAAACTTTTAGAAAAATTAGAACAATGGGTAAATATAGTTAGAAAAAAGGATACTGAGATGCTCACAAAAAGAATGATGAACATTAAAAGCAAGATTGAAAAGATTAACCCAGAATATACAAAATCATACCAGAACATGTACAATATTCTTGAAAGCCTGCGTAACATAAATGGATAATTTTGATTACATAAATACTAAAAACATTTAAAATCTTTATATTAAAACTGGCAAGTATGCATGAATGGGCTTTAGCTGAAGCAATAATATATACAGTGACAGAAATTGCTGAAAGAGAAAAGTTCAAAGAAGTTACGAGAGTTGATGTAAAAGTTGGAGAACTACAGCAAGTTGACTTAGAGACAATAAAATTTGCACTCACACAACTAAGGAGAGGAAAGTTAGAGAAAACAGAATTTAGAATAGAACCAATTAAGGCGAAATTGAAGTGTAGAATTTGTGAACACGTTTGGAACTTTGACAAAAATAAACTTGAGGAAGAGGTGGCTGAAGCAATACATTTTGTGCCAGAAGTTGCACATTCCTTTATAAAATGCCCTAGCTGTGGAGCTCAAGATTTCGAATTTGTAGAAGGTAGAAGGATGTATATCGAAAGTGTGAGTGGAGTAAAATGATGCAAGATCCTAGAATAAAGGTCATAGAACATAGACTTTCTAAAGTAAATAATATTATTGCAGTTTCAAGTGGAAAGGGTGGTGTAGGAAAAAGCGTTATAGCTTCACTATTAGCCCTACTTTTAGCAAAAAAAGGCTATAGAGTTGGGCTCATGGATCTAGATTTTACGAGTCCATCAACACACTTGATTTTGGGTGCAAAAGGATTATTCCCCCAAGAGAAGGAGGGTATTGTTCCACCCACATTTGAGAACATAAAATTTATGTCAATAGTGTATTTTTCTAAAGATAAAGCCCTTTCATTAAGGGGACAGGACTTTTCGGACTCTTTTATAGAAATTTTGGCAATTACAAAATGGGATAAATTGGATTACCTAATTTTAGATATGCCTCCTGGGATAAATGATGCAACCTTAGACGTTATACGTTACATAAAAAAAGTTAAATTCATTATTGTTACAACATCATCTATTCTCTCCCTTTCAACGGCCAAAAAACTTATTGACGCACTAAACATTTTAAATATTGAAATCATTGGAGTAATAGAAAATATGAAATCTGAGCAAACACATACTATTATGGAAAAACTTGATGGGGCAAAAACAAAATTTTTAGGGGAAATTCCATTTGACCCTAAACTAGAAAGATGTTTTGGAAAACCTCAAATGATTCTAACAACAAAAGTTTCAAGAGAACTAGAAAAAATAGTCGATAAAATTCTAACGTGACAATGCAAATGATAGACGATGCAAAGTTATCAGATATTTCAGAATGGAAAATTAGCAGTATGGAACATTATAATGCACTCGCAAAAGGCTATGACGAACTCTATGGAGAGGAACAACGAAGAAAAATAGATTTTGTACTTAAAGAATTTGACTTAAAAGATAAGAACATAATTTTAGATATTGGATGTGGAACAGGCCTTCTTTTAGAAAAAATATATGATAAAAATAAGGTATTCGTTGAAGTAGATATTTCTGAAAAAATGTTAAAGAAAATATGGAAGGAGTTTAAGGATGAACCAAATGTATTACTTGTTCAGGCGGATGCAGACAATCTTCCGCTTCGTAGCAAAATTTTTGAGACCACATTCGCTATAACATTAATCCAAAATTTACCTAATCCGAAAATGACTTTACAGGAGATTAAAAGAGTGTCCAAAAAGGGAGCACATATAATTGCAAGTGGATTAAAAAGGAAATATAGAATTGATGAATTCAAATCCATATTCGAGGAAATCACTTTAAAAAAATTATATGATATCGAAAATCTAAACGATTACATTGCATACGGTATAGTCTAATAATGAATTCCTTCACTGCTTATATTTTCGTTAAATTTAATGTTTATTAAGAGAAATATTCGTATTCATGCCTATGAAACCCAAAATTTTAACCACACTAGAATTACCCTCAAATGCTCTTGAAAAGCTAAAAGAATATTTTATAGTTGAGGGTGGACCTGATCTAATAAAGGATAGAGTAAACTTATTGAATAGTCTTAAGGATAAAGTCGGTTTACTCACTGCACCTCATATAAAAGTTGACAAAGAACTTTTTGAACACGCACCTAATTTAATGGTTGTAAGCACATATAGTGTAGGCTATGATCATATAGACGTCACTGAAGCTACAAGGAGAGGAATATACGTCTGCTACACTCCAGGTGTGCTAAGTGATTGTGTAGCCGAAGTAACTTGGGGACTTATTCTTTCGACCTATAAGAGAATTTCTGAAGCTGAACGTATTGTTAGAGCAAGAAAATGGGTTAAGGGTATTTATAAGGAGCCTTTAGGAAGGGATCTTAAAGGAAAGACCTTAGGGATAATTGGTCTGGGAAGAATTGGTAGAAGGGTGGCTGAAATAGGAAGGTGCTTTGGAATGAATGTAATATATTATGATATTGTAAAACCCTCTGACGCAGACAAACTTGACTTCCAATACTGCGACCTTGAAACACTTCTCAAGAATGCTGATGTTGTAAGTGTACATGTTCCACTTCAAAAAGAAACCTATCATTTAATAGATGAAAGCAAACTTAGGTTGATGAAAAGGGATGCAATAATAGTTAATACTTCAAGAGGGGCGGTAATTGATGAAAAAGCACTGATTAAGGCATTAAAAGAAGGATGGATAATGGGCGCTGGATTAGATGTTTTTGAAACCGAACCACTTCCACTAGACAGTGAACTATTGGATATGGAAAACGTTGTCTTATCACCCCATAGAGGTTCAGCGTCGATTGAGACAAGAACAGCTATGCTGAATTTGGCAATAAATAATTTGATTTCAGTTCTAAAGGGCGAAATCCCTCCAGCATTACTAAATTCTGACGTTGTAAAAGTTAGACCGTTAAATCAAACAAAAGTTATATAACGTGGACTCACATTTACATATATGATTTTTACCTCAACTAATTTTTAACAACAATAATCTTAAAACTTATATTTTATTCTCTGACATTTTTTGTGATGGAAATGTCAAACAAGCCGAAAATATGTGTCATATCAAAATCTTTTGGACAATATTGCAAACAGGCACTAGAGATTTTAAAATCATTTTCTGAAGTCGAAATTAAAAGCGTTAAAGAACAGAAGGAAATAATTGATATAGTGAAAAATTTTGATGGTATCGTGGTAGGAAACGAGAAAATAAACAGGGAAATTATAAACCATGCAGTTAGATTAAAGATTATTGCGAGACATGGTGTAGGTATAGATAACATAGATATTGAGGCTGCAACAGAAAAGGGAATAATTGTAACCTACACTCCACAGGCTAACTCAGATTCTGTTGCAGAATATACTATAGCACTAATTTTAAACATTATGAGAATGATACCTAAACTCCATAATATTACAGTTAATGGTGGATGGAATAGAATCTTGGGCTATGAATTAATGGGTAAAACGGTTGGAATCATAGGTTTTGGGGGAATAGGTAAAAGGGTTGCAAAAAAGCTTAGGGGATTTGATGTAAAAATATTAGTATACGACCCTTATGTTTCAGAGGAAGATGTCAGAAGATTTGATGCGATTCCTGTAAAATTAGATGAGCTATTAAAAACAGCAGATATTGTAACCCTACATGTCTCATTAACACCCGAAACCAAGCATTTGATAAACCGTGACAAATTAAAGCTTATGAAGAATACCGCGTACCTTATAAATACTTCAAGAGGGGCGGTTGTAGATGAAAAGGCATTATATGAGGCATTAAAGGAGAAATGGATAGCTGGAGCAGCCTTAGACGTTTTTGAAGAAGAGCCAATAAATCCGAAAAATCCTCTACTTACACTAGAAAATGTAATAGTAACACCACATAATGCAAACTTCACGTTAGAAGCTTTACAG
>JARVJS010000094.1 GCA_029776125.1 Nitrososphaeria archaeon
TTTATTTGCCTGCCAGGTTTTTTAGTGTACTCTTAATATCTATATCTATGCTATTAATATACCTGTACTCATGTCCTTACTAAAATATGTTAATGATACTACTGGTTTCTTTGATTTTAGGACAAAGGTTGGCTTCAAGATAAATGGTAATGAAATGCTTTTAATAGATTCTGGAATAGACGAAAATGTTGGTAGAAAGATTGTTCACGAAGTCGAAAATAGAGGGTATGCGGTTAAAATGATCTTCTTAACACATTCTCACGCAGACCATTATGGTGGTGCATCATTCATTAAAAGAAGGACTGGCGCCATCATTGTCGCACCAAAGATTGAAGCCTGTTTTATCGAAAATCCGATTTTAGAAGCCACCTCATTTTCACAGGCTGCGGTTCCACCAAATTTTTTGTTAAACAAGCTTATTTTTGGTGAATCATGTAAAGTTGATGCTATTTTAGAAGATGATGTTCGTCTTCTCCACGATTTTGGCACTGTTCCTGTTCCTCTTCCTGGACATAGTATAAACCATTATGGTGTTCTCGCTGGTGACGTCCTCTTTTTAGGAGACTCTGTCTTCCCGAAAGAGACAGTTGAAAAGTATGGTGTCCCATTTCTTTATAATCCAATGGACACTTTATCTTCTATTGAAAAGATTAAAAATTTTGAGGCTAAACATTTTGTTCTCTATCATGCTGGCGTTTTCAATAAGAATGATATTTTAAACCTTCTAGAATTCAATGTTAAGGTAATAAACGATATATTTGACTGTATTCTAAAATATTGTAAAGGTTTAACTGTTTCAGAAGTCTTTTCTAATGTCTTAAAAACTCTTTCTGTAAATATTAATAGTCTGGTAGAATATTATCTTGTTTATTCGACTTTAAGGTCTTTTGTAAACTGTCTAGTGAACCTAAGTAAGCTTAAGGTCAACTTATTTAGTGGGAAAGAACTTCTTTTTAGGGAAGACTTAGGCTAATATTCTGTTATCTTTCTCTGGAAAAGGCTTTCCCTCAAAATCTCGCTTTTCTCTATCCAATTTTTTAATGGAACAGTTAATGAATTTGAAAGTCCGTTTAATGCACTTTTTAAGTCTTCAAAAACTTTAGGTTTCTGTGTGAACATTCTTCTAACACATTCTCTAACAAACCATACTCCTAGAGGTAGAGGAAATTCTGGATGTATTTCTCTTAAAACTAGTGCTGTAGCCTGTCTTCTTATCCTTTCCAAAAATTCTACTGTAGCCAGTCTTGAGGCGAAATAGCATCCTCCGATGCTTGGGTAAGTTGTTCTTCCCCAGTATCCTTCAAAGTCTCCTCCAATATCTATCTGAAGTGTGTTCTGGTTCCAAAATGTGCCTGGAAACCATGCCTCCATCCACTCAAAACTCCATTTTTGAGGCAAAAGTAATGCTACAAATATGTTATTCATGTAATTATAGTTGTAAACTAGATACTTGTCTATGGTATCATAGGACTTAATTCTTTCTATTAGTTGTGCTGAAATTATACTATCTACTGCTGTTATGCTCCATCTTGTTGGAACCAATTTTCTATTCTTTTTTATGCCAAACATTCCTACACTAAATGCTCTCTGGATTTTACTCACTTCTACTCCAGAATTGTATAGCTCCCAGACAGCCTTATACGAGAGTAGGTCAGTATCATAATAGCATTTTTCTATTTTCCTATTTGATGAAGGTATACTGTAAACTTTGAACCTTTTCATTGGCGCACTTGGTCCAAAAGGTTGAGAATTGTCATCTAAGTAAATGTTTCCTGAAGGTGGTTTCTCAAACTCTACCTCAGAATCGACTGGTCTCTCACTTAATGCAAGCTCATGTAATGATTCTATTAAACGGTTTCCTTTCCAAGCATCGTTTATAGAAGCTATACTTTTTCCTCTAAGAAGTGTGTACCTGTATTCTACAATCTTTTCTACTGGGGTACCGATCCAAGCTTCAGGCAAGTCCATTAAGACTGTGTCTCCTGAAAATGGTGGCACCATTGGGCCAACGTAAACTTTGGGGTATCCAAATCTTCCAACAAAGACTGATGGTGGTGATGACCCGTAAATATTCTGTATCTTTATAGGTTTAGAAATTTTAATGAGGGCCAAAGCCTTTAATGTTATTGGACATACTGTCTTCCCGCATAAATTCCTTCCCCCCCTACAGTATATGCAGATTGATGAAAACTTTCCTCTAAGAGATATTCCAGTATCTTCTAACTCTTTCCTCACCTTGTCTGGTAATATTATACCATTTTTTTCCATGATTATGACCGTTGACCAAAATACTTTGGTTATCTTGTTAAATAAGTTTAAAAGTTTAACTATTTAAAAATATTTGGTGTGAGCGTGAAACTATGTACCGACTTGATTGTCCATGGAAAAAGTGGAGGCATGTTACAAAGCTTGATCCTGACAAAAATAATACTGAAGAAATAATCAAGGCTGTGCTCCAGAATGGTACTGACGCTATATTGGTTGGTGGGACTCAAGGTATAACCTTGGATAAGGTTAAGCGTCTTAAAAGTAAGCTCGAAGGTGCAAATATTCCAATACTTCTTGAGCCATCAAAGTCTGAAGCTGTCGATTTCACATTCGATTACTTTTTTGTCCCCCTGATCTTGAATACTCAAGAGAAGTGGTGGTCTGGTGGTGCACATATTTCTTGGATTAATAACATGAAAAATATTTTCGGAGACTTTAAAAAGATTCCTTGGGAAAAGATTGTTATAGAAGCCTATATTGTTCTTAATCCAGAATGTGCTGTAGCTAAATTAACGAAAAGTATTACTGACCTGACTTTAGAGCAAATTGTATCACATGCTGTTTTTGCTGATAGAATTATGCATGCTCCAATCGTATACATTGAATATAGTGGGCGATTTGGCGACCCTAATGTTGTTAGGGCAGTTAAAGAGAATGTGGTAAATTCCCATCTGTTCTATGGTGGTGGAATAGATAGTAGGGAAAAGGCTGAAATTATGGGCAAGTATGCGACTATTGTTGTGGGAAACATTGTTTATGACGATATTGAAAAATATAAGCAAACAATATTATCCTAAAGCTTTCTTAATGATTTTGCAGCGCCTATTGCTGTGGCATATTCTGCGTTTTTTGGTATAACTGCTCTTCCACCAAGAATAGATAAAGTATCCAAAAGTCTGTTTGAGAAGATTTCTTGTGAAGGCAGTTTTCCAACAAATATTATGCTCTCCTCTAACCCTTTCTGTTTTGCAGCAAAATATGCTACTGTAGCAACAACTTCTGCAATCATTGTAATTAATCCTAAAGCGATATCCTCTGGCCTTGTATCGTCTCCAACTTTTCCAAAATTTGACGCTGTTGCCTCTGCGGGAATTCTTCCTATTGGTCCCCCAACTATGTCTTTAACCTGTAAATTAACTCTTGAAAGTTCACCTCCTAGAGCTTCCCTGAAGATGCTTGAAGGATATTCTTTTTTGAGCAGAAGTTTTCCTAAACCTGCTATAGTCCCCCCTCCAACTCCTGTTCCACCCAAATGTTCAACATGATGTCCGTTTGCATTCATTCTAGCATATACTATTGCTGTACCTGTTCCAACGCTAACAACTATCGCCTCCTTTTTTCCTGAAAGATGTAGTCCACCTAATCCTATCGCCTCTATTTCATCAACAATCTTGTAGTCTACTTCAATCATATCCAACTTTAATCTTCTTGTAACCGAACCTGTTAGTGCCACTTTACCTAAGTCTCTAATCTTCATGCTCGTATCAGCCAACAATCTTCCAAGGCATCCTAATGCTGATGTTATTGAATCTGACGCCTGAACCTCTGAGTGGGCTAAAATACTATCACCATCCATAAGGACTCCCTTTGTAACACTTCCACCAATGTCTAGTCCTGCTACAAGCATCAAATTATTCCCTCCACTCTTCCCTTTATTGCCTTTACTATTGGTGGTACTAATATGTATAGAAAGGGTATTTCAGAAAAGAACGTCCAGAGTGAGATAGAAAATATTGCCTCTAGAGCTAGGGGGGTGATTTTTGTGTTGAAGGGTAAAGGAAAGGCTTGACTCCATAAAAATAGTCCTATTCCTATCATAAATGAACCAGCCAATAATCCTAATGTTGATGAAGCAAAATATCTTCTTAAACTGTATTTTCTACAAAACTTTCCAATAATATAGAATGCGATAAAATTTGATGGTACGCCAACGGTTAGACTTAATATTGCCATCCCATGTGCGAGAACGTCTGAAACAAATATTCCTAAAGCCGCTGAAAATCCTCCAACTTTTTCGCCAAATAAGACTGCTGCTGTAGCTGGAATCACGACAGCAGGCCAAAATCTTACTCCATAAAAATTTATTCCAAAGAATGTGAAGTATCCTACAACTGCATAAAGGGCTCCAAAAACTATTATTAATGATGTCTCAAAAAACTTTTTCAAAATCTTTATACACCATCATAGCTGGTACAGAAACTATATCCTATAAACCATCTTTGGCTCAACTTCTCTTAGTCTAGCAATCTTCTTTAAAACTCTATCTCTTATACTCTTTGTATCCTCAAACTCTATAACTACTCTTCCATCGACAATAACATCCTCAAGTAGTGGTACAAATTTTTCTGCAGGAGGCTTGCCTTCTTTTATTGTAACATAGTCTGTGAACGTTTCCCAGTCTCTGAAAACATTTTTAGCTCCACCGATATCTCCTCTTTTAGCTATGGGCTTCATTTTTCCATCAACTTCGACTGCAACAATTTTCGCACTAAAATCCACTGGCGGTGCTGCACTCACAGAAGCACCTATACCAAAACCGTCTACTAAATCACTAAGTTCCCGAATGATTTTCTCATCTATGCTTCCACTGACAAATATTTTAACATTACTTCCCCCTCTAACATTTAACTCCCACCTAACCTCCTCAATTATCTTCCGCCATTCTCCTCTTCTAGAACGTGGTGTATCCAGTCTTACACCAGCAAGTTTTTCCCCTAATGTTTCTAAAGCCATTATTGCTTCTGCTTTCTCATCGTAAAAGGTGTCGATTAAGGCTATTCGTGGTACATCATTTGGTAGTGTATCATCGAATGCTTTCCAAGCCTTCTTCTGATCCTCAAAAACTTGTATTAGTGCATGAGGCATTGTCCCAACAGGTTTTACTCCTATCAACTTTGCTGCAAGCATATTTGAGACTCCATCAAAACCTGCAATATATATTGCCCTCTCTGAAGCCGGTGCTAGGACAGGATGTATTCTTCTTGAACCGAAACTAAATAGTATCTTGTTTCCCGCTATAAGTCTATATCTTGCCGCTTTCGACGCTATACCCGTATTTTCTGCTAGAAGTCCCAGTAGGGGATTTTCATATAGGCAGAAATCATCATAATAGCATTCAATTTGCATTACAGGCTCGTATACGATAGACTTTGGGTTCACTTGAAATATTTCTCCCTCCTGCATACTTTTAACGTTGACAGGTAACCCTTCCAACAACTTTATACAATCATGGACACCCAAGAGTACACCCCAGTTTCCTTCGAATGGAAGGTTTCTTGCATAAACTTCCATTATAACTTTCCTATGTAATCCATACTTTTCCAAAACTTTTTTTGTGTAAGAAAAATAGACGTCCGTCGTTTCAGCATTTTTAATCTCATCTTCTTTTGCAATCCAAAACTTCCTGTCCAAATTGAGCACACCTGTTTCCCAGATAATCTATTGCATAAAAGTTTTTTAAACATTAGCGTTTTTAAGTTTAAAATTTGCTCGTATCCTATTAATTTTCTCTTTTCTTGCTTGTGCAAAAAGTTCTGCCAGAATATTTCTGCCATTTCTAAGTTCGTTTAAAGCCTCTCTAAGCCTTCCATTTTCTATGAATGATATCGCTTTACCGACATTTTCTTCTGCGATGAATATATTATAGTCTATGTAATTTTGGTCAAACGATAGTTTTGAGTCATCCAATTCGTCAACAGATTTCATCTCTATTTTTATTAAAAATATCGCTGCCTCACAGTTCCTGTACGCTTCCCATATTAGGTTATCAAATTCTAGCAACGAGTTTCTTGAAATAACATTCTTTTCTAAACTTTTTATAGCTTCAAGCGCTTTATTTGTATGTGCCAAAATTTTTTGTATTCTCTGCATGCTCAGCCCTCTATGTTCAGTGTTGTTTAAAATTTTTTATTGGGGTCTGCAGAGGATTCAGTGGCTAATCATGGTCTTTGAATTGTCTTCGATCAAAGATTTTGCAAGACTAGTTTGCGCTTTCGAGCATGTTCCACATCCAGTATTTGCATTTAATATGGGTAACTATTGGCACATTTTTGTCCAGTATCAGGTGGATGATAAAAAAATTGATTACATATATGCTGTTACGGAAAAGATTGCCTCTTATATTGGATACAAGAATATGTATGGTACAGAAATTGCTGACTTCTTTTCAACGGTCCAGAATGCGTCATACATATATGCTCCAGTAATTTTTTTAAAGAATCCTCCTGCAAACTGGTTTAAGCATAAAACTTTTCCTTTCAAAAAGAATTCTCTAGTAGAATTAGAGGATGTCGGCAGCATTGTTAGGGTTGCAACCTATAAAATGTTTTATGAAGAATCGGTTTTGCCACTGTTTTATGTCTGTAATGGTAAGCTAGGTGTGCTTTTTACAATTTTAAGCTATGGTGAAACTTTTCCTACAAA
>JARVJS010000145.1 GCA_029776125.1 Nitrososphaeria archaeon
TGTCTACAATAATGTCAACTACTGCAGGTCTTCTTTTTGTTTCAGAATATTCTACAGCCCACTTGAATGCCTCCTTTATCTCCTCTATCCTTGTAACTCTCTTACCTGCTGCACCAAATGCTTCAGCAAACTTTACAAAATCCGCCATCTGTCCATCGTACCATATATCAACCGCGAACTCAAAGTTATAGAGGTACTTTTCCTGCTGTCTAATTAACGAAAGGTATCCATTATTTATTATGATTATAATGAAGGGTATATTGTACTGACATGCGACCGCGAACTCTTCACAACAGAAGCCGAAGCCATAGTCTCCAGTTACTGCAACCACAAGCTTATCTGGTCTAGCGATTTTTGCACCAATCGCTGCAGGAAGATCCCAACCTAGTGGTCCAGCACCACCAGGTACAAGATAGTGTCTTGGATAGAATATTTCTTGCATTTGAGAAGACCATATCTGATTCAAACCTATCGTAGTAACAAATATCGTGTCTCTTGGAAAGAACTCGTTTATTTCCTTCATCACTCTCTGCGGCTTTATAGGAATTTGTTCATAATCCATTTTCCTAGCCATCTTAACACGAAGTTCTGGAATATTCTTAACCCACTCCGAAGATTTTCTCTGTTGAACAATTGATAATAGGACAGAATGTCCTGGATTGGGTGAAATTTCTTCAGCCCTACGCTTTACTTCTTCAAGCATCATCTGCAAGGTTATTTTTGCATCACCAACAATACCAAGATCTGGTGAAAATATTCTTCCGATTTGAGTTGGCTCGATGTCCACGTGAATGAACTTTCTTCCCCTACGATATACTTCTAAATCCCCCGTATGCCTATCGGAGAACCTGCATCCTACAGCAAATACTAGGTCTGATTCCAAAAACACCTTATTCCCTAAAGGTGTATTACATATTACTCCCACTTGGCCAGCATATAGTGGATGATCCGCTGGTACACCACCCTTACCCATCAAGCTCGTAACAATAGGCACCTGCAAAAATTCTGCAAGCTCAATAAACTCTCTTGTTGCATCAGCTATAATCACTCCACCACCCATCAGGAACAACGGTCTTTCAGCTGCAAGTATCATGTCAACAGCCTTTCTAATTTGTCTCCAGCTAGGCCTAGGCTTAAACACCTCAAGTGAACGGTCACCTTCTGGGTCATATTCTATTTCAGCTCTTTGAACATCCAAGGGCAGGTCGATAAGAACTGGACCAGGTCTACCTTCTCTAGCAATTCTAAACGCTTCACGAAAGATCATTGGAATATGAGATGGCTCCATTACACACCAGCTCTTCTTTGTTATAGGCTTAACTATTTCAGCAATTTCAGTAGCCTGAAAAGCATCCTTTCCAAGCTGTGCCCTAACATTTTGGCCTGTTATCGCAACAATTGGTATTGCATCAACTTTTGCAGCATAAAGTCCAGTCACCATATTTGTTCCAGCAGGCCCAGACGTGCCTACACAAACTCCAACCTTCCCACTCGCCCTAGCATAGCCGTCAGCAGCATGCACACCACCTTCCTCATGTCTCACAGTATAATGCTTTATCTTCTTAGAGTTTGCCAGAGCCTTATAGAATGGCAGTATTCCGGCACCAGGAATTCCAAAGATTACTTCCACACCTTCGTCCTCCAATATTTTTACAGCAGCTTCCATAGCTGGCATCTTCATATAAATCGACATAACCGGTGCTATTGAGTTATATATTGTTTTCTAAAAAACAGCGTTTATATTATGCTCCTATTCTCTTATATCATACTATTTTGGTTACGTTTTCAACTAAGCTTTCAGCTTTCTTTTTATCTTCATCAGTTAATTTTCCTTTAATAAAAAGTGTGGGTTCTATTACCTTCATTCCAATCTCATTTAACTTGTTTTTTAGTTGTTCAATAATGTTGCTGCCCCAAGTATAGTTTACAAATATTCCGAATGTTTTTGGCCTAACATTTTTGATTCTAACATATTCTAGAAAGTTTGAGACTGGCGGATATGTTGCGGCTTCATATGTGGGTGAGCCAAGTAATATAGCCTTCGAGTCTATGAGTTCGGGTAAAATGAAGCTTGGATGCACCTTGCACAAGTTAAAAGATTTTACAGTAATTCCCTTTTGTTTGAGTTTTTCTTCTAAATATTCTGCAATCTCTGCAGTATGTTCGTACATGCTTCCGTAAACGATTAAAACCTTTCTTTCATCAACTCCACTACTCCATTTAAGATATAATTCTATAGGATAATTTGGTTCTTTCCTGTAAACTGGCCCATGGGTTGTGCAAAGGATTTTTATTGGTAAACTCTTTATTTTCTCTGCAGCCTTAAGCACGAACTGTGAATAATGTGAAACAATGTCCGCAAAATATCTTTTCATTTCACTTTCATATTTTCTAACATCTATTTCATCGTCGAAGATATTTCCATTAAGTGCACCAAATGTTCCAAAAGCGTCACCCGAAAAAAGTGCTTCTTGGGGCCTTCGGTATGTGAAGATTGTCTCCGGCCAATGTAGCCAAGGTGCTGTAATAAATTTTAAAGTATGTCCACCTAAATTTAGGACGTCACCATCTTTAACGGATAAGGTTTCAAAATTTTCTCCATAATATGATCTTGCAAAATTAATACCCATTTGTGAACTCACAATTTTCGCTTTAGTGGCCTTCTTTATTACTTCTTCAAGAGCACCGCTATGGTCTGGTTCAAGGTGATTTAGGATTATGTAATCTATTTCAGAAAGTTTAACAGTCTCCTCTATATTGGATAAAAATTCGTTTGCATAAAATTTGTCAACAGTATCTATTAACGCTATCTTTTCAGAACCCTTAACAATATAAGAATTATATGATACACCATAAGGAATAGGCCATAATCCTTCAAACAAGATATCCCTTTTATCGTCAACGCCTACCCAAAAAACGTCTTCGCACACCTTTATTGCAACCAATATACTGCACCATAAGTTGAAAAGATATGTATTTTATATAAAATTTTCCTTTTTAAATAAAACCTTTTATATCATTAAATTAAATAATATAAAGTGAACAATTATGATTTATGAAATAAGGTTCCATGGTAGAGGAGGCCAGGGTGCAGTAACCGCTGCTGAACTTTTAGTTAAAGCTGCTGTAACCGAAGGCAAATGGGGTCAATCTTTTCCATTCTTTGGTGCTGAAAGAAGAGGCGCTCCAGTAACAGCATATGCTAGAATATCAGAAGAAAAACATTTTATACACTCTCCCATAACCGAACCAAACATTGTTGTAGTTCTAGATAAAAAAATATTGGATGTTGTAGATGTTACAGATGGTCTTAAAGAAGATGGCACATTGATAATAAATTCTTCAAGATCATTTCCAAAGGAATCATTAAAAAAATTCAGAACATGTATTGTTGATGCAACTAAGATTGCAGTTTCATTAGGATTATCTGTAGCGGGATGGGTTATAGTAAATACTGCAATGCTAGGTGCTATCATAAAAGCCGTTCCGATAGTAACAATAGAAAGTGTCATGAATGCTATTAGAAACAATTGGTCTGGAAGAATTGGAGCAATAAATGCTGAGGCTGCAAGAAGGGCTTATGAGGAGGCGTCCTTCTTATGAAAAGGGTTGCTGCAATATCTTTTCCATCAAAGGGTGTTGCTGGAAAGACTGGAGTATGGCGTATCAGGAAACCCATTCTTGATAGGCAAAAGTGTGTAAAGTGTCTAATATGCTGGATATATTGTCCTGAAGGAACAATTTTAAGAAAAGAGGATGATAGTATAGAAATCGATTACGAATATTGTAAGGGTTGCGGTGTTTGCGCGAACGAGTGTCCAGCAAGAGCTATAATGATGGTTGAGGAGTGAAAAATATGATTCGAGTTTTAACCGGAAATCATTCAGTAGCTTATGCTGCACTATTATCTAATGTTGAAGTAATTTCAGCATACCCTATAACGCCACAAACTCAAATCGTAGAAAAGCTTGCAGAATTTGTTGAAACGGGACAATTGAAGGCAAAGTATGTTCGTGTAGAATCGGAGCATAGTGCTATGGCTGTCTGTATAGGCGCATCTTCCGCTGGTGCAAGAACATTTACAGCAACATCCTCCCATGGGCTACTTTATATGAGTGAAATGGTCTATTGGGCTTCAGCTGCAAGACTTCCTATAGTTATGCCAGTTGTCTGTAGAACTCTTGGTCCACCCTGGAACATCTGGAACGAACATACTGACTTTCTTCTTGTAAGAGACTATGGGTGGGTCCAGTTTTTTGCAGAATCTAATCAAGAATTACTTGATACTGTAGTGCAAGCATACAGGATAGCTGAAGACGAACGTGTTCTATTGCCAGTAATGGTTGGCCTTGACGCTTTCACATTATCTCACATTTCCGAACCTGTAGATGTTCCAGAAATGGATTTGGTTAAAAAATTTTTGCCACCAAGGTCCAATATTCCATACGTACTTGATCCGTCAAAACCGTTCACATTCGGAAACCTTGCGTATCCATCACATCATATGGCACTCAAGTTTATGCATCATACTTCAATGGAGAACGTTATAAAAGTAGTATCAGAGGTTGACAATGAATGGAATAAGATTTTTGGAAGAAGCTATGGCATATTGGACAAGTTCATGTTTGATGATGCAAGAGTCGTAATTTTAACAATAGGGTCTTCAGCTGGCGATGCTAAAGAAGCTGCAAAATATTTAAGAAAAAGGGGTGTGGATGCTGGCGTTTTAAGATTAAGGCTAACAAACCCATTCCCTGCAAAAGAAATTTCTAATATCCTCTCAAATGTTGAAGCTGTAGCTGTTGTTGACAGAAACCTTTCACCAGGAAATGGTGGCATAATATTAGAAAAGGTAAGAAGCTCACTTTACAGCTCCAAAAATAGACCCTTCATCAAAGGCTACTTAGCGGGTCTAGGAGGGAAAGACATAACCGTGAAAGATTATGTGAAAATATTCGAGAAAACCCTTGAATCGTATAAGAAAGGAGATAGTGGAACAGAATGGTTTAACCTAAATTTGGAGGTGACTAACTTATGAACATAAAAGACTTAGATAGGGAAGAATATATCTTGTCGGGCAACTCTTCATGTCCAGGTTGTCCTGCAAGCCTAGGGTTCAGATTAATAGGTAAAGCTGTAGGAAAAAATGCAATTATCGTCATCCCAGCAAGCTGTATGACAATAATACAAGGTGCATATCCAAATACTGCCTTAATTCTTCCAACTCTAAATATTGCATTTGCGGCATCAGCCGCTGCCGCCTCAGGTATTTCTGCTGCACTTGAAATCAGAGGTAAAAATTATCCTGTAATCGTTTACGCTGGGGATGGAGGTACAGCTGATATTGGATTACAGGCCTTATCTGGTGCAGCTGAAAGAAATGAGAACATAACGTACATATGCTATGATAATGAAGCCTACCAAAATACAGGTATTCAGAGGAGTAGTGCTACACCATATGGCGCTTGGACTACAACTACATTAAAAGGTAAGCAAGAGAGGAAAAAGGATGTTCCAAAAATTATGGCTTCACACAACATACCATATGTTGCAACAGCTTCAGTAGCATATCCAACTGACTTTATAGAAAAAGTTAAGAAGGCAATAAAAATTAAAGGTTTCAAATATATTCATCTGCACGCTCCATGTCCCACAGGATGGCGTTTTCCATCAGAGAAGACTATAGAAGTCGGCCGCTTAGCTGTGCAGACTGGTGTATGGATCCTTTATGAAATAGAGAACGGTATCCTAAAGCTTACGGGTCCAAGCAAGAATCTTCTTGAAAAAAGTGCGCGAAAACCTGTCCGAGAGTATCTAAGAGCCCAAGGTCGCTTCCAATATTTAAGTGATGAAATTGTAAAAAATTTTTGTGATGATATTGAAGAAAAATGGAATGAAATAGGGATGATACTAAATTTACAAAATCATCTTAGCACTACCTAAATATTTTATTTGGATCTAGATGTTCTCTTTATCTATAGACTTCTTCTACGTCCTTGTACCATTTTTTCTTTTCTCCAACTTTAGCCCTAAGCTTCCAACTTAATGATTTTTCTTCACTGTCTATTTTCTTCAAAAGTTTTTCTATTCTTTCTACAACAACTTTTTTATCTTCGTCACTTAACTTTGAACTATTGATAGTGTAACTTTTTATTTTTTCCATGTTTTGTGTAACAGTTTTCCAGAATCCCCAGTCTACAGCGAGCATTTTTGCAATATAGGGTGCATTTATTTGCTCATTGTCGCCTTCTCCAACCTCGTGTTCTCTTAAAAGCATTATAGTGTCGATTACATCCTTTTCGTTTAACATTACAATCTGCATTTTTTCAAGAAATAGTTCTGCTAATGGAATTGTGGGTTTATCAACCTCCAATCTTCCCTCAAACTCTATAACATGGTTAAATTCAAGTCTGTCAAAAAATATGTCCGAATGTATCTTCTTGTCTGAGCCATAATAGTATAGTAGTCTTCTATGACCGAATATTCTTGTAAAATATTGGTCTTCAATCCATCCGTTGTTTGCATATAGTTTCCGGAAGCCCAAGGACCGCCACCTCCTGCCGCTTTTCCTGGGCCCCTTGCAGGA
>JARVJS010000017.1 GCA_029776125.1 Nitrososphaeria archaeon
GATATTTGAGCTTATCTTATTTTTTAATGCCTCGTCTTCAGTAACGAGTATAAGGTTTTTTTCTTTTGCTATATATGCGTATGCTGCATCATAAAAGGTTATTTTTGTAGTGTTTGCTGTTTCGAGTATTTGTTCTTCTTTGCATTCTATTTTTAATGTTTCTATTTTGTCTAAGATGTTTTTTATTGTTTTGAGTAATGTTTTTGCTTCTTCACTGTTTATTTTTTTGTGTAGGTTTTGTTCTTTCCATATTATGTTTGCTACCTCATATCTTGCTAATTCTAGTGTGCAGCCTTCTATGAGTAGTTCTATTCTGTTTTCTTTTATTGCCTTGAATATTGATGAGGAGTCAAATATGTATTTCATCTTTGTTCTCGATCCTCTCTTACTGACCTTATTATATCTTCTTCTGAAATTTTGTCTAGTATTTGTTTTATAGAGTCTACTTCTTTCTTTAGTCTTTTAATTTCCTCTTTCTTTATACTTTCTTCTATTGCCTTCTTTAGAACATCTGAGGGCTTTATACCATACTTTTTCATTTTTTCCCTCAACTCTACACTAACTTTCACTGAAACCGTAACATACTTACCCATAATACCACCAATATTACTACCACTTTATTGTAATATAAGGTTTACCTATTTGACTAGTTAGAGAGTAAAAAGGTGGAAAGTATTTTATTATATAGATGATAAAATTAACCTCTTACTTTTGATTGCGACAATGATATAGTATCTAATTATTGGTTTCTGATGAGTTCGTCCTTGAATTCTATGCCATGCCCTTCTCTTTCTGGTGTGAATGAGTATCCTTCCTTTATTTTTAATGAGTTCTTGAGTAGTGGAGTTAACCATGGCATGTGTTCAACCGTTAAACCATTGGAAAATGCACTTGATGCTTAACAAAAGAGGAAGTGTCTCTGTCTTCAAGTATGCTTTCAATAAAGTATTCTACTATTGGGTCAGCTACTGACCATACTTTTTGGAAAAAGAGTAAGCCAAGAATATTATTAATTTCTTTAACATGAAACCCTTTTATTTAGTTTGCTTTCTAACTATATTTTATAACTTTTTAGAGATCTTATTCGATTAGTTTAACAAATTGTTTACCTTTAAAGTGTTTGTCTCCAGTTAAAAGATAAGTGTTATCATCTGCGTAAGAATATATTATTCCGTCTATCAGGTATAGGCCTTCTTTTTCTGCGATTTCTCCTGCTTTAACTGCTTGTTCTCCATCTAGGTTTAGGATAAGACTTCTTTCTTTTATAAAATCTAAAATTTTTCTTCTCTTCATATATGATATTTTCTTTCTTTTTAATATTCTGCTTATTTCAGCCAAAACTATTGATGGTGTTTGAGGCTCATTTTCTTCTATTAGAGCCTTAAATTTTTCATTTCCTTCAAAATATGATATCCATGCATATGTGTCAACTATATAGTTCTTCATGGGCTTCTTCCTCAACGATATCTTTTGTTGAAACTAATCCTTTTAGTTCTCCAAACATACTCTTTTTCTTGGGAAAAAGTGCTTCTTTAAGTATTTCATTGGCTAACTTTGATATACTTCCTTTACTCTTTTCTTTAAGCTTCTTTACTACTGCTTCACTAAGTACTAAAGTTGTTCTTACTTTCTTTTCACTCATATCCATCATATGTCATATATCATACAATATATAAAAACTTATTTGTGATCAAAAAAATAATTAATGATATAAAGAAATTTTATACAAAAAGGTGACCAACAATACTTTGTTTAAGTTTAGAAGAATGATATTTTGCTACTTTATTAAGGTTATAGTAAGTACAACAATGATACAGTGGATAAAATATTATAGGGAAATGCTCAATTATCAATTTCTTATTAGATCATCCTTGAATTCTGTGCTATGTCCTTTTCTTTTTGATGTACATGCATATCCTTCTTTTATTTCTAGTTGATTCTTGAATAGGTTTGCTAGCTATGGCATGTGTTCAACTGTTATAGCATTTTGGAATGCATATAGTAGGTGGGTGTGTAGTTCCATGTTAAAGTGTGGTGCTACTGGTATATAATATTCTTCTGCATATTTTGCTATTTTTATCCATTCGGTTATGCCCTTTACTCTGCAAACGTCTGGCTGGATTATGTCTACTGCCTTCTTTTGAATAAGTTTTTGGAAAATGTTAGATGGTATATCCATTCTCCAGTCGCTACTTTTCAGCGTAATCGTTTATGTCACCGTCGACCATTGGCTCCTCAATAATTGCTTTTACTCCTTCACCACCCCTTAGAGTGTAGGTGTAGCCTATTCCCTTTATACCTTCACCTGTTTCAAGACTTACGATAATTAACTGTATACTGTCAAGAATCCTAGTTGAGTCAGAAATTAACTTTCCACAGGATGTATTTAGAAGATGTGTTTTTATATTCAAAACCTTCATTTAATATAACACATCCATTTATGGTTAATGTAGTATATAAGCTTAAGTTTGAAATAAAAACAACAATTAAGTAATTTATAACAGATATCCTTCTATTAAGGGATTAATAACTGTATATTTTATGCCTAATTAAATATTCGCATTTAAGTTTAAAAAGATTAAAAAAAGAATAATAATAAATCTTTTATATTAATACGTCTATAGGAGAAGATGTAGTTGGAAATTGGAATTAATTCTTATGAGAAGGATACCATTAAATTACTTAATTATTGTCACAAAATCGGAGTTAATCATGTATGTTTAGCATCCTCGACCATTAATAGTTACATTAAAAAGGGTTACTTAGACTATGAAGAATTAAAGTTGTTGAAAGAACTTTTTGAAAGGAAAGGAATTAGAATAACAGCCATGATTATAACAGATAGCCCAAGTCAACACGCCCTTTTATACGAGCCAGGTTCAGAAAAAGAACGTGAAGCCTTTTGCCTAACATTAGAGACACTGGGTAAAGTGGGAATCGACACTGCGGTAATATTTCCTAAGGTTGTAGAACCAATTAATAAGTTTAAAAAAGAAGAATATTGGAGAAAAATTGAGAAATTTTATGAAATATTTATGTCAACGGCTGAAAATGCTCACGTTAAAGTGGCAAATCATGCCTTCTATCGATCATGGAGTATGATAAAAAATACAAAAAGTCTGAGTAGACTTTTGAAGTTAATTCCTAGCCAATACAATGGAATCACATATTGTCCAGGAATATATCTAATGGGTGACAACCCATATGAGGCTATAACTTTATTCTCTGATAAAATCTTTCTTGCACATATTAGAAATTTGAGGATAATAGAAGAATATCCAGGCTACAAGGAAGTGTTTCTTACAGAAGGTGATTTAGATATCAATAAAATTTTGGAACTATTAGAGGCCATAGGTTTTAGGGGAATTATATGCCCAGAACATTTAGGAAAAAAAGATAACATGGACAAAGACTTACAAGTTGAAGCCATTAGATATTTAAAGAACCTTTTAAAAAATATTGGAGAGCAACACTAGATTCATTTTTAAAAGAAATACTATAATGATATATAGGGGTATATAGTCTCGATAATAGAAAAGATGGATACAAAAACTGAAATCTTGAAAAATCGTGGTTTAGGTTAACTCTTTTCTAATACCGGTATCTACTTTTGTTATCCATCCCCTTTTTGCGCCCTCCTTAATTCCTTCTTTAAGTACTTTTTTAGCTACGTCCATATCTTCTGATAGTGCTATTATTGATCCTCCTAGTCCTGCCCCTGAAATTTTTGCTCCCAATGCTCCTGCCTTATTTACTGAGTCTATTATCTTTTCTATTTGGGGGAGACTTAGTTCGTAAAGGTCTCTTATCAGTTCGTGCTGTTGGTTCATTATTGTACCGATTAGTTTTAGCTTGGAGTTTTTGCTTGCGAAGGCGTTTTCTATATGTTTTTTCCATTTATTTCCCAGTGTATTGTAAAGAGTTTCTTTGTCTACGATTTCGCCTTTAATTATTTTTAATGCTAGTAATGTTGATTTATGTTCTTTTATTGTAAATTCTATTCTATTTCTTGATTTCTTCGGGACTTTATTGAGATACGGTGTGATTTCTTCTTCATTTATTTCTTCCCATAATGTTTCATAGTATGTTTTTCCAAGCTTTTTCTGAAGTGTATAAGGTGTCTGAGTTTCCGTTAATATTTTTAGGCCTAAGTTTATTTCTTCTTGTCTTTTAGGATGAATTTCTGCTGTGCTATGCTTTATTCCTGAGTCTAAGACAACAAATATTCCTTCATCTAAAAATAATTCTTCAACATTATATGGTGGCTTTGTTTCTATTTTCAAAATTTTTCCAAAGGTGGAACCGTACTGGTCTAGTCGACCACATGGGATACCCATTATCTCATGCTCAGCATGATATGCTATTTCGGCAATATACTTTTTACTTAAATTAAGACCAAATAATTCATTAATGCTTCCGATAAATGAGACTGTTAGGGCTGCGCTGCTTCCAAGACCACCACCTATTGGCACTTCACTATAAATTAATGCTTTAAAGCCTTCAATTTTATAACCTTTTTCGGATAAAGCTATCAATGATGCTCTAAGATAGTCTCCAAACCATGGATGACCTATAAGCCTAACATCTTTTAAATCAAATTTATCCCTATACACCTTTCCTTCCTCTTTCATGTTAACAGATACAATTTCAACTTTAGACCCTTTTAATGAGACAACAGCGGTATATGTTCTTAAATTTACGCCAACAGAAACTACAGGAAGCCCTTTATAATCTTGGTGTGTATTAAGAAAATCCAATCTTCCTGGAGAAGAAACAATTAAAGAAGGAGGATAACCGTACTCCTCCTCATATTTGTCTACTATGTATTTTAATATCATACAAAAGTTTTTTACCTACTCGAATATATATCTATTCCATTTTTTATTTTTATATCATTTTATGGGAAAGCAAAATTAATATATTCACATGAATAAAATTTTTGCTGAGGTAATTTGATTAAGCCTGTAATTTTTGAAAATGAGAATCAAAAACTTGTTGGAATAATACATTTACCTGAAAATTTAGAGACTTTAAAGAAAGTTCCAGGTATAGTTATGTTCCATGGATTTACAGGTAATAAGGTAGAAGCACACAGACTCTTTGTACAAGTAGCAAGAAGCCTTTGTAAGGCAGGATTTATGGTACTACGGTTCGATTTCAGAGGATCTGGAGATAGTGATGGAGAATTTGAAGACATAACTGTCGAGAATGAGGTAAGTGACGCTGAAAAGGCACTAACCTTCTTTCTGAGGCAAAGAAAAGTGGACAGAGAAAAAGTTGGTGTTATTGGCTTAAGTATGGGAGGAAGGGTTGCTACAATATTGGCATCAAAAGATAATAGAATAAAATTCGTTGTTTTATATTCGGCTGCTTTTGGACCATTACATAACAGGTTTCTAAACTTTATAAAACCAGAACAATGGCATATACTAAATTCTGGAGAAAGTATAGAAATTAAAGATCCAAATGTTTCGAGTGGATGGTATTTAAAAAAGAAGTTCTTTGAAACTATCGATTATATAATCCCCTTTGAAGTTATGAATAAAATAAAAGTGCCTATGCTGATAATACATGGTGATCAAGACCAAACTATTTCTGTAGAAGAAGCGAAGAAAGGATATGAGATTATTAAAGATTTAAATAATAAAAATGAACTTTACATCATTAGTGGGGGAGACCACACTTTTTCTCAAAAAGAGCATACAAGGGAAGTTATAGAAAAAACGTTAAAATGGCTTAACACAATTTTATAAGCTAAAATTATAAATATGAAAAATTGATAGTATAAGGAAAAAAGGTTAAATAAGAATTTATTTTAGCTAAATTATGATTTAAATTGACTAAAATAATGACCACAGGTTTTGTTTTTGTAGATATTTTGGCAACAGAATTACCTATGATACCCGGACCCGGTGAACATGTTCTAGCTCCACCGGGAATAAAAATTTGGATTGGTGGACATCCCGCCAACGTGGCTGTCGACTTGAGACAATTGGGTTTGCGGAGAGGAGAAGTTAGAACTGCATTAGCGGTTGGAGATGATATATTTGGAGATTTTGTGCAAAAGTTTTTAAGATCAAAGGGTGTAAGTTGTAGACTACAACGTGTTAAAAACACTTCAACAGGTATTTCTTTGATTTTGGTGATAAAGGGAAAGGATAAAGCTATCGTCGGGAATCATGGCGCCAATCATTTCTTAGACTATGATCATGTTATGCAGTCTCTAAAAGATTTTAATCCAGAAATACTTTATGTTGCTTCTGGAATACTTGGAGAATTTGACCTAAAGCTAAAGGAACTTCTTGAACACTGCGCAACCAACAATATATTTACAGTAGTAGATTTGGCACACCCTTATGGTAAAGATTGGAGTTACAGTCATCCAGCTCTTTCTTTTATAGATGTATTACACAGTAACGTTAAAGAACTTAGAGGTATTACAGGACAAAATGAGATAAAAGATGGATTAAGATGGCTTAGCGAAAGAGGTGTTAAATTTCCTATAGTT
>JARVJS010000074.1 GCA_029776125.1 Nitrososphaeria archaeon
ACTAGTATCTATGCTTCGTAACTTATCGACTAAGTTCTGTACTTCTTTCTTTTCACTGAAGCTTAGCATGATTGCTGGATGGCATGATACCTCATATTCTAGAAGGTTCTTCAGGGCATTGATTTGGAAGTTGAACGCATTTGGATCAGCACCAGTTAAGCGATGAAACTCTTCTTCGCATACACCCTTTAAAGATACTCTAACATGCACATTCTTGTATTCAGATAATTGTTCAGCATAGCTTCGATCATAACCTATTAAAATGCCATTTGTCTCTAATATAAAGTGCAAGCCTTTCTTCAAAAAATATTCAATTACTCCAAATAAATGTCTCCTTGATATTGTTGGTTCTCCTCCGGAAAGTCTAACTTGATGATATCCTCTTTTATTGGCGATCATAACTAGCCTGGAGCACACTTGAGAAGAATCGTAAAATTTACCATACTGCAATGCATTATCCCTTTGTCTCCAGCTCCAACAGAATCTGCACTTGAGGTTGCATCCGACTACATCACCTGTAGCTATGCCACCATACCAACGTCCTCCCCTAAACCTGTAATACTTTCTATACTCTATGTTGTCGATCACTTTACATACTTGTGCATACATAACATCGTTTAGTTTAATCGGATTGTAATTCAACCTAAATAATAGAATAAAAGAACAAACAAGTTATTTAAAGCTTTATCTACTCTTGTTTACTTATTGAACAAGAATTTGAAGCTCATAACTCCTTTTGATCCATGGCATAGTAAGCTGTGTACATGCCCTCCAAAGTATAGCTTCTCACCTTGGACTGGTTGTTCTCATAAGTGCACGTATTGCTATATTACACCCTATATTTTCAACGCATTTAAGCCTAGGCCAAAGAGCTTTACGATTTTACAGCTTAAGAACGAATTGAATAAGCTTGATAAAAATAAGCCCATATCTATCGCCAATAGTTCTGACCCCTATACTCCAGAAGAGGCTCGTAGTCTTCTTATGAGAGAAGTCCTTCCAATATTCATTAAGAATGGTTTCAAGTTACTCATAATTACAAAATCAGATTTAGTGACTAGGGACATAGATATTCTCTCTAAGGGTAAGGTCTGCGTAAGCATAACGATAACAACGTTGAATGAACAAATCGCAAGAAGGCTTGAACCTAATGCTCCATCTCCAATTAGTAGACTAAAAACTCTTGAAGCTCTAAACAAAGCAGGCATACCAACTATAGTTAGGCTTGACCCATTAATTCCAGGAATTAACGATGACTTAAATTCCATTAAAGCTGTCCTTGAAGCAACACACAAAGTTGGTGTTAAGCAAGTTACGACCTCAACTTATAAAGTAAAGCCTGATAATTTTAAAAGGGTCTTGTTAGCATTTCCCGAACTAGAAGGTTATCTTAATGGCATTTACTCACGTGGCGAGCGTATAAATATGTCGACTTATGCACCAAAGGATCTTCGAAGGGAACTTATGTTAAAGGTGAAGGAAGTTGCCGATGACCTATCTATAGATTTTGCAACCTGTAGAGAAGGATTTCCAGACCTGCACACTGCGAAGACCTGCGATGGCACTCATATGCTTTAGTCTTAAATTCTTATGATGAAACAACAGGCAGCACTTCTGATATTTTCTCTTGTTGCTAATGTATAGTCTATGAATCTACACCAAACTAACAAATGCTACTTCTTTGGCCCATTTTTTACTAAAAGATAATTCAGGAGGCAATACGTCATACGTCTTAAATTCGATCAAAGTATAGTTGAACATAGTTCTAAAACTATAATTTCATACTCATTGAATATCGGTATCCTATCAAAGACTACATTTAGAATTAGATGCACGACTAGTTGTATTTTTGACTAAACGGAAATTTCTTTTTAAACTTTGTCTTAATGTTTAAATATAACTACTCGTGCATCTAATTGTCCATCATATAGTCTAAAAGATAAATTTATATAATAGTAAAATATCCATCTAGTATGAGAGGGTGCAGAAGTTGATACGTTGGAAGAAGAGTGCCTTAGCATTACTAGCAGTAGCATGCGTGTTGGCAATAGCGTTTGCTGGAGTCTTCGTGTTCTTTCCAATACAGAAAGTATTCTCTTTTACGCCCCCCCCCTAGTGTTTCTTCCAGGAAAGAACGCTGGAAAACCTGATCTTGGTGAAGGCAACACTATTACTGTTACGATTGGAAAAAATGCCACAAGTTGTTCCATACTATTGCATCCTACCTATCAGAAAACATACTATCAGAACATTACACTTGTTAAGAACGTGGAATCTAAAGCTTACAACGTATGGTTTAAGGTGAACAATCCAATAAATTTTGGAGTTTCTGGAGCTAAAGCGGAGCTTCTGGTGTACTCTTCTGGAGCAACAAGAGATGGGTCTCCGCTACTCACTGTCGATTTGACGAGTCAAGGTCTCTCTAATCAGATAACATTAAGCATGAACACTTTCGTGGAGTTAGACGTTTTTATCGTGTATCCGGAAGGAGTTCAACTTCCATCTTCGCCTTTAACTGCTTCCCTTGAACTAGTGTTCAGTTCGCAGTCTGAGCCTGTACCATCGTATCCACCATAGCGGTGCGTACTAAATGTGGTGTGGTAAGGCCACATTCCTCTTATTTTTTTTTATGGTGACAAGTTTTTTTCTTGTAGCTTATGCTGGTGTGTACTCATTTTATTCTTCTCAAGTTTTATTGCGTTTAAATGAGCCTCCAGTATATTATGTTAGTTCGAATGCGACTTATGTAAATAATATAGTATTGTCGTATCGGATGGGAGTAAATTATACGGATTTTGAAGCTGTTCCAGGATGGAATGTGCTTGGTGGGTCATGGTCTTGGCCTGTTCAAGGGTTTTCTGGCAAAGGATACGGCGGAAGTGGGAATCCTGCTATTTCTGTCATGAGTACAACATTATCTTCCTCTGAAACATGGTTTGTGTCAAGTAAGGTGTTTGTTCCTTCAAACGATGGAATCTACCGCGGAATAGTGTTGTACGAAAGCAGTGGAAGGTTTTTTCTTTTGGCAATATATGGTTTGTCTAGACTTGTGATATTAGAGTTCAGGAACAATTGGAGAACACTTTCTAGTGTAGCCATTAATGTTCAGGCAGGATGGTATATTCTGAACTCTACCTACACGCCATCGTCTGGAAGTATTTTTCTGGAAGTTTATGATGCCAGCGGAAATAGAATTGCCTCCACGTCAGCATCGTCTTCGCGAGTTTCTCCGGTTATGGCAGGCGTCGGTGTAAGAGGAGGATCAGGAAGTTTCGATGATTTTATTATATCATATGCTAGGAATGGTGTTGTTACGGTTTCTGGTTTGGCTAGCGGATGGACGGCGATATTATATGACAGCAGTGGTGTGGTAGCTTCTTCTGTTGCTGGATCTTCCGGTGTAGTTGAACTTAATGTTAGAGTCAAGCCTATTGTCAGAAACGCGACCATTGTTATAAAGGATCAGTTGAACAATAATGTTATCGCATCACAATTTTACGTACATGTCGTCGGCGGAGATGGTTTAGTGCTACACCGTTATAATATGATGCCATATTCTATACTAGGAGAAAATAGGACTTCCTTCTCCTGTAAAATTAATGCGACTAGAGCTCTACATGTTTTCGACTATGATTTGAGTGGCTATTCTGTTGCCTATAGATGGTTAAACTATAGTCTTGGAACAAACAATTATGTTTCTATAAAAGCTTTTGTACACGTGTTTAACCTGACGGACCCATTGTCTCAAGGCGTTGTTCTTTTAGAGGTTGAAGCTAAGAATGGAACACAAGTAACGTATTTTAGCTTCTACTACTATGGTGGAAACCAAGTCCATGCTGGAAGCTATCAGGTTAGTTTGGACATAAACATTCCACACTTTTATGCCATAACATTGTATATGAACGGATCAAAGTTAAAGGTCTCATATTATGTTGATGGTGTTAGAGTGAATTCGGAAGCCTATAATGTTGGAGTATTGACTGTTTCTGGATTCGCTGCTGGAAGATATGCTACTAGCAACATGTATGACATGTATTTGGACATGGTTTCTGCTGAGTTTGGAACACAGAGTATGCAACCACTGTATGAGGACTTCGATAGTGGAGTAGACAATTTTTTCATCAACTCTTATTCGTCGGGAGATGCTGGAAAAAATGTGGTGTACTATACTTTTCCAATACGTTTTCTAGAAGGATATTTTTCTGGTAGCATATCTTATCTTATGAGCTGTACTGTTGTATCATCTTCTGTGTCTGGACAGCCTTCTGCTTCACTGTGGCTCTATAATGGTTTAGAACACTCTACTCAGGTTAAGATTGTGAAGGGCGTTATTGTTTATACTTCCACGTCGGATCTTTTAGTCGACAAATATAGGCAAGTATTCTTTTACTTTAATGGGACGTTTCCATCATACTCTAATGTTGAACTGAAGTTGGAGTTTTTTTATAAGATTGGTGAAGGTGTTAGGGTAGCATATCCTTTAGATGTGGAAAGTGGAGTATGACCCGTTCAACAGTTTATGTTGTTTGTTTTATTTTGGTGGCTATACTTCTTGTCTTCAGGTTTACCGGGCTTCCTTTTGGCGTATTTTTTGTTGTTGGAAAAAGTATGGAGCCATCTTTGTACGCTGGAGATCTTGCTGTAGTTTTAGGAAAAGATTATGGTGTTGGAGACGTAGTTGTCTGGTCATATGGAGGCTTCTCATGTATTATACATCGAGTTGTTAATGTTTCGTCATCCTACATTATAACGAAGGGTGACAGTAACCCTGTGGACGATCCTCCAGTTCCAGTGAATGCAGTTAAAGGTAAGATGATTTTCCATGTTCCCAGAGTTTATTGGATCAGCTTTCTGTTAATAGTTTTTGGAATGTATGTTTTCTTTAATAGGAAGCATTTCGTGCTAGAATCTTTTGAAAAGAGTTCTTCTACGGTTTTTTTGACGATGGTTTTAGTAATGTTTTCGATCATGGTTTTTTCTCCTATAATGTCCCCGAATGTGATGAATGTTAAGGTTCCATCACTTCATCTTTCCAGCCTGATAGTTGACAGTAGTACAGGTGATGTTATAGTAAAATATTCTTTGGACGGCCTTTGGTTAGAGAATGTTACAGGGTGTATGATTTCTTCAAAATCTTGTACAATGTTCTGTTCTGCTGAAAGTAGAAACGACACTATAATCGTGCATGTTCCAGGAGACTATTACAGCGTAATGAATGAGGTTGGTGAAAAAAACTTTTTTATACGATTGAACGCTAGCCTTTCATACAACACTAGCCTTTTTGGGAACTATATAGTATATCCTGTGTTCAGTAGGCTTAGGCTAGAAAAGTTTAATGCTATAGTCAAAGTTTTTAACCCTAACATTTTCCCCATCAAAGTTAATGTCACAATATATTTTGCTAATGAAGTTGGCGTGTGGGAAACTGAATCAAAGGTGATGGTTGTAGGTTCAGGCGAGAGAGTTGCGTTCGATTTAAGCGACAAAAAATTCTCTTATTTCCAAATACAGTATATATTTATTGGTAAGACTATCACAGAGAAGGTGCGAGTGACATTCAATGGCAAATTCTAGAGACTGGACTTTGTTCACAACATATAATGCTATCGTCAATATCTTGTATGCTTTCGTCTTAATCTCTCCACTTTATATTTTCAAAGGGGACATTAATGGATATGTTGGCTTCATAGGATATGATCTTATAGCATTTGGTGAACAATTCTATTCTGCGAGTTTAGATTCTGTCAAAAACTTCACGTTCTTTTTGCTTTTGCAGACTGTTTTCAACATTGTGTGCACACTAATATTCTATTACAGGATTGTTAAAGGGGATGTGTCGAAGTCTTATGCTGGCATAATTTTTGGAGGATTGTCTGCAACGGTCGTAGGTCTAGGAATATTGTATGGGTGCTATTATATTATGCAAGCTGAGGTTAAATTGCTTATGGCAAACTTTAGCCATGAAACATCCGCTGGCAAAATAGTTTTTAGCGGAACACATGTACTTCAGCAGCCTGCGAACTTGATACTATCAAACTATGTACTGTTTCCTGCGATAGCTTTCTCTATAGCATTGTTCTTATATGCTTATGCAAGACATTTTGATGAACATGAAACGAGAGCTAAAGCATCTGCTTAGCATATTTGTCAACGATTATACAAAAATGAACTGTGTCTTCATGAGTGATAATACATTTAATTCTTTACTTCTCTTAAGTAAAGAATTATGTGTTATAGCAATTTACTAATATTCCGACAACTTTTCTTCACTTTACTTATTAGTTTTGAGAAACCTTTATTTATTTCTCAATGAGCCTTTATCTCATACCTCGCAAGAAGACCCCATGCGTTAAACTTAAATACTCCTAATGCTTAAGTGTTTTGACGCTTCGGCGTTGAGAGGTCTTGGAGCTATATGCTCCTTGACGGGGTGCGACTGGAGTGAACCAGTCACTCTGTGACTGCGCCCATAAGCCTCCGCTCCGCTTCA
>JARVJS010000093.1 GCA_029776125.1 Nitrososphaeria archaeon
CACGGGCGCCTGGGCTACCTGCCCACGTGGAAGCCAGCTTTGAGATTAAGTGAAGAAAAAGGCAACTGATAAGTGATTACCTGTTACCATCCTTTTCTTTAATAAGGTTAAAGTATATTACCGAAAAGTAAAAAAGCTTCTATTCATAATCATCACTTATGAAATATTCATTCAAAATAGGTTCTTTATGGGGTATTCCTATTGAACTTCATATAACATTCATACTTCTAATGGCTGCAATATTTATTTTGTCATATCCTCAGCTTTACTTTTTCATCCTCATTATGTTTCTATTCGTTTTCGTTGTTATCCATGAACTGGCACATTCGATAGTTGCGAGACATTACAAGATTAAGGTGCGCAAAATTTTGCTATATCCAATTGGTGGTGTATCGGAAATTGAAGAAATTCCAGAGAAGCCAAGCATAGAATGGCGTATGGCTATCGCAGGACCGCTTACAAGCTTTGCCATAGGTGCCGCTCTCCTCGCTCTAGATCAAATCATTCTAATAGAAATACAACCGACGCCACTTGCACCCACATTTAGCACCGCCGGAAGCCTTATGCGCGATTTGGCAATTCTCAATTTTTTCCTTGGAGCATTTAATCTAATTCCAGCTTTTCCAATGGATGGTGGAAGAATTTTTCGTGCTCTTCTTGCTGAGAGAATGAAGTTTTCTGATGCAACGAAGTATGCTGCTTTTATCGGTAAACTCTTTGGCATATTAATGACTATTTTTGGAATTTTCTACAATCTCTGGTTAATAATAATTGGCATGTTCATTTACATTGGAGCAAATGAAGAAGCGGAACAGATTATTATCTCAACGACTCTGGCAAGTGTTCGAGTTAAGGATGTCATGTATCCTGAGGCAGCGTCAGTTACACCGGAAAGCTCTCTCTCTGAAACTTTAGAAGTAATGTTCAAAGCAAGATACCATGATGCCTTAATTGAAAAAGATGGCGTATTCCAAGGTGTCGTAACTTGGAATGAAATTATGAAGATAAAGCCCGAGCAAAGAGGCAAACTAAAGGTAAGCCAGCTACCCATAAAGCATGTTTCAGTATCTCCAGACGAATCAATACTTGAAGCTTACAAAATCATGATGCGAGAAAAAATAGATCTGCTTCCAGTCGTCAGCAAGGAAGCTCCTACTAAGGTTGTAGGCATATTGACCACAGAAGGAGTGGCATACGCATACGAGAAAGCTAAAGCTCTTCGCTAATAATATTATTTAGTGAAAGCTTGTGAAACTGCTTCAACAACTCCATTAATTATGAATTGGATTGCTATCGCTAATATTATAATAGACATTATTGACGTGATTATGCGAAGACCATCGTCACCTAACAATCTAAACAGCTTATCAGAATATATCATCCCCTCATATGATATTAGAATTCCTAAAATAATTCCCATAAAAACAAAAGAAACTTCCCAAATATTGTTTGCTTCTGAAACGAGAAGCATCACAGTTGTAATAGCCCCAGGTCCTACTGTAAGGGGAAAAGCAAGGGGAACAATAGCAATATCTTCACGCTCATCAGAAGAATACTCATCTTTTCCTGGATACAGCATTCTTAAGGCCACTGCAATAAGAAGAATGCCTCCAGCAATTTTGAAGGCATAATCTGTGATATTAAATATTAAGAAAAGAAGATGGCCTGTTAGTACAAAGAATGTTAATGCGATAAAAGATATCTTCATAGATTTTGCGGCGATTCTATGTCGTTTTTTCGGCTCCATATTCTTTGTTAAAGTTATATAAACCGCTATTGTGCTGAACGGTTCTATTACAGCGATGATGGATGTGAGTGATATTAGTGCATATTCCAATGTTCCCAATTTGTTCCAGCCAGCACACGATTAAGACATTTTTCCTATATAAAATTTCTGAAAATGATTGCGTCCTTTTGTTTAAGAATTTTCAAAAACCTTTAGAGAACCTGTTATAAAAGATAAATCAGGTTACAAGATGATATTTCAATGTTTCTATTAATCTAGAGAACTTGAAATTCAAAAAGGTTTATTTGTTCAATTAAGAAGCGAAGATCCATATTGCCATTATTTTGATTAACACATGAGCGCCAGTTAAATAGGGAGCTTGTCAATTTTTTCATGTCAAGATGTCTATTGTGTATTTCCTCGTCTTGAAAATTAGGTATAACAAAATAATTATTAGTAACCAACAATTTTCCTGCAATAAAATGTGAGAAAGCACTCCAAACTACTTGGGTCATCAAAAAGAAATTTTAAAAGTACAATCTAAGCGCTTCAACAAGAAGAGGATGTGCTAGTAAATAAATTGAAAAAGTTATGTCAAGTCTGCAGTATTAAAATTGAAATTACAGCTACATAGCCTTTTGGAGCGATATCTTTCCTTAGCATTATAAATTAATCCCTTTTCTCTATGTAGTAAGAGATCCTATAATAAACGCGTCTGTAACCCAAAAATGAAGTCTTATTGTCCAATTTTTGACGGACAGTTCACCCAAATTCATCAATAACAACGTAAACCTATTTAAGAATCTGGAAGCTATTTAACTATTAGCACTGGACAATGTGCTCCGTCAGCAACTCGGTCACTAACACTTCCTAAGAAAAACTCTTTAACTTTCCCTAAACCTCTATGTCCCATGACTATCATGTCAAAGTTTTCTTCTTTAGCAGTTTCAATAATCTTGTCCGCTGGTCGGCCTTCCTTTAGCGTGGTTGAAATTTTTAAGTTTGGTTTCAGTTCCTTAGCCCTTTTAAGTGCCTTAGACAATATTTTTTCATGGGCGGCTTTTGCTTCTTTAGTAAAATCGATTAAAGAGATCGGATATTCTGAGGGCTCACCTAAATATGCAATAGCTGGTACTTGAAAAACATTTATTATTGTAACAGTTGCAGAATATTTTTCCGCTAAATCAAGTGCAAAATCTAATGCTTTATCAGCATGTTCTGAGCCGTCAATTGCAACCAAAATTCTTTTAATCAAGCCAATTCCACTCATCATGTTTCTTGTTCTAACATATAAATTTATTGTTTGAGATTTAAACAAGAGAAATATGCTTTATGGAATTGATTTTCTCTGTTACCTTAAAAGTAGCTTTAGCATAAGATGCCATATGTTTTCGTAAATTCTTGTATAAAAAATATATAGTGCAAAACAATCCCATGAGAGTGGATGATTATGAACTGGTTTATTTTAGCACTTCTTGATGCATTTTTCGCAGCACTTGTTGCGATTCTCGCAAAAGTTGGGTTGCAAGGTGTGGATTCCAATGTTGCTACTGCAATAAGAACCATTGTTATGATGGTCTTCACTTTAGGTTTCGTAATAGTAATCGGTAAGGGCTCTCAACTAACGCAATTAACTAGTAAAGATGTCTTTTACATAGTGCTTTCTGGAATAGCTGGAGCTATATCTTGGCTACTCTATTTTGCAGCATTAAAACTTGCTGAGGCTTCAAAAGTTGCGCCAATAGACAGAGCAAGCGTACTATTTGTGCTAATCTTATCTGCCTTCATTCTAGGCGAAAAGATAACAATTAAAACAGCAATAGCTGGAATACTTATTTTCATTGGGGTTCTATTACTAGCAATTTAAGGGCCCCAGATTAAGATCTATGTTTCCGTGCGTCATCCTACTGCTTTTCCACAACTTCTAAAAAATAATCTGGAAGTTTAATTTTCTTATAAAATGGATTTGGAAAGTTTGATGTTTATATAGTAGTTATTTTTTGCCTTGGTCGAGGAAACTATGTCCAAAAAGGATAGGTTCTTTCTAGAATTCGAGGAGATAAGGAAAGAGGATGTACCGCTTGTAGGTGGAAAAAACGCTAGCTTAGGTGAAATGATTAATGCAGGAATACCTGTTCCACCAGGGTTTGCTTTAACTGCAGCAGGATATGACTACTTTATAAATGCTTCAGGTGTTGCTGAAAAGATTGTTGAGCTTCTTTCAGGTCTTGATATTAATGATCTTGCAAAGCTTACTGAAACCTCTAAGAAGGTCCGTGCTCTTATAGAATCCTGTGAATTCCCTAAGGCTCTTGAAGAGGAGCTCATGAAATATTATAAGCGTCTTGGCGAAAAGGTTGGTAAAGAAAATCCTGAGGTTGCAGTAAGAAGTAGTGCTACTGCTGAAGACCTTCCAACAGCATCTTTTGCAGGGCAACAGGAAACATACCTCTTCGTTTCAGGAAGAGACGCTCTTGTTGAAAGTACTAAAAAGTGTATAAGCTCACTGTTCACACCAAGAGCTATAGCCTATAGGGTTGAAAAGGGCTTTGACCACTTTAAGGTTAAGCTTTCTGTTGGAGTTCAGAAGATGGTTAACAGTAAGGCCGCTGGAGTAATGTTCACATTAAATCCTGTAACAGGAGATAACAAGGTTGTTGTGATCGAGGGTGCTTGGGGTGTTGGAGAGTCAGTTGTACAAGGTCACGTGGACCCAGACAGGTTTGTTGTTGAAAAGGGAACATACAAGATACTTGAGAAGAACATTTCTCAGAAGAAGTTAATGACGATAAAGGGTAAGAGTGAAGATGGCTTCAGCAAAGAGGTTGAAGTCCCGCCAGAACTACAGAATGTACCATGTTTAACAGATGAGCAGGTTGTAGAGCTGGCAAAGTATGCTGAACTTATCGAAAAACACTATGGTCGTGCAATGGATATCGAGTGGGCATTGGACTCTGACACAAACAAACTTTACATTGTACAGGCTAGGCCTGAAACAGTATGGTCGTCTAGAGCAGAAGCTGAAGTGAAGGTTGAGAAGGTTAAGCCGGCTGAAGCGAAGATACTTGTAAGAGGCCTTGGAGCATCACCTGGAAGAGCTTCAGGAAAGGTTCGTGTTATAATGGATGTAAAGGACATTTCACAATTCCAAGAAGGCGAAATTCTCGTTACTGAAATGACTGCGCCAGACTGGGTTCCTGCAATGAGAAAGGCTGCTGCAATAGTAACAAATGGTGGAGGTATGACTGCACATGCTGCAATAGTTTCTAGAGAACTTGGTGTACCATGTGTTGTAGGAACAAAGATCGCTACAGATGTTCTTAAGACTGGACAATTAGTAACTGTAGACGGCTCACTTGGTGTAATATATGAAGGTGTTATAGAGGAAGCTAAGCCTGAAGCAAAGGCTGAAGTTCCAGCCGCAGCTGTTATTGCCAGCACTGTACCCATTACTGGTACAAAAGTTTACATGAACCTCGGTGAACCAGACAAGATTGACGAATATAAGGATCTGCCTTTCGATGGTATTGGGTTGATGAGGATTGAATTCATTATCGCGGACTGGGTTGGCGAACATCCGATGGCATTGATTGAGCAAGGTAAGCCTCAAGTCTTTGTAGACAAGCTTGCTGACGGTATCGCTAAGGTTGCAAGCGCAATATACCCGAGACCTGTTGTAGTTAGACTAAGTGACTTCAAGACAAACGAATACGCAGCATTAAAGGGTGGTGAAAAGTACGAGCCAAAAGAAAACAATCCTATGATAGGCTGGAGAGGTGTATCAAGGTACATTAGTCCAGAATATGAGCCCGGCTTTAGGCTAGAATGTAAGGCTATAAAGAAGGTAAGAGACGAAATGGGCTTAAAGAATGTCTGGGTAATGCTACCATTCGTTAGAACAACATGGGAAGTTGAAAAGGCTATCAAAATAATGAAGGAAGAAGGTCTAGAACGTGGTAAGGACTTTAAACTATGGTTTATGGCTGAAGTTCCATCAATAATAATATTGGCTGACGAATTCAGTAAACTCTGTGATGGTTTCAGCATAGGCTCTAACGACCTCACACAGTTACTACTTGGTGCAGATAGAGATAGTGGTATACTCGGAAACCTAGGCTACTTTGACGAAAGAGACCCTGCAGTGTTAAGGTCCATTGCACATCTAATCAAAGTGGCCCACGAGAACGGTGTGACTGTGAGCATTTGCGGACAGGCACCATCAGTATACCCTGAAATAACAGAATTTCTTGTAGAAAACGGAATAGACAGTATTTCAGTTAACCCTGACGTTGTTGTCACAACGAAGAAGCTTGTAGCGAGTGTTGAACAGAAACTTATACTAAAGCGACTTTCAGAGCTTAAAAACACCTTATCTAATCAGAAATCAAGCCTTCTAAAGTAAATTTCTTTCATACCCCTTTTATTTTTCTAAAAAATTATTATGTTTAATCATTTATTTATTTCTATGTAATAACGTTCGATGTGAGCTTATGCTACTGGATATAAGAAACTTAACAGTTGAAGTAGAAGGTAAAACAGTATTAAATAATCTTTCACTATCAATAGGCTTTGGAGAAACAATTTTACTTATGGGCCCAAATGGTTCAGGGAAATCCTCTCTAATATACACTCTAATGGGCCACCCTCACTATAAGATTAAGAATGGTTCTATAATCTTTAAAGGAAAGGA
>JARVJS010000045.1 GCA_029776125.1 Nitrososphaeria archaeon
AGAGGCAATAGACGAGGAAGGTAGACCAACACTTTTTGGTAAAGTTTTCGCCAACTTAACAATTTTTCCATCGTTAATTATTATATTTGTATCTTTCAAGATTTTAGTCGGAGTAAATATTGTACTGGCTGCTAAGGCAAACATTATTTTTGCACACCTATTATCTAAAATTTACATTCAATATATGACACAAGTTCTACACTATTTTTAGAATTTTTTCGAGAGATTCTATAACATAGGTTGCCAAATCCTTTGCTTTTTCAGCACTATATTTACTTGCACCTCTTATTACGAGTGCAGAAGGAATATCGAATTCTTTGAAAACACTTATTTCATTTTCTAGACCAGATACAGCCAACACACTGCTTTTATCGGCTGGAAAACGTTCTAATACAGTTCTAAGAAAATCTTTTGAAAGCCCGCCCATTATATCAGACCTTTCTTCAATAAAAACATCGTGGAAGAGGTGGCCTAGATTTAGTGACAAAATCTTTTGCCATTGCTTCACCGGAGGACCTGAGGTTATTAGGTAAAGTTTTGCACCCTTATCCCTTAAAGTTAAAAGTGTGGATTGAACATCCGGATAAGGTTTAAGGTAAACGGCACTTGTTTCTCTATAAGCTAACACACCTGCCGCAATTATTCTAGGAGAATATTTTACACCAAGCCTTTCAATAAGTATATCAAAATGTTTTGGGAAGTGAACACCATATTCTTTAACAATTTGCTCAAGCATTATATATAATGATTCATGATTTAGAGGAAGACCTTCAGCAACCATTGCTTTTACTGCATTCATTCTTGCCATTGAAAGCTGTAGGTCAGCATCATATAATGTGTTTTCTAATCCAAACAGGATATGTGTGTATGTCACTTTACCACCTTACTCAATTTTTCCGGAGAATCAGGGTTTAAACCTTTTGCTATTGCAAGGTAGTATGCAAGGATTTGAATCATTGGAGCATATGCTATTGGTGAAATTGTATAAGATGCGTCCACAACAATCTGTTCGTCAACATTATATTCTGTTAAATCGTCATTAATGAACAATATCTTTCCTCCAAAATTTTTAATCCTATTTATTAAATCCGAATACAACTTTTCATCAATACTACTATGGCCCAAGATGATCGTTAAACTTTTTTCGTTTATCAACTGTATTGGACCATGCAAAAATTCTCTTAAAGCAAAACCTTCAGAAGGAAGTGTACATGTTTCTTTTAACTTAAGCGAACCTTCAATCGCTGAAGGGTACAAAAAGCCAGTACCGAGAACAAACACTCTATCAATATACGAAATTTCTTTTGCAAAATTTTCTATCTTATCAATATTTTTGTCTATTGCAAGCTTAACTTTAGAATATGAATTTTCTAAATCATTAATAAGTCTATGGTACTGGCTATTCTGCACCTTTCCCAGTAAATGGGAAAGATTTGAGGCTAAAGAAAATAATACAATTAATTGTGCAACGTAGGTTTTGGTTGCAGCCAATGCTCGCTCTTCACCAGCATAAGTGTATAATACATCATCAGATTGAAGTGAAAGCTGGCTTCCAATCTTGTTTGTTATTCCAACTTTATAGAACTTTAGTTTATCAGCCCATTTTACAGCATTAAGTATATCAGAACTCTCACCAGACTGGCTTACAGCTAAAACTATCGATGGTGGAGAAGTTTCTGGAACCCAGAGTGGAAATTCTGAAGCGTATATGGCAGTAGCATATGTTCCAGATAATTGGAAAAAGAGGTATTGAAAAGATAGCAGTGCATGAAAACTTGTTCCAGAACCCGTTAAATATACTGTCCCCTTAAATCTTCTAAGAATATTGTTAGATACCCTTTCGACATCTTTCCTATTTTTCTCAAACGTTCTATAGAGTACTGTAGGTTCTTCGAGAATTTCTTTTATCATATTATGTTCATAGCTTTTTTGCATCATCTACACCACCCATACTATTTATTGTATATTCTTGCTTTAATAAAACCTTCTTATTCGGCCCAACATCACTATATACTATAATTCCAGGCCCAATTACAGAGTTTGGCCCCAATCTTACACCAGGCATTATCATACAACCTACTCCTATTCTGGTTCCTTCACCAACTATTGCACCCAGCTTAGACCTACCCGAATCAATCCTGCTTTCATTAACATTAACCTTTACTGTACCTTGATCGAGTCTATAGTTTGCAGTTATTGTTCCATAGCCGAAAAGGCAATTATCACATACAATACTATCGCCTATAAAATTTGAATGGAAAAAGCAGTTATCTCCAATATATGACCTTGTTATTTCAGTTGAATAGCCTATACTACAATTTGCTCCTATATGGGAATAATCTCTGATCAAAACATTATTTCCTACCACAGTATTTTTTCCGATATAACATGGACCCTTAACTATAGCTCCTTCAAGAAGTTTTACATTATCATCTATAATCACAGTTCCATGTATTTGGACGTTATCTGAAACTTTCACAGAATCCTTGATAAGTGGAGTCTTTATAGAATCCAGGAAATATTTTACAACATCATGAATATGCCATGGATATTTTATCGCAACCCAATTTCCAGAATACTCTATAACCTTAACCTTGATACCCTCACTGATCATCTTAGTCAAGGCACACTCGTACACGTCATCCTTAGGACTACACGTTTTTTCTATATAATTGAACAGTTTTGCAACATCCTTATGCAAATGCACAACTATGTTAACAAGATCACTGGGCTCATTCCCTTCACCAGGTTTCTCGTGGATGCTTAAAAGTTCAAGTTTATCATTCACCACAAGGTAGCCTCCAGGAAAATATTTTGAAACCCTATACCCTGTAATGAAGGATGAATATTCTCCTTTACCGCTCTCCACTAAAATTTTGTTATATAGTTTCTTGTCAAATATATCATTAGGATTAACTACCAAAATTTCATCATTTAAAAGATAATCTTTTGCCGTTAATAGTGCATCAGCCATACCTTTAGGTGACTTTTGAACGAAAATGGCTGCATTCAAATCCATACTATCACAAATTTTCCTTATAGGTTCCACATTACTTGGATTTCCAATTATAACAAAATCTCTAAAGCCAGCATCCAACGCTTGTTCTATATGGTGCTCTAACAATGTTTTTCCAAGAAATTTTAGCAAAAACTTGTCCTTTACAATTGGAAACATTCTTTTTCCAATACCACCACATAAAAAGACAATCTTCATACGGAGACAAAAGTTTAAACATGAAATATATAATCTTTTATCTTATGATAACGTTTAAACTAACTTATATATAATAGCTTATTAAATTGTATAGGGTGAATGTTTTGAAGGCGATTGGTAAAACCAAAAAGGGGCCTGGAATAGAAGTTTTCGATATAGCTGAACCTGAAGTGGGGCCAGAAGACGTTCTTGTGAGGGTTAGAGCTTCAGCGATCTGTGGCACAGACTTACACTATTATCACTGGGATGGTTATGCAGAAAGACATAATCCTGGATTTCCAAGAGTTTTGGGACACGAATTTTCAGGAGATGTGGTGAAAGTTGGAGATAATGTTAAGACACTTAAGGTTGGGGACAGGATTGCAGGAGAAACACATATACCTTGTAAAGTATGTTATCTCTGCAACACAGGTAGAATGCACATATGTAAGAATATGAAAATATTTGGAGTTGACACACTATATGGTTCATTTGCACCATACACGGTTCTGCCCGAAATCACTGCAGTTAAGATACCTGATAGCATAACCTATGAGGAGGGTGCATTACTAGAGCCATTTGGTGTAGCTTTGCATGCTATTTGTGAGGCAAATATTGGTCCAGGGGATGTTGTTGTAATAACTGGATGTGGGCCTATAGGGTTATTCGCACAGCAGTTGGCTAAGATTTCTGGAGCTTCAATGGTTATTTCAACTGACACAAAAGAGTATAGGCTTAACCTTTCAAAAAGAATTGGAGTTGATGAAACAATAAATGTTTTAAATGTCGATCCAGTGAGCAGAGTTAGAGAACTGACTGATGGTAAGGGAGCTGATGTTGTTATAGAACTTTCTGGAGCAAATGTTGCAGTAAAGCAGGCTTTGGACATGGCAGCACTCAATGGAAAAGTTGTTTTCGTTGGAACAACCCAGAAGCCTACAGAAATTGATACCACAAACCAGATACTCTATAAGGAACTGAAGGTTTCAGGGATAACGGGTAGGATAATGTTTGATACATGGTACAGAAGCATTAAGCTTGTGCAAAATAAAATAGTGGATTTAACTCAAGTGATGACTCACAAATTTGCCTTAGATGATGCGCCAAAAGCATTCGAACTACTTGATAAGGGTGAAGCTGGAAAAGTACTATTTATCCCTTAAGATAGCCACTTCCACACTATTTTTTAAAATAGTCCTTCAATTTTTGGAAATAATATTTTAGGGCGTCTAAGAAGATTGGAACTTCACCCAAATGTAGGATAAGTAGTGAAGTGAGAACATATGCCATTGGAGATAGTGTTACAACATAGAAGCTGTATAGGGTTCTATTGCCTAAAACATACACGCCTACATAGCCCAAGAAAGTGAAAACAAACCAGAGAGAAGGTATAGCATACTTTTTGTTTACTTTAAAATACAGGTACGGTACAAAGAGTAATAGGATTATAGCCATGAAATAGATTACGGGATTAACTCTAGCAGCAAGATCAGGGTTAAAGTGTAATGCGAAAGGATTCTCATTGTAGAACCAGCCCCAAGGAGAAGAGGTGGGAGGACCTTCCGGGCGGGAAGTGATGTGCCATTTAAGGCCGTTTTCAAGTTCCCTATACCATCTTTCAAAGCCCCAACTTAATATCAGTGGAGAATTTGATGAAAGCCAAGTAATAGGTGGTATTATAAAGGTGTATACAATGGTTTTAACGTAGTCTATTTTCCATAAAATAAAAATTGTAAATAGTGCTACCAGGGGGAAAACGCCCGTTAATTTCGCAGAAGCAGCAAGACCAATGGAGATAGAAGAGAAGAGATACTTTTCTTTTAAGGCAAACCACATAGAGAATGTAATAAAGAATGCGACGTATATGTCTAGCATTGCAATAGACGACATTGCAACAAATACTGCGTCAGCAAATGCACATACAATAACCAATATAGGGAGAAGGGAATTATTTGTGATTTTGTAAACGATTAGGCATAGTATTACAAGTGTTAACGTACCCAATATTATTCCAGGTATTTTCCAGCTTAAAGGATTGTCTCCGAAAAGTAGCATAGAGAGACCAATAATATATTTAACAAGTGGGGGATGCTCAGCATTCATATAATATTCAATGTTCTGATTATCAGGATAATTGTATCCACTTTGAATAATACTGACATACTTGAATTCGTCTAAAAATTTCTTTCTATCTAAAACTTTGTCCGTTACTATTGAGTAGGCTGGAGTTTTATTATACTTTATAATAATTTTTCCACCATATTCTTTTTCAAGATAATTTTGAAGCCCAGTCTCGTAGACTTCCTGCCAATAAAATGATTGAAAAAATATTGTGTAATGATGCATACCATTACCATCAACGTAAGAGGGTTGAACATGAAATATTTCTCTTAAAATATTTCTCGACGAACTAACATACCAGCACTCGTCTGAAGTGTAGCCTATAGTTCCGGTCAAACTACTTGCAATATAGTAGGTGTAGATTGAGAATGATACTATTCCGATTAAAATTATAAGAAACGATATCTTCTTAATATTTTTTCGAAATTTTGAAAACAAGCTTATCGACAACTAAGATTACCTCCAAACTATAAATTCACTAAAAAGATAGTTTGCTACAAACCCGCATACAATACCTATAGCATCCGCAACTAAATAGTTTACTCCAAAAAGCAATAGAAACACATAAACAATATAATTTATAAGTGGCCCTAATGCCGAACCATGAAACTTTATTAGACGATAAAAAAAGTTACCAGATCGCCTATCCTTAAAAGTCCAAAAATCATTTAAAATAAAATTGTTTATTATCGAAAGCTCTATAGAAAAAATCGCAGAATATAGTTCTGGAAAATTAAATAAGTTTACTAAAAGCCATAAGGAGCCAAGGTTTACCACTACACCAGATAGTCCTACACTTACAAATTTTAAAATTCTATACTCTGAAAGCCTCATCAAAAGCTTAACATAGTTTAATATTTCATTAAATTTCATTTTACTTTCTCCGGCCTTTCTTGATCTAAAAATGTATGGAACCTCTGCAACTTTATTATACCTCC
>JARVJS010000132.1 GCA_029776125.1 Nitrososphaeria archaeon
AATACAATTTATGATGCGAGAAGAAAACTCTTGCTTCTCGGGAACCAGAAGCTAGTCAGAAGACTTTTTGACAGAAATCATTTGAGCCTTTTCAAGAAACTGTTTTATCCTGAATTTTAGATCGTTCTTTAAAACTTCTATCTGGTGGCTCATGTAGGTTAGAAGATTTCCTCCCGTTGCATATATTCCCGCGTATCCGTCCAAAAATCTTCTGTAGACCGTAGCCTTCGTGTTTGAAGCCCTTTCTCTCAAAGAATTGTATAAGTTTTTAGAATGTATAAGGAGGTCTGTGAGTATTATTTTCGCTTCTGTCCTAATCCATTTAAAGAGTCTTCCGTTAATCACATGATTTAATGCATAATCTATATTTCTTCCACTTTCTTGGCAAATGTATTCTGTGAATGCAAAAAATACCAGTTCATTATATATTCCTCTATCCTTCTCTCCTTTCAAAAGAAGGTAGTCTATGTAGGGATACAATATGCTGGTAAAGCTTAATATTCCAAAAAATACTATAATCAGATTACTGAAAGCATACGCTAAAATTAAGGATGCAGCTAAAGAAAACATACTGAATAATATGGATTTGTAAACTATTTCTCCAATATATTCTAGGAGCCCCTCTGAGCCCTTCTCAACACTAATACTCTTATACTTTGGTATAAGGTCTGAAGCCATATCATACACAATTTTCTCAAAGAATCTTAAGCCTAAAATTTTATTCTTGAAAAGAATGTTCACTTTCCCAAACCATTTTCCAGCATGTCCATCTTTTTCTAAAATCAGTAGTATAAGATTAGCTATACCCGTGAATATCATTACATAAAATAATAGTATGCTAGCATCCAAAGTTATCACCATAAAATCTTAAAAGGTGTGTCTGAAGCTGCTCGAATGTATATGCCTTATGGTATACAATGCTTTCAAGAAATTCTCTTTTTTTAAACACTTTAATTGTGTAATCGTCTTTTTTATCAAGGAGTCTGCTCCTTGATACTATTTTATCAAGCCCTATATCTTCTCCATCAACACTATAATCGTATAATATATTACTCTTGAAGGATCCGCTTTCTGCAAAATATGGTTCTTCTATTGAAGTAACTTTTCTTAGAATTTTTCCATTAGAATCTTTAACATTCGATAGGAACACAATACACTTTATAGTCTGTAGAAAAGATTCTTCTACAGAAAGAGGTTTCCCCTTCATTCTACTTAAAAGTTCTTGAAAGCTTCCAGAATGAAATGTTGTTATGCAGCCTAACCCAGTTCCCGCTGCCTGAACAAGCGCCTGAATTTCAGCTCCTCTAACCTCACCCAGTGCTATATAGTCTGAGGAGCTTCTCAGAGAAAGTAGTGTTAGATCAATTAGGCTAATATCGTTTGCTCCAGCCTGTAAGCTTTTTCTAGTAACTAGCCTTTGCCAGTTAACCCTTTTCCCTAATGCAATTTCTGCAGTATCTTCTATTGTTAGAATCTTGTATCTTAAATCTATAAGCTGTAATAGTGTTGAAAGGAGTGTTGTCTTCCCTGAACCCATCGAACCACTTATAATTATAAAATTTCTATCTTCCAAAACCTGCCAAAGGTATGCGCCCAAATCCTCGTTTAAGGTCCTATATGAGATAAGTTTGGCTATGGTCCAGGGATTTTTAGGAAACTTTCTTATCGAAAATGTGGAGGAGGGCAATGTTATCTCGTTTTTGAACGTCAACATTATTCTATGACCTTCACGTGTAGTGATCTCTGATGCTGGTGAAAGAATATTCACTCCTTTACCATGTTTTGACGCAATCTTTTGCACTAAGGCATCAAGTTCTTCCTCAAAAAGCACAATATTTGTGCTCATCCAATTATATCCTGAATACTCTCTATGTTTAACAAGCACTGGCTGATCAAATGCTGAGCATGAAATGTCTGTAACATTATCGTCAGCCATAAGAGGCTCCAATACGCTATAGCCTGATACCTCGCGGAAGATGATTTCTGCAAAAAGTTTAACCTTACGCGAATCAACAGATAACCCGGCCTCTTTAACAATCTCAAAAATCTTATCCTCCAAAAAATCTATACCATGCACATTTTCGTTAAAATTTGTTGAAGATAAAAGGTATCCAAGAACAATAGTAAAACATTTCCTATCATTGTCATCAAAGTTAGGTTCCCTAACATAATAGTACCCAAAACCATTACAATCAAAAACATACACAATAGGCTTATACACTTCACCCAAATCAAGAATATAACTGTCAACAAGTTTACCTCTGGCATCAGAAAAATCTAGAAACCTAATCCTGCTGCCTAACGCTTGAGCAAAAAGTCTTTCCCTAAACTTTTCTTCGGGCTCCTTCCAAAAAACGTCAGCCAACAATCCCTTACTTGTCTTCATCAAAAGAAAAAACGTTAGAAAAGTCTTTTAAGCAAAAAAATTTTGGGCGCCAGTCCCCACAGTTTAGGGCAATGCAATACCTTCTGCAATAGCATATCCTACTAATTCATCATCTATTCTCGCTGTGACAAAAATGTTATATCTTAATCCTGCAATCAAGCTTGAACATTTTACTTTTATCACCTTTTCCATTCCAGGCTCTAACAGTATGCTATTTCCTTTTGTTATGCTTAGATTTTCACTTCTACCATACTCGCTTACCGCCTCAATGGAAACTTCTACAGCTACATTTCCAATATTCTTTACCATAACATTTACTTCTTGTGCGCCAGCAGCTATGGTCGTGTCTGTGCAAACAATCTTTACAACCTGGCTCGTTGATAAAATTGAACTACTATACATTGAATATGCTCCAACAGCTGTAGTAAGCCCCAAAATTAGGAATAAAATTTCCGTCAGAACACGAGAAAGAGCCATTCTCTTTTTCATGAATAGCACCCTAAGGTTTAGCTGTCACAGTATAAGTTGTAGTATATAATATTGTCTGCCTGTCCACATCTAAAACCTTTATAACAACCGTGTACTGCTTACCAGCAACAATGTTATTCAAACTTAATTCAAAAGTTTTCCCTGCACCTGGTGGTACAGTGATATCTGGAAATTCTTTTTCCGCATCCAATATTGTTATACTTATTGCTTGAATAACTGTCGTGCCAACATTTTTTATAGTAACGTATGCTTTATTCTGTGACGCTATAATGTCCACCTGTTCTACTGTAATTTTTGTTGTCCCACTCATGTTTGAACTATAACCATTATAGAGCGTGTAAGCCCCTATGGCCGTGGTCGTTGCTAATAGCAGGAATATTATTTCTGTGAGGACTCGGCTTAAACCTTTTCTTTTGCTAAACAATTTTTTTGTTTGCATGCAAGAAAACTTTTGTTTACAGAAATTTTTAAGCCAATTTAAGTTGGCGCTTTTATCCCCATTCTATCATCATATCTTGTGATATAATTTGAAGTCTGTGTTTGATGAAATATTGTGTCTAGTTACTCTAATAGTAGTATTGTCTCCGTTAACGGCAATTAAAATCCCTTCACCTGAAGATCGTTCAAATGTTCTTCAAATAGAATTATTCGGCTACCTTAATTCTGACAAATGTACCATAATATTTTTGAAGAACAATAGTCCATTCGAATATAATATTTCTAAACTTATCGTAAACAATATAGAATATTCTCTACCTAAAACCCTCTGCCTAAAACCATATGATGTTACTAGAATATCTTTGCCAGCTAATTTATCAAAACTTTACCACCTTACTTTAGTATGCGATTTTGGAGAAAATTTTAGGGTGATATAGTTGACAAAAGCATTGTCCTCAGCAACAACACCACTATTAATATTAACGTTAACGATCATAACATCAACAATACTATATTCAGCCTCTACACAAACGTTAGGCAGCATAACATTTTCCCCAGAAACAGTATACAACATCGAAATATTGCAAACGGTAAATGGTCCAACATCACAACTCATACTCTATAACCCAAACCCAGTACCAACAAAAATAACAGAAATACTACTAGAAAGCACCAGCACACCCTTCATCCTAAAATACGCAAACATGACCCCATGCAAAGAAAACATTATACCACCAAACTCAATAGCAATACTTGAAATAGAAAAACCAATAGACAAACAAAAAACAATATACCTAAAATCAGAAAACAAAATCATAGCATACTACACAAAGGGATCATAAATGGCACAAAATCTAAACGAAACAATAACACTCTACATAGGCCTACTCACAGCAACAATATTTCTTATCCTGCAGGAGCAAATAAACAGTACTACAGCAGCAATATTAACATTCATCCTAACCTCAATAACAATACTAAACTTCATAAAAGTTTTTATATACAACAAGAAAGAGAAAAAAGAATAATTATAGGCAAAATATAGCCCAAAGCGAGAAACGGGCCTGTAGCTCAGCCAGGTAGAGTATCGGGCTTTTAACCCGAGGGTCCCGGGTCCGAATCCCGGCAGGCCCGCTATAAAACTTTATTTTTAAGATAAAAGTAACAAAAAAGGCTAAATCTACTACTATTTCTATCAAAATATAGTTGTTCAAAAGCAAATTCATTAGTCTTTTAAATAAATTAAATAATAGAAAATTGCATATTATATTTGTGAACTGTCTTTTGATTGAGAAGTTAACCTTGCTTAAAAGGTTCATCCAATAACCAATGTTTTAGAATGAGATTTAAAATGAGCAGTTATAGTCTTGTTCTTTTTGTAATGTTAGTGTAACAAATTTTGGGAAAAATACAACGGAATTGTATAAAAGAACAAAAATTGTAAAAAACTATTTGATGTATTCAATTTAATAAACTAATTGATTTTTTTAAAAAAAAGAAGGGGGAAGGGAATGTGGTCTATATCTTTATTCCAAAGAAGTTATTAAGTACAAAGGCTACAAATATTATTGAATAGAAAACAAGTCCAACAATGATAACAAATATCTCCCACCATTTCATCCTATAAGGTTTTGGAAGTAGCACAAAGTTTACTCCAAGTAAGCCTATATAGCAGAAGACGCCAATTAAATTAGCGAAGGCTCCTGCTAGCACAGCTTGCCACGCGGGCTGTACTCCAACAAACATGAGAATGACCCATATCAATGAAAGCACAGCCAATATTGTGTAATATAGCTTCTTTGCATCTCCTTTGAATCTCTTTTCAAGGCTTGGGAAAGCTGTCCACCAAATGTTTGTAAACTCTCTTGGAAGCATGTCCACAACTGTTACAGTATTAGTTATGTAGAGTGCAAGTAGTAGTATTGTCATTAAAACTACCAATGCAGGTATGGGCATATAATTTGCTAGTGCTACTGGAAACGCCCACCCACTTGGTATCTTAGCTCCCCTTGGTACAAGATGGTATGCCAATGCTACTGGGAACCACATGGTTACAAAGCTTCCAAAGAAGAAGACTACCCATTGCTCTAGGTGCACATACTTCATCCACCCATTGTATCTTCTTACATTCTCAGGATCTGTTTTTGGCATATATCCCTTGCTTAAGAATGGTACAACTTTACCTCCCACCACAGCCGGGATAAAGCCCGTCTTTTTAGTCATACCCCATTCTGTGTCTCTATAATAATTGGTCATAGCAATAGCGTTTGCTGCATAGTTTCCAGCATATCCCGCTATTGCGGCAATAATAGCCCAGTTAACCCCAGCAGGTAATGAGCCGAAGGCGAAGAATCCTGAAAAAACCTCAAACAATACATTTGCTGGCACAATTAAAAGTGTGATTATAACAATTATGCCAACCTCAACAACCACATCCCACCATGAAAGCCATCCTAATGTCTTCTGTATCTTTTCACCAAATAACAATGGCGCTATCCCTATCAGCAGACCCACAACACCTAAGGCGCCAACAAGATACTGTTCAGGGGCCTCTGGTGGCCTACCTAGTGCTATATACGCAAAAGTTGTGCCCGTCAAAACCATGTAATATGGCCACATTAATCTGACAAAATCTGAAACTGTCCAGATGATGGCCCAAACCTTCTTTCCCAACCAAAGCCTCGAAATACCATTTATTAGTGGTTCGCCAGTTGCCATTGTATATCTTGTTCCAGCTATAGCGCTAACTGTTTGTAAGAATATTGATAGTAGTGCAAACCATAATATTGTTGGCCCATAAGATAAAATTGCTAGAGGCCCTGATATAACTTCTCCAGTTCCTATCCCGACTGAAACTG
>JARVJS010000066.1 GCA_029776125.1 Nitrososphaeria archaeon
GTAAAAAAAATTTATTTATGAAAATATTTGGCGCAGTTCCAGCGGTTTGAAAATGTGTTGCTGTACTCAAATTTCTCTAGCGTATTGGCTAGTTAATCTTGTGGAATGGGGGTGTACCTGTATTGCTTATTAAACAAGATGAAATTACAATTCAGGGATTTAAAGATCTATTTTTTAGGATTATTAGGCTTAAAGAGAGTGCTGGTTTGAAGGCGATATTGGATAATCCTCCTGACCTTTTTGAGCGTGCTAAATTATATGGTATAGGTTTTAGAAATGGTTCTTGGGGATGGGCCTCAAATATATGGCATAGATCTGCTAACGGTACTGTTGTTGTAGAAGATGATAGTGAACTTTTGCCTGAATACAAGTTTTTGATGATGAGGGTTTTAGAACATATTTTAGCTCAGGGTCCATTGATTCAAGTTGACTGTTATCTTGGTTCTGAAGGTTCTCCAGTGAGAATGCATGCAAGACTGTATTGCGATCCACAGTTTCCTGATATCGCTTATCGTTGGTCTAAAATAAATTTTCCTGCACCTTCAGACGAAGACCCTGATGTAATGTTATTTGAAATTCCACATTATTTGGGGAATCCTAATATTCCTGGAACAAATCAAATGTTAAGGGTATTACGTTTTCCTCATCATAATTATACAATAGTTACTTGTAGTTCCTATCAAGGTGAGGTTAAGAAAGGTTTTCTCTCGCACTGGATCTATTTTGTCTATAAGAAGGGTGGTTGCGGCGAGCATGCTGCTTTAAGAGAGTTCAGTGTTAAGACTGTTGAAGGTAAAATTAAGAGAATAATTATGTGTGTATGGGGATTGACTGGTACCGGAAAATCTACTCATGGCATGTACGTTTTCGGTGACCACAATAAACATCTGTTTATAAAACAGTTTGGTGTTGATCCAACATTGTATGTATCTGAGCAAGTAATAAGAAATGATGATGTGGTTGCAATTTTTGAGGACAGGGTTTATGGTTCGGAAAGAGGTTCGTGGACAAAAACCGAAGATGTGAATGAATATCAACTTCCAATATTAAAGGCTGCAATGTCCCCCAAAGCTTTGCATGAAAACACAGAATTTGATTTGGAAGGCAATCCAAGTTTAGAGGGAAAGCTTTTCCAATATTGTGGTTCTCCTAACAAAAATGCTAGAAGTGTTTTTGATTTAGCTGATACAGGCTACTTTGATGGTAAAATAGACTCCAGTGGGCCATTAAATACAGTTGTATTTATCAGTCCAGGTAATCTTTGCGATTATGCTTGGGTTAAAATTGAGGATATCGCTTTTGCCGCAAAGGTTCTAGCTGATGGGCGTACAGTAGGCCATCCAGCACAATCTCTTTCTGTAGTAGGAAAAGAAATTTATGAGACAAGATACTGTCTACCATTTACTATGGGTGTTAAGAGTACAATGCATGTGATAAGATTTTATGAAATTTTAAAGAAGCTTAAAGAAAAGGGTTATCTTGTTGAAATCTATATGCTAAATACTGTAGGCAAGATTGGTGCAAGGTACGAATGGGTTGAAGAAAGGTTAGGTGAGAAGACTTTTAAGATGCCGATTACAAAACTTGAATTAAATTCAAATGGCATCCCTAAGCCTGTAGGGGGTACAAGCCCAACAATAGAAGAAACAGAACTTTTTCTTCTTCAGGCAGTTAGAGGTGCAGTTGATTATGACTTGCATCCTATTTGGGGAAAGAAGGTTCTCGTGCCTGTGAATGTTGAAGGACTTTCTAGAGAAAGATTAAAAGAATTAAATCCTCTATCTTATCGTACTTTAAATGAACTGGAAGAACTTATCAAGGCCCAAATTATAAAAAGTAAATACTTCTTAAATATACAATGTCCAGGGTTGCCTGAGGAAATATTAAATTCGATGGACTTTTAGGGTTATCCTTTTAATTAACTATAAATCTATGTATAAAATGTTTTATTGCTGTCATGAACTATCCGGTCGAAGAAAGGTTTGAATTGGGTCCACTTGTAACGTTTGTTCCTAACAAAAAGTATCCTGTTTACAACTGGTTCCATTTTAAGGAAGGGTTTTCAAGAGATTTTGTTATAATGATGTTTGATCAGTTCAAATTGAAAGAAGGTAGTTGGGTTCTTGATCCATTTTGTGGCTCTGGAACTACTCTTTTAGCCTCCAAAGAACGAGGCATAAACTCAGTTGGTATAGATGCCATGCCTTTAGCTGTGTTTGTATCACAGGTTAAAACAATGGACTACAATGTCGATTACTTGAAACATATTGCAAGAGACATATTCAGTAGAAAATTTGTTCCTCCTTCTTTAAAAGGTTTAAGCCCCCTGGTTAAGCGGGCGTTCACAAAATTTACCCTTGAAGACATACTATTCTTCAAACAGGTTGTGAGTGAAATAAAAGACCCCGTCGCAAAAAATTTTTTCACTTTAGCTCTTCTTTCTACCTCAAACAAGGTTTCAATGGCATACAAAGATGGTTCTGTAATAAAAATTAGAAAAAGAGCTAATATTCCTCCCTTTAGACCGGTTTTTAAGAGAATAGTAAAAAGGATGCTCAATGACCTTAAGACACTTAAAACTAGAAAGTCGGTAATTAAAGTTTATTTGGGTGATGCTCGACGTTTAGATTTCTTGGAAGATTGTACTTTTGATGCAATTATAACTTCTCCACCCTACTTAAATATAATCGATTACATTAAAGTTTATGCGATTGAAAACGAACTTTTTTTTGGCCAAACAAAGTATGATAGTCTAAGATCGTACATTGGATTAGATGTGGAAAAAGATTACAGTGAGTTCGAATACCTTGATATTCCATCTGTAGGTAAAGCATACTTTAAGGACATGAAAGATGTTTTGTTAGAAATGTATAGGGTCCTCTCTCCAAATGGTAATGTTGTAATAGTTGTTGGCGAAGGAGTATTTCCAAATAAGATTGTTCCTGTTCCATTCATTCTATCAGATATTGCAAAAAGTATTGGATTTAAAGTTAAAAAGATTGTTCATGCAAATAAGCGAATTGTTACAGATCAAAATAGAAAAAAAATAGGTATCGCTCTAGAAAGTCTAGTTTTTTTAAAAAAAGGTTAGACTTATTTTAATAATTTTTTCATTAAAAAATCAGACTTGTAAAGTAAAAGTTAATATATTGGTTTAATCACTTTGCAATGGATTGCTATGAGTTTCGATATATTCATGGAAAATGGAAGGTCAATAATACTTGCATATGATCATGGTATAGAGCATGGTCCTACAGACTTTAATGAAAAAAGTGTTGATCCAGCTTTTGTAATGGAAATCGCTGAAAAAGGAAGGTTTAATGGCGTTGCTCTTCAAAAGGGGTTAGCGGAAAAATACTATACTGGAAAAGTTCCCCTTATACTAAAACTTAATGGGAAAACGAATATAGTTAAAGGTGACCCTATATCTAGACAAAATTGTTCCGTAGAATATGCTGTAAGCCTAGGTGCAAAGGCTGTAGGATATACATTATATCCAGGAAGTATACATGAAAATATAATGTTCCAAGAATTTGGAAAAATACAAGAGGAGGCTAGAAGGTATGGTCTTGCTGTTATCGCATGGGTTTATCCTAGAGGTGAAGCTGTTAAAGATGACACAAGCAAAGAAATGGTCGCATATGCTGCAAGGATAGGCCTTGAACTTGGCGCTGATGCTGTGAAAATCAAGTACACAGGCGAACCAGGCACTTTCAGTTGGGCGGTAAAATCAGCTGGAAAAGCTAAAGTTTTAATGTCAGGTGGCCCAAAAGCTCCAACTGAAGAAGTTTTCTTGCAACAAGTAAAAGGTGTGTTAGATGCAGGAGGAATCGGGTTAGCGGTTGGAAGAAATGTGTGGCAGCATGAAGAACCTTTGAAAATGGCTCGTGCTTTAAGAGCGTTAGTTATTGAAGGAAAAAGTTTGGAAGATGCAATTAAAATATTGAAAGGGTAGACCCTGTGGATGAAAATTGGTATATTAACTGGCGGTGGAGATTGTGCTGGACTTAATGCTGTAATAAGGGCTGTAGTTAAACGTTCTGAAGAATATGGTTGGGAAGTTGTAGGCATAAGATATGGCTGGCGTGGATTGATGGATAATGATATTGTAAAACTTTCTTTTAAAGATGTAGCCAACATTCATAAGATTGGTGGTACAATACTAAAAACTTCACGAACTAATCCATTTAAACATGCAAGTGGTCCTGAAAAAATACTTGAAAATGTTAAACGACTTGGATTGGATGCTATCATAGCTGTAGGTGGCGATGATACATTAGGTGTTGCTGCAAAATTGTTTAAGATGGGCTTAAATGTTGTGGGTGTTCCAAAAACCATGGATAACGACATCTCTGCAACAGACTATACTTTTGGTTTTGATTCCGCGGTAAATGAAGCAATGCATGCTCTAGATAATCTTATGACGACCGGAGAATCCCACGATAGGGTCATGGTTGCTGAAGTTATGGGCCGGCATGCTGGATGGGTTGCTGCCTATGCTGGAATAGCCTCTGGTGCTCATTTAACACTGGTGCCGGAGGAGCCATTTGACCTTGATGAAGTTGTAGCATTTATAAAAAGGAGGCATGAAAGAGGAGAACGTTCTACACTTATAGTTGTAGCCGAGGGTGCAACAATGAAGAACGTCTCCTCTATGTTTGTTAAAGAAGGTAAAGTTGACGAATTTGGTCATATAAAACTCGGCGGTGTTGGCCAATTCCTTGCTGAGGAAATTGAAAAAAGAACAGGATATGAAGTTAGATCTGTAATACTAGGTCACACAATAAGGGGTGGTTCTCCCACAGCCTTTGATAGGGTATTGTCAAGCAAATTCGGTTTAGCTGCTGTTGAACTCGTAAAGGAAAGAAAATTTGGTTTTATGGTCGCATTAAAAGGTACTAATATAACCTGTGTAAGTCTAGAAGATGCCGTCTCTAAAATGAAGTCTCTCGATCAAGAAACGTATAATGCACTTAAAGCTCTTTCTTATTAGTAGGAGATTACATCTAACACCTTTTTCCCTCTCAATAATTTACTTAGTTCCTGGCATATTTCACGAGCACTATGGAAAATAAGATTCTCTTCTTTACCATTATCATATACTATTCCTAATACATATTCTAAACCTGTCTTATTTACATAAAATTTCACTATTTTTCCATCCGAATCTTCAATTTCAATTTTTAATCCTTCATCACTACCTAATAGATCAATTTTATTCATAATTTCATCTTCCCCTACTTTCTTTATCCAAGGGATATAATTTGCGTAACATCCATTTACCATATTATGCACATAACACTTTATATATTATCACTTTTTTAAGCTTTAATCATGTTACTTTACACCACTAATCTCCGAAAGTTAGCAAAGGTCAAACCACGTTCTGGGCATGAAATTAATATTCAAGTTTGTGGGCCAACAGTATACGATGGTTTGCACCTAGGTCACTTAAAAACTTTCTTTTTCTTTGATTTATTAGCTCGTTTTCTAAAACATTTAAATTATAATGTTAAATTTTGCCTAAATTTTACAGATATAGACGAAAATGTTTTTGAAAAAGCAGACAAAGAGGGCTGCCCCTTTACTACTATTTCAGAAAAATATTCTTCACTTATTACAAATACTTTAAAAAAATTAAATATAAACACTCCAAATTTCTTTCCTAAATCATCTAATTACATAAACTACTATATATTACAGATAAAGAAGCTTCTAGCTCAAGGTCTTGCTTATAATGTTAATGGAAACATTTTTTTTGAATTTGAAAAAATATATAATAGAGGACCTGTTTCAGGTCTTGATAAGACAACTTTATATGAATTAAGATTTGATTCTTACGTTAATAAAAAGTCCCCTGTAGACTTCCTTCTTTGGTTTAAAAGTCATTTGAAACCAAATTGGGACTCTCCTTGGAGTGTCGGTCGACCTGGCTGGCACATACAGGATGTAGTAATAGCACATGAAATATTTGGTGGCCCCCATGATATTCATGGTGGTGCCATAGAGCTTGTTTACCCTCATCATGACTTTATTGAATGTTTAGGTGCTGCTATTGAAAATGTAAAGCCTTATGTACCTTATTGGCTCCTAAGCCATCATCACGGTATAA
>JARVJS010000144.1 GCA_029776125.1 Nitrososphaeria archaeon
GGGTGGAGGTCTTCCGCTACCTGGCCCCCCAGGTGGAAAGCGGCTTCCTGCTCCTCCTCCTCGCCCTAATCCTGGGGTATAGAGCCTCCAAAAGGTGTACTCTTGTATGGTCCTCCTGGTACTGGTAAAACCTTGCTTGCGAAGGCCGTAGCAAACGAAAGTAACGCCTACTTTATAAGCATTGGCGGTCCAGAAATTATGAGCAAATACTACGGTGAATCCGAGGCGAGGCTAAGAGAGATATTCAAAGAAGCAAAGGAGAAGGCTCCATCAATAATATTCATAGACGAAATAGACTCTATAGCACCAAAACGTGAAGAAGTTACTGGAGAAGTTGAAAGAAGAGTTGTAAGCCAGCTTCTCTCGTTGATGGATGGGCTTGAAGCCAGAGGAAAAGTAATAGTTATTGCTGCAACCAACAGACCTAACGCACTCGACCCAGCATTAAGGCGACCAGGACGATTTGACCGAGAAATCGAGATTAAGGTTCCAGACAAGAAGGGTCGACTTGAAATTCTTCAAATACATACAAGAAACATGCCTCTAGCACCTGACGTCGACCTTGAAAAGCTAGCATCGTTAACACACGGTTTCGTTGGCGCTGACTTAGAATACCTATGCAAAGAAGCGGCAATGAAAGCACTAAGGAGAGTGCTGCCGGAACTCAAGCTTGATGAAGACAGAATAGACTATGAAACCTTAAACAAACTTCAAGTAACAATGTCAGACTTTGAAAGGGCTCTAAAAGACGTTCAACCTTCTGCTCTGAGAGAAGTTTTCTTGGAGACTCCAAATGTTAGATGGACTGATATTGGTGGACTAGAAAATGTGAAAAAAGAACTACAAGAGGCAATAGAATGGCCTCTAAAATTCCCAGAAGTATATAAGAAGGTAGGATACAAGATGCCTAAAGGTATTCTCTTGTATGGTCCTCCTGGTACTGGTAAAACCTTGCTTGCGAAAGCAGTAGCAACAGAAAGTGAAGTAAACTTCATAAGCGTAAGAGGGCCTGAACTGCTATCAAAATGGGTTGGAGAATCAGAAAGAGGTATACGTGAGGTATTCAGAAAGGCAAGGCAGGCTGCACCGTGTATAATCTTCTTTGATGAAATAGACTCTCTAGCACCTATCAGAGGCTACGGGCTCGGAGAAAGCATGGTTACAGAAAGAGTTGTAAGCCAGCTCCTCACAGAATTGGATGGAATACAAGAACTACAAGATGTAATAGTACTTGCAGCAACAAACAGAATAGACATGGTCGACCCAGCATTATTAAGAGCGGGACGATTCGATAAACTAATATATGTACCATTACCTGACAGGGCAGCAAGAAAACAGATACTCGAAATACACTTCAAAGGCAAGCCACTGTCTCCAGAAGTAAGCATTGACAGAATCGCTGACATAACAGACGGCTTCTCAGGTGCCGACTTGGCTGCAATAGCAAATACAGCTGTATCATTAGTAGTACAAGAATTCGTGTCAAAGTATCCTACTCCAGAGGAAGCTAAAAAACACCTTGAAGAAGCAATGATAACACAAAAGCACATAGACCAAGCTATAAACAGGGTAAAGGCAACTAAGGAAGGGCGACTACCAGAAAAAGAAATAAAACCATACTATAGGTAGCAAACCATTTATTATACTCCTCTTTTTCACCCTTTTTGATGCAAATAATTGGAAAAGGAACCTGGATCGATCTTGTAGCATACAAGGTTATAGAGCGAGAGAAAAGTCTAGGCCGCTCCCTTGACCTCATTAGGGTAGAAAGCGGTTTAGGTGCTTCAGGAATACCACATATTGGGAGTCTGGCTGATGCTGCAAGAGCTGCTGCGGTAAAGCTTGCACTAGAAAATTTAGGCTACAAGTCTGAGTTTATAGCTTTTTCAGACGACATGGACGGTTTAAGGAAGGTTCCTCATGGCCTCCCAGAATGGTTAAATGACTACCTTGCCTATCCTGTCTCATCTATTCCGGATCCCTTTAAGTGTCACGAAAGTTATGGTACGCACATGAGTTCCATGCTTATTGATGCTATGGAAAAATGTGGTATAGAATTCAAGTTCATGAGTGGTAGAGATGCTTACAGGAGAGGCTTATATACGAAACAGGCTGTAAAAATTTTGGAGAATTGGGAAAAGATAGGTCAGGCTATAGAAGAAATTACGGGTCAAACAAAATTTAAGAGTCAACTTCCATACTTTCCAATATGCGAAAACTGTCATAGAATATATCTCGCAAGGGCTACATTATATGATAAAAATGTTCAAAAAGTGGTATACAAGTGTGAGGGAACAGAAATAAGAAAGAAGTTTATTAAAGGTTGTGGTTATGAGGGTGAAACAAAAATAGACAAGGACCAAGGCAAGCTGGCGTGGAAAGTAGAATTTGCAGCAAGATGGGCTTCACTCGATATAAGATATGAAGCATACGGTAAAGATATTGCTGACTCCGTAAAGGTAAATGATTGGGTTGCAGACAACATATTAGACTTCCCACACCCATATCATGTAAGATATGAAATGTTTCTAGACAAGGGGGGAAAAAAGATTTCAAAGTCTGCTGGAAACGTTTTCACACCACAAACTTGGCTAAGGTACGGGACACCACAGTCCCTTCTACTCCTATTATACAAAAGGATAGTTGGAACAAGAACCCTTTCAATAGAAGACATACCAAATTACATGGACGAAGTTGACCAAATTGAGGAAATCTACTTTAGCAAAAAAGAGCCTTCCAGCATGTGGGAAATAAAATTAAGAGGTTTATACGAGTATATTAACCTTCTGAAACCTCCAGAAAAGCCATCAAAGCACATCCCATATTCCCTGTTAGTACAGTTAGGAGCAATAGCTCCAGAAGGTAAAGAAGTCGAATATGTTGTAAACAAGCTAAAACAGTATGGTATGATAAAAGAAGCTGATGAAAAGGTTATTCAAAGAATAAAGTTGGCGATAAATTGGGCAAAAGAAATGCATGAGGTTAAAAGAGAGAAGATACAATTAAATGAAAAAGAAAAACAGATGATAAAAGAATTAATCAGCACACTAACAAACGACCCAAAAGAATCACAGCAAGCAATATTCCAAACAGCAAAAAAATATGAAGTTGAACCAAAAGACTTCTTCAAAACATTATATAAAATACTCTTGGGCACAGAAAGCGGTCCAAGACTCGGCCCATATATAGTGGACATAGGCCTAGAAAAAGCTCGCACAATACTAGCACAAGCAATAGAAGAAAATTGAAAGATGCTAAACATTTTTTAAGCAAAAGAACTAATTTATTATAGCGGCAACCTAATTTAACAATATTAAGATAGGAAAAACATCTATGGACAAGACACAAATAAAATTAACTAAAAATATCGCAAAAGAATACAAAGAACTATACAATACTCTAGGAACAGCAAAAGATACACTCACTTCAAAAGAAGTAAAAAAGAACTTCCAAAAAATATCAAACAAAAACAAAACAAACATCGGAAACAAGATCACATCAGTTGGCATAGCATTAATCGCATTTCCAGACCCAACAATTTCAGATATTATAGGAAGCGCGCTTGTACTATCAGGGCAATATTTGCAAAGAAAGTCGCCTATTGGGATAGAAGATGTTTATAAACAATTTAATAAAATTAATATAAAATTGAAAGAAATGCAATTATAATAACTTTTTATTCATATAAAAAATTGCCCTGATTCCCATTCCAAATATTTATTATTTCATCAATTCTAAGTTAGACTGTGAAGATATAGTGATCACAATTAAAATAGCAGGTAAAAAAGAAATTCAAATCCTAAGTAAGAAGCTCCTCTCACTGCTAGAAGATAAAAACAGTCAAATATATCATGAAAATGTTACCAAATTTGGTATACCAGAAGAATATGTAAAAAAGGCCTTTGCAGAAGATACACTTCTAAAAGCAATATTAAAAGGAAAATCGACATTCTACCTTGTACTGGATGATGGAGAAATCATAGGCTTTGCTCAAATCATACAACATGACACCAAAACAGTAGAACTAGATCGAATCATAATCTTCCCAAAGTACGCAGGAAGAGGAATAGGAACACAACTACTTCAAAAGATAATACAACAGCAAGAACAAAAAGGTGTAAACAATATTATTGTAAAAACAGGAAAAGAGGAAAAACGAGCAAGACAATTTTATGAGAAAAACAGTTTCAAACAATTAGGCGAAGAAACTGTAGATACACCATGGGGGAAAAGGCTAACAATAGTCATCTATCAACTTCATCTAAATGAATGATTAAAAAGGTAGTAATGGACCAACTTTCAACGTTTCCTTAAAGTCTATCAGAAAATAAATTACAAAAGGTATCGTCGAAACTATTAAACACCCCAACAATAAAAGTAGTGCCAATATCGCCAAACCGATGAAAATATAAAATAAGACGATCATAGATGTAATGTGTGGGCCCGTGGCCCAGAATGGACAAAGGCATCGGCCTGCGGAGCCGAAGATCGTGGGTTCAAGTCCCACCGGGCCCGCTTAATTAAGTCCTAAATATAGGAGCATTATAACCCTCTAACTGATGGTGTACAAGGGCTAAGTATGCTCTTCAGATAGAGGACGTATATATCGAGTATTGGTTTGAAAATCTGGTCTCCAAATTTATTGCAGAGGTCACAGTGTGTCCAAGGACTTTATTGCGCGCTTAACAGAACTGCTTCTCTAAAATCATTTTTAAAGTTAAAAAAAGCTGATTGGAAGAAAACTAAGCAAAGATGATAAGCTAGAACTTTACTAAAAAGAATTTGGGTGATGTGCGGTTAAAGGATAGCAGTTTGTAAGCGTACTATTGTCAAGAAAAATTCTAATTAAAAAATGAGCAATAAATGAATCTTTCTTCCTAATCTAAAGTAAGGCTAAAAATTGGGTGATTCTAAGAAAAATCAAATTGCAAAGTAATTTATGGAGAATAATAATTGGGCTGTCGATTGTGGTTGGCTTGGTTGCCTTCCAGCTTGAATAACTATCCTCCAAGGTGTGATAGTTGATTGCATTTTGTATCCTTCACTTTCCAGTTGCTCTATAATTTGCTTTGATAACTGATTTAGATTCTCTTTCTTGTCTTGAACTTGGCATTTTTTGCCAATCGAACTGCACCTAATTAGTCGATATTTATTATATATACATTAATTGGAGCACATCTGGTTAGATTTACATAAAACTGTTTAGTTTCTCTATCGCTTTGGCTGTAGAGATTGGATTGAACTGACTATGATGTAAACTTTATATTTTCAGATGTTAAAACTATAATGTTGATTTCAAATGGGTAGAGATTTGAATTCAGAAAATTCTATTACGATAAAAGCATATTTTTTCGGCTTATTGGTAATATTTGCTTCCGTCTATGCCCAATATTTCATTGGAGGTTTGAACGAGATATCGGGGACGCTTCTTGTGTACGGAATACCCATCCTAGTTACAGGTCTAATTTGGGGAAGAACAGTTATCAGAAAGTCTCTTAATCACTTATATGTTGCCCTTAAGTTCGGTTTAGGGTACTTTGGAGCCTTCACGCTTCTAGGCACGTTTGCAAGTATTGTAATCCTATTTATCCTATTAGAGATTGATCCTACTACAGTGAGTCTTTTAAATCACCCCAATCCTGTAATACCTACATCGCCCGAAAGGGCATGGTTAATGGTGGGCTTTTCTTTCTTAGTGGTAGGGCCATCTGAAGAATATTTGTTCAGAGGTTTTATTTATGGGGGTTTATTAAGCATTTTCAGAAATCGTCACTGGCTTTTTTTAGCGTTCATTTCATCACTACTATTTGCCAGTGTTCACCTTTACTATGCATTAGTGTATGGGGTAGCCTCTTTAGTCATATTTGCTGACCTAATAACCTTTGGTATGGCCATGGCAGCCACATATTACGTATCAAACGGGAACCTTCTAATACCTTCAATCGTCCATGGGCGCTCTCGCTTTCTTGTTGCGGGCTATGTTTATGAATATGGCCGCGCCTCTCTA
>JARVJS010000137.1 GCA_029776125.1 Nitrososphaeria archaeon
TCTTCTTTTAGCTAGGCTTTTTATAAAAGAGAGCAGTAGTAGAGATTTAATTGTTAATCTTAGTGGTGGCATGAGGATTCTTGTGCTTGAAACACTTATAGCTTTAACACTTATACATATAGAAAACCTTGTTCTAGAGCTTCAAACCGAGGATAAGGTTGATGTTCAGCTCCCCATTCTATGGAATCCTACAGATAATCTTATTTCTGAAGCAAGAAAGACTCTTAAAATGCTAGATGAGTATGGCTCCCTTTCACTTAGCAATCTTGCTAAAAACCTTAAGCTTTCAGTTACAACAACCTACAGGCTTTTAAAGAGCCTTGAAAAGAACAGTATTGTCAGTTCAAAGAAGGTTGGAAAGGAGAGGATTGTTGAGTTAACTCCTAAGGGCAGGATTTTACTAAAACTCTCTGGTGGAGACTGATGCCTATCGGGCAATTGACCTTTAGAATGGTTTCCGAACAGGGTCTAAAATTTCAAAGCTTCTCAGGCTTCGCTATCAGAGGAGTTTTATTCGATTTCCTAAAGCGCATTGACGAGCAGCTTGCCCTTAAGCTGCATTCCGATAAGACTATCGCACCCTATTCTGTAACTCCTGTTGAGGTCCTATGGGGGCAGTACTCAAGCTTCATTTTTAACGGATTTGACAAGCCTGCTACAGTACAGTTCAAAATATCTATTTTCGAACAGAGTTTAATGAATGTTTTAACTCAGGCTCTGCTTTCAAGCGGCTCGCCAAGCGTCAGGCTTGTTGAAGTCGATACTGTTGTAACTGAAATTCAGGTGAATCAAGTCAGCTTCGAGAAGATTCTTGAGGAAGCCAAGCCTGTAAGAAGGTTTGAAGTATTATTCAGGACACCATGCTACTTCAGAAGGAGCATTACAACGGGTTCCTCTAATCCTGTTTTGAAATCTGTTAGGACGCCATATAGGGCTATACCTCTTCCTGAAACAAGTCTGATGTTCAAGAACCTGGCTAGGCTCTGGAAAAGGTTCTCAGGAATGTCTCTAAACTATAGAGATTACGTCAGCTGGGTTGAAAGGGGCGGTGTCACCCTAGCAGGTTTCCCTCGCGGAATTAGGACAGTAAGGGTCTACGAGCACCCTAAGTCCAATAAATGGGTAATGGGGTTCATAGGTGCTGTAAGGTTCTCAATACCTGAGGACATTTTTACGGAAAAGCATGCAAGGTTCACGGATGCATTGATGAGGCTCGCAGAATATACTAACGTCGGGGGGAACAGGACAGCTGGATTCGGTGTCGTGAAATATTTTCCTAAGATGCATTAGGACCTTCTCTCAGAGAATTGCTCTCCAGATAAGGAAGTGAAGCTAGTATTTTTATAAACATACTCTAAAACATTCTTTGAAGGAAATGCTGACAAGCTTAACAAGAATCCGAAAAATGAGAAGATGATTTGTAATTTGTCGAGAAGCTTATGGCTGAGCTGATTCAGGAGAGCTTATTGATTGGATAATAGTTAATAACTTCGTCTTGCCAATAAATATTATAATGTTGAACTTAAAACAGAAGTATACGTTGTCAACCTATGTATAATACTTCATCTAATCCTTTGAAATGCTCGTCTCCAGTGACTATTTTAGCTTTAAGTGTTCTTCCTGTGGCTAACACGATTCCGTCGGTTAAGCTGGGTTTTTTAAGTCCCTTTGCCTTAGCCTTCTCAGAAAGCTCCAGATAAGCCTTCGCCGCCATTACGCTCAGCTCAGTATCAATCTCCTTCACGATGCTGCTTGCCACGATGAAGTCAAGCCTTTTAACAACATCTTCTTCCCCTATGCCTTCGCGCAGATATTTCCTTGCAACTTCAGCCAGAACGATTGATGGAGTAACCAGCTCCTCCGTATCGATGTAATCTTTCAGAATCTTTCCGGAATCGCTGCCTAGAAAATACTCGATCCACGCGTAACTGTCCGTGACGATCAATCCCTGTCCTCCAGCCTATCCTTCTCCGTAAACCTTGAAATCCTCCCCTTGTCTACGCCGAACATGTCGGTCGGTATATTGGCCTTTTCTTCAAGAAGCCGTTCAATAACCTCATCGTAGCTTTTCACACCCATACGTTTCTTCAACGCTTCCAACAACCTTAGGTTGCGGCGCTTCACCTGTATGGTGCTCGTCATACCGCTATAGCTTATAGATTATAGCTTATAAATTTTTTCCTCCAACCTCGCATAATATTTTTTCATCAATTGAATAATGGAGGGGTTAGGCTCAACCTATAGAATGGAAACGAATGGTGAAGTGTCGCTTCTATTAACACCTTTAGAGACGAGCGCGCGCTGATCCAGGAAGGATTAGTCGATGAAGCTAATCTGGTTTAATCAGCTTTAGAAATTCTGTTGATGTAAGAATTTTAATATTTTTGAACTCACCCAGTACTAAGAGGTGCTTATCTCCCGTGATAATCGCACGGGCTTTTGCAGAAAAAGCACATTCCAAGACTCTATTATCTGCGGGTCATCACACTCTGCAATTAAAGAACTGGAAAAGGAAGTTCCAGATAACTTAAAGCGGAAATTGAATACATTGAAAAAGGAATTTGAGAAAAGAGATTAGGGGCTTTTTTTAAGAAATGAAACATCTGAGTAAATATTCCTTATTTAGCGCACACGCTTTTTTACTACTTCTTCCTTTTCAATTCACGCGCATTCTTTATTACGATATCGTTGGGTTTTCTATAATTCTCTTGTTTCAGGTTAAGATAGAGGTAAAAGAGAAATAAATAACGCTTATGAGATTTCAAATCTGTAACTTTTGCTGAAATGTGCTAATATATTTCACTTATTAAGTGAATATGGAGAACTTCTTTCAACAAAAAAATAAACTCTTATAAACTCTTAAATGCTGAAAAAAGGAAGTTTATGCCATTTGAAGAAAAAAAGGATGAGAGTAAAGAGGTTCCAACTGTCTCTTGGGGAAATGAGTATTTCACTGTTAGAAGTGGCGAATACGAGATTCGATATCACAAAGAAAAGACAAATGGCTTTATATTCATTTACAATCTAAAGAACTCTGGAAATAAAGTGCTGGTTACAAACTTCGGGTTAGATAATGCAGCTTTAGAAATACTAACCAATGTGAGTGAGATCACTGTTACTGAAAATAATAGAGAAATAACAATTCAGTTGAAAAGCAGACGTGAATGGGCTGATTTCACTATAAGAATTAGATTCTTCAAAAATAAGCCAGGGTTAATCAATTGGAAAGTTGACCTTTCAACGAAGGGAAGAGAAGGAATGCAGAAAGTTCCCTACTATCGATTTTTCCCTCAGGTCTCTGCAGAAGGATGGGGACTTACCACCGATCAGGAAATTAAGTTTTATGATACTTTAAGCGGCAAGTTTATTTCTGGGAAAGGAATAGACTATTTAAGAGGAACCGCGGATCACAAGTCTGCTTGGGGATTAAGGAATGTGTATAATCAATTTTGCTACCTTCATGAGGAGGAAATCGTTAAAAGCACCATTCTCTACTTTCAAAACTTTTCCTCTTTAAACAAGTATTATGATCTCACAAAGACTGATGCAGCATATACTGTTGACCTATCCTATCCATGGATAAGTTATTATCCTACTCGTCGTGTAGATTTCGACCATAAAAGTTTCAACAACATTTTAAAGTTTGGATATAAAATTCCAATTAGTGAAGAAATCCCACCTGATGTGGAAGTAACGATTCTTGACAGTTTTCTATATCTTGTTCCAGTGAAACCGGAGAATAACATGGAGTGCTGCGAGCTTTTTCTAAAGATGTTCTCTGAAATATACGATGAAATCAATAAGCCAGAAACAACATATATAGATTGGGCAACCGAAATAGTTCCGAAAGAAATTGAAAACCTTCTTGATCCAGAAAATTGGATAACGATTAATGGTAAACAATACCTCAAGTCATACGTAAAGGATTCTAGAGCATCAAACGCAGAACTCATAACCCTATTGGACGTGCTTGTTCCTCTTAAAAAATACTATAAGAAGTTCGGAAAAGGTCTCGATTTGATAGAAAAACTTGAGAACAGTCTTCAAGACTTTTTTAAACCCGGCATAGATGGAGAAGAAGGCTGCATACTTCAAAGCTTAATTTTAAAAGAAAGCAGGAAGCCGCTGGTACTTGACGCATGGTATTTCGTCTGCCCTATTCTGTGGACTAGTCACTTAGCGGAGGAAAATCCTGTAGCTAGGAAAATGGTTCTTGATAGCAGAAACATAGTTACAGTGTTGGGGAGAAAAGTTTCCTACGTGTTTCCTCAGTTTGTAGATATTCTAACTGGCGAGTACTATGATATTATAGGCACTGGAAAGCCTGTTTATGAATACGACGTCACAGGTGTCTACGCATACTTAATGTTGCAGTACTATAGGTTAACGGGTGATAAGAAGTTCTTGGAAGAGGCAGAGAAAGCAATAGAGAAGATTGCGGAAAGAGGCTTTGAGTACACATATGAAATGACAGCCACGCCGGAGGGTGCGGTCGCAGCCCTAATGCTGTACCAATTGACAAACAATGAAAAATATTTGAAAATCAGCTATATACCCTTAGCCAACATCGTGAGGCATAGCGTATTCTTCGAATGCAAATATGGTTATGGAAAGCATTTCAGAACATTTTTCTCAACTATGGCTATGCCTGAGTCCTATGTTGCTGCATGTGAAGAGGGAAAAGTCTTTAGGTATATAATTGAGTATATTACTAAAGGTGAAAAATTTCTTCCAAAGCATGTTAAAAAACTCATGGCTGAACTTCTAAAATATAAGGGGCAATACACTATGCCTCCAGAATATCCAAAAGAGATGATAGCTGAGAAAACGGCTTGTGGTGAATCCGTCCCATCTTGGTATATTCCGTTTGAAGATCTTATGTTCGGTTGGAAGAAATCAGGTCAAGTAGGTCAAGAAATATATGGTGCAGGGTATCCGATAGAGATTGCAACTGGGCTATATAATGTCTTCAATAACGGAAAGGTTATACTTTATACAGAGTATCCTCTTACTTTTTATTCTGAAGAAAAGGGAAAAGTTATTTTTAAAGTATCCGGGACGGAAGAATATTCCTTCAAAGCAAGGATTATTTATCTTAATGAGAAAAATCAACCCTCGAAAATTTTACAATTAAACGAAGATGGCAAGGCTGTGAAAGAAGTTCGTACAAATCTATTTGATGGAAAGATCCAGGAATTTACAGGACACGGAGATACATACTACATGATCGTTTTGAACTGACATGCATATCAGACTATCCGGGTTGGTGGTATTAGCGATAATACAATAGTTTCTTTGCATGGAGCTCTAGAGGGCCGTAGGGAAATTAAAATGAGTTAGCGGATAATGTTCTCTTCATGAGAAACCAGTCCGTTGCCAAATCTCACGTGAGGTCTATCACCGTACTCCTCATTCACTCCCTCGGAGTAAGCAGGTAATTGCTTATAGCCAGCAATCGACCATCGCTATTGTATTGCTAAACCATTTCTGTACGAATAATCTTCTTTAATAATGCCGTGCCAATCAAGAGTTCGTTAGGAAAGCTGAACCGCACTTTTTGACCAACCTGCCTAAACTCCTAATTCTAAAAATGGCAGGGGTTCCATCGTTCTTTCACACATTACAGCTTCATTCAAATCTGCATCAACCCCAGCCAACCTCGACGCCTCCTATTTCAGGCCGCGTAAGAATGACAGCTTCTTCACTATTCACTTTTAAGAAGGGTTCTGAGTTAAGTAGAGATAGATGATGTTTCATTCCTACTTAACCCTTCCCTCTCGATTACTTCATTGAGGGCTCTTTGGGGGAACCCTTCTCCCAGCATCTGAAGGTTCAATACTGCTGCAACGTCTCTATCTAAGATTATGTTACATTCTTCGCATTTCATCAACCTGCCCTCAT
>JARVJS010000059.1 GCA_029776125.1 Nitrososphaeria archaeon
TCTCTTTAGCTAAGGCCTGTGCTGGTATTTTTATAGGTTTTTATATATCCTATGTATATAATATTATTGGTGAAGTGGAAGAGGGTATAGAACTTCTGGATTCAATAAAATATGCTGAGAGTATAAAGATTGAGAAAATTGAGTAGTTTATTCTTTGGCTGTAAACTTATAAATGTAGTGGCCACTGAATCCGCCTGCCTTAGCAATTATCCCCTTTGATTCAAGAGATTTTAAAAACTGGTTTGCTATTGATGCTGGAACATTTAACGCTCTAGCAACAGAATATAATGTTAAAGCCTTAATATTTTTGATTTGGTTTATCGCGTTTGCTTCATCAAAAATTTTTGGCCTAAATTCCTCACTCTTTGTTTTAGCCTGTACCGTCTTCTTCTGTTTAGCCTTAGCCGCTTCTTCAGCCTCTTGCCGTGCTTGCGCCTTCTCCTGTGCTGTTACGGGTCTCTTTTTTACACCACCCATATTCTAATCATCCAAAATGGATTTTGTACAGATATAAATTAAGTTTTCTATTATGGACTGTTATATCGAACCTTTTGGAAAAAGATTAATTAAGGTACTATCCTAAAATTTTGTGACAAGTATGCTGTTTAGTGATTTTGCCGAAGCTTTAGCAAAGCTTTCTGAAACAACTAAGAGACTGGAGATGATAGATATTTTAGCTGAACTTTTCAGGAAGACTGACAAAAATTTGATAGATAAAGTTGTTTACATGATTCAAGGTAAAATTCATCCGGACTATATAGGTTTGGAGATTGGTGTGGCCGAAAAGCTTGCTGCAAGAGCTATATCAAATGTTTCTGGTGCAAGTGTTGAAAAGATTGAAGAACTTTCTTCAAAGTTAGGTGATTTAGGTTCCGCTGCTGAACAGATTCTAATGAAAAAAGCTCAGCTTACTCTTTTTAGTGAGCCTCTTACAGTTGAGAAAGTTTATAGTGCTTTGGATAGAGCTGCAAGAGCCTCTGGCTCCGGTGCTCAGGAAACAAAGCTTAGAATTCTTGCTGGCCTCTTGAATCAAAGCAGTCCTTTGGAGGCTAAGTTCATTGTTAGACTTGTAGTTGGTACATTAAGACTTGGTGTTGCAGACTATACAATATTAGATGGTTTAGCTGAAGCCTTTGTGGGAGGGAAGGAGAATAGGGATGTAATTGAGAGGGCTTATAATCTTTCTAGCGATCTGGGGCTTGTTGCTAAAGTTTTGGTCGATAAAGGATTTGATGAATTAAAAAAATTTGGACCACAGGTTGGTAGGCCTATCAGACCTATGTTGGCTGAAAGGCTTACTACTGCTAAAGAAGTTTTTGACAAAATTGAGAATGAAGTTTCTGTTGAATATAAATTGGATGGTGAAAGAGTTCAGATTCATAAAAATGGTAACAATATAATGCTCTTCTCGAGGCGACTTGAAAATATAACTCACCATTATCCTGATGTTGTCAGAATATCTAAGGAATCTCTTATTGCAGAAAATTGTATTGTCGAAGGTGAAATTGTAGCCTATAATCCTGAATCTGGTGAACTTTTGCCTTTCCAAGAACTTATGCACAGGAGGCGAAAGTATGAAGTTGAAAAGGTTATGGAAGAAATTCCAGCGATGGTCTACCTCTTCGACATGCTTATGGTTGATGGTTCAGATCTAACGCATCAGCCGTATTACTATAGAAGGAGTATGCTTACAAAATATGTTAAAGAAAACCTTTATGCAAAAATTGTTCCCAACATTATTACAAGAAACCCTGAGGAAATCGAAGTTTTTATGAATCAAGCGATTTCTGAAGGCTGTGAAGGTGTAGTAGTAAAGGATGTTAATAGCGTTTATAGAGCTGGTGCAAGAGAATTCAGTTGGATAAAGTTAAAGAGAGAATATAGAAGCGAGTTAGCTGATACACTGGATCTTGTGATTGTTGGCGCCTTTTTTGGAAAGGGGAGAAGGACTGGAAAATATGGTGCTTTTCTTCTAGCTGCATACGATAAAGAAAAGGATATGTTTGAATCAATAAGCAAGGTTGGAACAGGTTTTAAGGACGAAGATTTCGAAATGTTCCATAAGCTTCTCGAACCCTATAAAATAGCTCACAAACATAGTAGAGTTGATTCAAAAATAGAGCCTGACGTTTGGTTTGTCCCGTCTGTTGTAATTGAGGTTATAGCTTCAGAGATCACCTTAAGTCCAATACATACAGCAGGATATGGTATAATAAAGAAGGATGCTGGTCTAGCATTACGTTTTCCAAAGTTTACTGGACGAGTTAGAGACGATAAGGGTCCAGAAGATGCTACAACAGTTGATGAAGTAATAGAACTTTATAAGAGGAAGCTTACAAAAATTGCAGCAGAAGAAGTTGACGTCGACAGGGTCTCTTAAATTAGCAAAAATTTTTATTTGCCAAAAAAGATAGCGTTGTTAATGAATATAGTAGAAAAATTCAAGTTTCCAAAACTTCAGCTTGCTCTTGATCTACTTGAATCTGAAACGGCTTTAAAGATTGCTTTAGAAACTAGAGATTATGTTGACATACTTGAAGCTGGTACGCCATTAATAAAATCGGCCGGTATCTCAATAGTAAGATTTTTAAAAAATATTTTTCCTGATAAACTCATTCTAGCTGATATGAAAACTTTAGACGTAGGCTATATTGAAGTATCTATGGCTGCATCCGCTGGCGCTGATATAGTTTCAATATCTGGACTAGCTCCAAATGATGTAGTAAAAGAGGCAGTAAGAGCTGCAAGTGAAAAAAATGTTTTTCTTATGGCCGATTTATTGGGTGTAAAATCGCAGGTTGAAAGAGCAGTAGAATTAAAGAATCTTGGTGTAAACATGTTATGTGCTCATACTGCAATAGACCAAGAAAAGAGTGGAGTTGACGCTAAAGAAAAAGTTGAAATGGTTAAAAGGATCGTCGAACAAACTGGTCTAATTGTTTCGGCTGCGGGTGGAATCACTTTTGACACCGCTGACATGATGCTTAAGGCTGGTGCAAAAATTTTAGTTGTTGGAAGAGCTATAACATCAAATCCTGAACCAAGAAAGGCTGCTGAATGTTTCAAAAATATTATATTGAAACATTATTGAATATAAAAATTTTATTCTTCTCATATGTAAAATGAAAGAGTTATAAATTATGATTTTATAATATATGTAGACTCAAGTATGTATGAAGGAGAAGCAGAGCTTAGAGCAAAAAGGAAAACTCTCTCACTACTTACTGACGAGGCTAGAAAAGTTGTTGATGGGGTAAGGGTTGTTTTAAACGCTTATGATGAACTTTTGAATGGAAATCAGGATAATGTTAAAAACTACATTGAGGAAGCAAAAAGGATCGAGGATGAAGTTGAAAGGTATAGAAGGAGTTTAGTTAAAGAACTCATGAGTATGGGAAATATGGTAATTAATAGGGAAGACGTTCTAAGAAGTGCCTTTTCTATAGAAGATATAGTAGATTATGTTTATTCGATAACATTTAGGTTGGGTCAAGTTGACCCAAATATTTTTAAAAAATATAATGTTGAAAAGGATATTGAAGAACTTATTTTAATGTCCATAGATGTTGTGCAAAAAATGAGTGATGTGGTAAGAATGCTGACGATAAATCCACAAAAAGTTCCTGAAATAGCTTTAGAGGTTGAAAACATCGAAAAGCAGATAGATGAAAAGTATAGGACACTAAGTATGCGTTTACCTCCACTAATCTCTAATTCTACTGGCGCATTTTTGTTGCTTGACATCTTGGATAGGATAGAATCTCTTTCAGACGCTTGTCTAAAGGCTACTGATGCTGTAACAATACTCGCTCTAGGCATATAGTGTTTTTCAAGTATGTTTACTGGACATATTTTGGGTAATAGGATTGTTGTATGGGATATTAACGAGTCAAAGGAACTTTATAGGCTAGGTTTTTACGGAAAGCCTCTGGGAGTACGTAAGCCTAAAAATTTTGATTTTCAAGCACCGCTTATTCTTGACCTTATAGAAGGACTATATTTGGTTGAAAAAAATCTTTTGAGGGTATTAGACAAAAATGGGGAAGAAGTCCCATATGAAGTGCTTTTCAATATATGCGAAAAGGATTACGTTGATTTTGGAAGAAAATATGCTGTATACAAGGACTTAAGAGAAAAAAACTATATTGTATTGCCTGGAATAAAATTTGGATGCGATTTTGCTGTTTACGAGAAGGGCCCAGGTATTGACCATGCACCCTATATTGTGCGGGTCGTTAAAGGTACAGATAAGTTGTCAGCAACATATCTTGTTCTATCAGGAAGACTTGCGACTACTGTAAGGAAACGTTTTATTATTGCGATAGCGGATGATTTTTGCCCAAAATATTTGGCGTTCGAATGGTGGAAAGGATAACCAATTTTAGAAAACTTTTAATCCATCCATTTAGAAACTATTAGGCAGTAGTGAATCATGATGGCTGAAATTTCCACGGCCAAACCATGCACAGCTAGATGCGAGTTCTTCCGCTGCGGCCGTAAAATGTTATACTTTAAAGGAGGAAGACCATGGTGCAATTTCGTTAACGAACCTTGTACTCCTCAAACATGCGCCTACGTAACATGTTTAAGGGGTAAACTTATTTCTGGAAATAAATGTGGACTAACTGTTAAAAGATTGACTAGTGAGACAACATCGCCAAACGACTTTAAACTAAACATTAAACTACGTAGTAAGGATATTAAGAGGTTCGGGGGAGACGATCTAGTGTAGTTAATGTCTACACCCACATTTTTTTAACCTTGCACGTCCTTAAACTGGAAACCGTACATTTCCTTGTAAAGAATTAAAATTCCTTGAGGTGGAAATATTCCTACTTCAGTAATAATAGCATCAATATATTCTGCTGGCGTAATATCGAATGCAGGATTTGAAACTCTCACATTCTTGTTTCTAGAAAGCCAATCTTTCGAAACAATTTCATACTTTGATCTTTCTTCTATAATAATAAGATCCCCATAAAATGTTTGAGGGCTAATCTTATAACTTTCCGCTGCAACCATAAACCTACTTCTTGCCTCCTTGGCTGCTAAAGCAATAAGTGAAGTACCAATCTTGTTAACTATTGCTCCATTTGCTGTAATAGCATCTGCTCCAACGATGACTTGATCAACTTTATTCATAAAATATCTTACTGCCGAATCAACTATAAGTGTAACATCCACTCCATTCTTTGAAAGCATTGAAGCGGATATCAGTCCCTGAAACTTTGGCCTTGTTTCTGTACAATATACCTTAATATTCTTATTTAATCTATGCGCTGACAAAATAACTGAAAGCGCTGCCTCACTGTTACAGTGTGTTAAGAGAACATCACCATCTCTTATACGTTTTGCACCAATAACACCAATCTTCTCAATTGCGTTGATACTTTTTTCAATAAAGTCTTCGCATAATCTCCTAAATGTCTCTATCCAAGTATTTCTATTCTCTAACATAAGAACTTCCCTTTTAAAGTTTGATATAACATAATTTATTGCATTGGGAAGTGATACAGCAGTCGGCCTAGAACTTTTCAAATATTCTCCAGCATTCTCTAAACTTTTAGTAAACTCTTCTCTTGAAGAAACATTAAGTGTCAAACTATATTCTTCAAGAGCCTTTACCGCAGCCCTCGCAATCCTACCGGCTCCTCTAATTTTCATTTGCCTTATATCGTTAAATGTCTTCTCTAAAACATTCATGTAATAGGCTAAAACATGGGCTAAATAAAAAAGTTAATAGAGAAAAAAATGGGGCCTGAAGAATTTCTTCAGGTATTTAAAATATTTTATGCCACTACCTCGCCAACTGCGTGGCTTGGAAGTACTTGAGTTATTTTAGCCTTTACAGTGTCACCCTTGCTAGTATTTGGCCT
>JARVJS010000034.1 GCA_029776125.1 Nitrososphaeria archaeon
GCCTTCTTATGCAACAGTAGATGTATTACACAGTAACGTTAAAGAACTTAGAGGTATTACAGGACAAAATGAGATAAAAGATGGATTAAGATGGCTTAGCGAAAGAGGTGTTAAATTTCCTATAGTTAGTGATGGAGAAAATGGGGCCATTGGATTATTTAAAGATAAGCTAATAATACAACCTGCATTTAACGTTAAAGCTATAGATCCTACAGGTGCAGGTGATGCAATGTGCGCGGGAGTAATAAGAAAATTTACAGATATTGTTGATAAAAGAAAACGAATAGAAGATTTAAGCGTCGAGGAAGCTAAAGAAATACTACTTTTTGCACAGGCTACAGGAGCAGCTTGTGTCGAAGAAATAGGAACCACGAAGGGTGTTACAATTGAACGCGTAAATAACATAATAAAAGAACAAGGTGAAAAAATACGCTCTAAAACAGTTATAGAAAGTATATAAAGAAAATCAAATAAAAAATAAGGGAATCATAAGTTAAAAATGGGATCATACTTCTACAATTTTTATGTTTAGGATGGAACATGCTTGTTTTATACTTTCGGAATAATCTCCATGTATCATGCTTGCATGGTGAACAAAGCCTTCAAGAGCTATAGTCTTATACAGTTTTTCTAGATCATCTACTTTTACCCAAGCACCTGAACCAGGCTTTAAGGCTTCTTTACTCACAGCATCATTTAATTCTATAATTTCACCTTTTGTGATAAGCATTTTAAATTGGCCTTCATGCTCTGTTAATCTACAAATTGTTACTTCACCTGGTTTTATTACGGTATCTAGTGTACCATAGCATTTTATTCCGCGCGATTTATAATAACCGCTATGATAGGTTAGAGTAGAAGGATAATGTGGACATGCAAGTAGTGGAGGAGCGTTACCACAATGCCATGCAAGAAACACATTAGGAAGATTAGGATGCATTATTGTCCAGTCTATGAAGTGAGGTGGCACAGTCTCTAAAGATGCCTTATATTGTATTAACATGGTTAATGCACCATAAATGTCAGCTTCACATGACGTCATTATCCCCGATTGGGTTAGTCGACCCATTACAAAACATGGAAAGATACCGTAATATGACTCTATTTCAGTCCAACATCTAATGCCTAGACCATCTAAGTCCTTTTCTTTTACAAGCTTCCTCAATGTAACTTCAAACTTTGCAATTTTAACAAGTTCTTCAAATGGAACATTTGTGACATTAATTGATTTGAAATCCTCTAAAGTGGCTTTTACTTCGTGATCATCATCACTAAGTTTCTTTGATTCTTCTACTAAAGAAAGAAGAGTTAATGGAACAACCCTTTGTTTAAAAATCTTCGCCATTACAGTTTCATTGTAAGTACATGTTTCAAAGGGTTCCGGTCTTGGACCGAGTACACCAAGTCTAGCACCAACAAAATCTCGAACAATCGCTGTGGTTCTAGCAAAGTTTTCTAAATGCCTTGAAAAAGCTTCTTCATTCGGCGAAAGCACACCTAAAAATATAAACGGTATATTTCTTCTATATAGGCCAGAAGTTAATGATAATGTACCACAAAATGAGTCTGAACCTTTAAAGTTTAGTGGCTTAATTTTGGGCTCCTTAGTTCCAAAAACTGCTAATGGATAATTGTAAAATTCTTCAGCTACTTTGATACCCGCTAACTCATCACCGAAGGTCATAGTACCCAATAATATGCCATCAACATTTTTTTCCTTAAAAAGTGATATCACTTTTTGTGCATCATTTTCATCAGAAATCAAACCATTTTCTGTTAGAGTACTGCTAGAATAAACTAATTCTATGGAATTAAGCTTTGAGGAAACTTTAATGATGCTATCCCTAACTTCAGCAGCCCACTTTTCATCAAAACCTCTTCTGTGTAGTGGAACAAAACCAAGTCTAATTTTTCTCATATCTTAAAATTTTTCTTAACTGATTATATAAAGTTTTTAGCTTATTTTATTATCAAAGGCTCAAGTTTACCCTTTATCTCATCAGGCTCAGGTTTCAATAGGCCAACATGTACTAATTTCCAGATTTCAGTATGCTCAATCGTTGCAGATGGAGCAAGGGACTCTAAATGACTTAGAGTTTCAAATTCCAGTAAATTTGCATTTGTATATACTTCAACATTACAGTTGAAATCAGGATATTCCTTTTCCAAACAAGAAAATTCTTTTATAAAAGCTATTTCATTAGCAATATAAGCGGACCAGGAAGGTTTTGCCATGGTTCCAATCTTTATTGGCTTTCTAATCTCAGAATTCTTGGATACAAAAATAAATTCGTTTGTTAACTTCAATCTTCTATCACTTAAGTCAGTATAGGGCCATAAAGTGATGTGCCGATCAGGAAGAAGACCTTCATTATCCACTTTCGAGGCTTTTATTGGAATTACAACAAATCCTTCTCCTTCCATTAGCGAGAGAGCCCAACAAGCCAATTTTATTGGCCATCTTCCAATGTTCCGAATCCTATGAACTACTTGAACACTATCAGTTCCATAAGGTTTTATAACAATTTCTTTTCTTATAGAATTCTTTTCCTCAGGATTACCGTACACTGTAATACATTTATTTTCTATTTCAATCTTTACTGGTTTATCGTCGATAGAATATGAACGCGGCATAGCTTCAGGTGAACTCCAAAGCCTATGACCACCATAGACTTTCCAAAAACCTTCAACAGTTTCAACTCCAAGATCAGGATAAATGCCAAAAAGATTCTTTTTAGGTTCACTTTCACTCGCCAAATATAGAATTCTTGGACCTACTTCTGTAGGTACACCTATTATTAATCTATTTATGTAAAACAATTTCATATTAAAACCTTCAACTACTTTTTCCTCTATTTCCATATTTACCAATATTGCTATTACAACTTAGAAATATAAATGTGATGATAAAATTGTTTAAAAATTTAAATATAAAATAGCAATACCTATAGTTGATGCCTGAAAAAGGATGGCTTCTAGAAGCAAAGGGTATCACTAAAAGGTTTGGGAGTGTTGAAGCTTTAAAAAAAGTTGATCTGCATGTAGGTTATAATGAATGCGTAGCATTACTTGGTGATAATGGAGCCGGAAAGTCAACACTAATAAAGTGTTTAGTAGGCGTTCACCCAGTTGATGAAGGAACTATATATTTTGAGGGAAAACCGGTCCGTTTTAAGTCACCAGCTGAAGCTAGGGCAGCTGGAATAGATATTGTATACCAAGATTCAAATCTTGTAGACTCAATGAGTGTTTGGAGAAATTTCTTTCTCGCCAAAGAAAAAATGAGAGGCTTTTGGCCGTTCCGTTTTCTAAATGTTAATGAAATGCGAAAGGAAACCTTGTCAGCTATAGAATCAGTAGGAATAAAAATGAGGTCAGCAGATGAAGAAATAGGTGTCATGTCTGGAGGCGAGAGGCAATCAATAGCTATATCTAGAGCTTATCATTTTGGAATCAAACTTCTGCTTCTTGACGAACCTATGACAGCACTTTCTGTTGTTGAACGAGATAGGGTTACACAATTATTGCATAAGTTTAAGCAAACTAATATCTCATTCATATATATCACTCATAATGTTTACGAAGTTTTCAATGTCGCAGATAGATTCGAAATTTTAGATAGAGGAATAAAAGTTGCTTCTATAAGCAAAAAGGATAACCCAAATCTTACACCCGAAGATATAATAAACGTGCTTAGAGAGGCAAAAATGAGATCTGGATCGTATTCAGAGGGTTAAGGAATGTGGAAAGCAAAAATTAAGGGAAAAGAGTACGAATTTTTATTTGCTTTTTCTATAATTTTTATACTTTTTGCTCTAATATTTACTCAGCAAAGTCTAACAAGAACGGTTGAGATAATTGATATAATTACGCCATCTAAGGTTAAGGTAGGAGAAACATTTAAAGTAAATATATTTTATCGTACTAGTGGATTTAACCTAATTGCTGTTGTTCAAGCTTATGTATCTACAGGTCAAGCGGGACAAATAGGGCCTTATGAGAGAACAATGATTTATATGCAGAATCCAGGAACATCAAACATAACATTATCCATTAGAGAACCGTTTGTTGTTACTAAAGTTGACCTTATAGTTGAATTTTTATCACCCAATGGTCAAGGTCTTGCCACAAGAAGTATAACAATAGAAGTTGAACAATAAAAAAAAGGAGAGAGGATAAAGTATCCTCCTCTATCTGAAACCTTCCTCTGCACTCTTTATAACACGGTCTACATTTGTCTCATTTATTATGAATGGGCCTGTTGAAACTGTTCCATAGAATGAGAAACCATGTCTTAGATACATGTACATCATAAGTACCGGTATGAAACCTTGCAGATATTGCTGCTGATCAAAACAACAGACGATCTCTCCTGACTTTATGCGTTGCATCACACCAGCTGTTGGATCAATACCTACAACTAGTATATCTTTACCAGGTTTTTTTCCAAGTTCAGCGAACACAGACCACATGGCATCTATTGCACCACCAGAGGCAACAATTAAATCTGTGTTCGGATATTGTGTTAGAAGTGCTCTAATAATTTCAGGATATTTTGGTAGTTCTATTCCAGTTATTTGTGTAACAACATTTGTATTCCAAGTTTTTTTGCAAAATTCTCCAAACAATCTTAATCTGGTTTCCCATATATAATGGCCGGCAACAGGATTGCATAGTAGGGCATTCTTTGGTTGGAAGCTACCATGTTCTGAGATCCATCTTGCTAGGTCTCGTCCTAATGCTGGACCCACTTCATATGCATTTTCACCTACATAGAATAAATATGGCATCATTTGTTCAGGAGGACGCGGATCATTACAATTGAGAGCTATGAATGGTATACCTTTTTTAACACCATCCCTTACGATTGCATCAAATAGCATAGGGTCACTTGGTACTGTAAAGAGTATACCATCTGGCTTTGATGCAACAGCGGTTCTTAAATCGTCAGCCTCTTTAGCATAGTCTTCATTTGTATAAGTATGTTTCAAGTTTATTTTAGCCAGTCCTGAAGCACTTAATATTTTTATTGCGTCTTCCGCACCCTTATATGCTGGTGCCCAGAAGGAACTACCAGGACTACCATGATCAGCCATCCAGAAAGTGTACTCTACTTCTGGTTTAACAGTGGTGCCTCCGATAGTTGAGGTAACCGTTGTAGTAACTACACCTCCAGCTCCAACTGTTGTAGTGACTGTGGTTGTAACCTCTTTAGATGGTGCTAGAAGATATGTTCCAGCGCCAACTATTACACCGGTACCAACAATTGCCGCCAAGTATTTTAGAAGATCTCTTCTACCAGTAGCTTTTGGTTCTTGGCTCATATTCTCTCATAGTTACTATCCTCATGCTATTATATAAATTTTTGTTTAATTATCTAATCCTTTTTCCTTCCCACAACATGCAGCGCAACAAGGATAAACGTCATAATACCTGTAAATGGAAGATACCAATAACCTGGAAGACCTAATAATACAAGACCACTTTTGAAGGATGCATAAGCAGTAGTTGCAATGAATATTGAAAGGAAGCTAGTTTTACCACCCCTCGGTGCTATACCACTCATCATACAAACAGCTATAGCCTCAAATTCTAGCCCCGCTCCAAATATGGCCACCATGCCAGCCGTTGGTTGCATAACCCTATATTCTATTATCATTACCATTCCACCTAAGGCTGCCATAAGTGCAGAAAGCATGAAACATAATATTTTAGTTCTCTCAATT
>JARVJS010000151.1 GCA_029776125.1 Nitrososphaeria archaeon
TCTAAATCCTTAGATGATTCAGATAGGACTTCAGCTCCAATCAACTTTTTCCTCAAAAAATCCTTTATCATATTCCTTTGTGATGGTAAAAAACGATCATCCCTCGTTTTCACCCTTATAACACTATAGCCTACAAGGTATAATGAGACAATCTTCCTTATTACAGAACCAATGTCATCCTTTACTGAAACAATAATTGTTGCCTCATTCTGCTTTAAAGGACCTACAACTTCTTTTGGCGTTATCATAAGTGTATTTTGATCCTTTTTTGAGATAATAAGTTGGCTTCCTTGTTTAAGATTCAAACTTTTAACCCACTTCTTTGGCAAAGAAATAATGTATGTTGATTTGCCTGTAACCTGTATTTTTCTAATTTCTCCACCCTCTAAGCCATTAGAAACATCATTATCTAGATAGTTATATATAGACATTATAGTTCTCTATATATTATTTGGATAATGTATATAAAATTTACTTTTGTGGACCATATCGAGTAGTATGCAAAAGAATGTGTTAATAGGGATAGTTGCGGTAATAATATTAGTGCTTGGGATACTCCTAGTGGGCCCATATCTTCAACCGAAAACAGAAACAGTGACACAGACCTTAGCCACAACAATAACAACAGCAACTACTGTAACAACTTCAACTGATACAACGATATTACAGACAACATCAATAACAGTAACACAGCCAACTACTACACCAAAGAGTATAATGCTCAATGGTGCAGGAGCATCATTTCCATACCCATTACTTTCAACAATGATAGTACAATACAATAAAATTTATCCACATGTAATGATTAACTATCAGTCAATAGGAAGTGGGGGAGGAATAAGACAACATACAAATAAAACAGTAGACTTTGCAGCGTCAGACGCACCATTAAACGAAGATCAAAGAAAAGCAGCTCCAGACACCCTGCATATACCAATTACAATTGGTTGTGTGGTAGTAGCATACAATCTTCCAAATGTTCCAAAAGGATTAAAGTTGACTGGAGAACTTGTTGCAGAAATATTTCTGGGCAATGTTAAAAAATGGAATGATCCTTTAATAGCGAACCTTAATCCCGGTATACAATTACCTGATAAAGAAATTATAGTAGTGCATAGGTCAGATGGTTCTGGAACCACATTTGTGTTTACAAGCTATCTTTCAATGGTTAGTCCAGAATGGAATTCTAAAGTCGGAAAAGGTACAGCTGTACAATGGCCAATCGGATTAGGTGCTGCAGGAAACGAAGGTGTAGCAGGTGTAGTTAGGGGTACACCATATACAATTGGATATGTTGAATTAGCCTATGCCTTGCAGACAAAAATGAATTATGCTTATCTTAAGAATAGAGACGGGTATTTTGTTGAACCAACCTTAAATTCGACGGCTGCAGCAGCAGAAGCATTATCTCCAAGTTTGCCTAAAGGAGATGAAAGTTGGGAAAAAGTCAGTCTTCTTAATGCTCCAGGAAAGGATAGCTACCCTATAGTTAGCTTCAGTTACATACTTGTTTATAAAGAGCTTTCAGTTCTACCTAAAATGGATAAAGAAAAGGCTTTTGAGCTTGTAAAGTTTCTTTGGTGGGCAATACATGATGGACAGAACTATGCACCGAACCTACAATATGTACCATTACCTAAAAGTGTTATAAGCTTAAACGAGGAGACACTTAGAACTATTACTTTCAATGGACAGAAGATGTTGGGCTGAAGAGTGTAACCCTGATGTTACCAACAAATTTTTTTGGTGATATTGAAATATGTCTGTAGATGATGTTTTTAAGTATTTTGTTGGTTTAATTTCTTTCTTGTCAGTTTTAACTTTATTTCTTATGGTTTTAGAACTATTCAGGTATTCTTTACCTGTTTTAAGTCTTAAATTTATTTTTGGAATAAACTGGAACCCTGTAGCTGGTAGTGAAGAATATGGAATTTTACCATATATTTTAGGTACAATAGTCACTTCTACTATTGCAATGATTGTAGGAGTGCCAATTAGTTTAGGTATTGCAATATATCTTTCAGAAATGGCTCCAAATTTTATAAGAAAAACACTTTCTTTTGTTATAGAATTATTGGCGGCAGTACCTAGTGTTATATATGGTCTTTGGGGACTATTTATCTTCAGATTCTGGGTAAAGGACTTTATAGAAGAACCTTTGTCCAAATATCTTGGCTTTCTACCAATTTTTGAAGGAGAACCATTCGGATTAGATATACTAACTGCAGGATTAATATTGGCAATAATGATAATACCAACAGTATCATCAGTTTCAAGAGAAGTTTTAATGGCAGTACCGAATTCTCAAAGAGAGGCAGTGTATAGTTTGGGAGCAACAAAATGGGAAGTTATAAAAGTTGGAGTATTAAGTTACGCAAAATCGGGTCTGGTTGGAGCTTCAATTCTAGGATTAGGTAGGGCTGTAGGTGAGACAATGGCGGTTACTATGGTCATTGGTAATGCTGTCGGACCATCGGCTCTACCAACATCCCTATTTAAAGCAGGACAGACTATGGCATCACTTATAGCAAACGAATTTAATGAAGCAGACCCGACAACACTTCATCCAAACGCTTTAATAGGCGTAGGACTAATTTTATTCGTTTTAGCTTTAACAATAAATTTACTAGCCCAAGTTATGGTTTGGCGTATACTTAAAATAAAGGAGGGGACAGTTGAGTAGATGCAAAGATATTGGATAAGAAAGCTAAAAGACAAGATGGCATATGCTTTTTGTCTCACTTGCATAGTATTGGCAATTGTACCCCTTGGAAGCATACTATTTGAGGTAACTAAGAATGGACTTCCTGCACTAAATATAGATTTTTTCACAAAGGGACCTGGAGCTATTGGAGAACCTGGCGGAGGTATAGCAAATTCAATACAGGGAACCTTGATTCTAATAGGTTTAACTAGCCTAATAGGTGTTCCGATAGGAGTTCTTTCAGGAATATATTTAGCTGAATTTGGAAATACTCAGTTTGGGAGGATTATTAGGTTAACAAATAATGTTCTTATGCAGTTTCCTTCAATAGTAATTGGAATATTTGCCTTCCTAATTGTGGTTTTACCCATTGGAAGTTTTTCACCTCTTGCTGGAGCTATCGCTCTAGCTATCATAATGGTACCAATTATTACGAGAACCACGGAGGAGTCGCTAAAATTGGTTCCTAATTCAATAAGGGAAGCGTCAATGGCTTTAGGAATTAGGAGATGGAGGACGATAGTTAGTGTAGTTTTAGTTTCAGCCAAAGGTGGTGTTGTAACTGGAATAATGCTTTCCATAGCTAGGATCGCTGGGGAAACCGCACCATTAATAATGACTATACTAGGAAGCCAATGGTTTTTTTATGGATTTACCAACCCCATGGACGCACTTACACTAAGAATTTGGAGATTAGCACTACTCCCATACGAGTATGCACATCAGACAGGATGGGGTGCAGCATTAGTTCTAATAATTTTGGTACTCTCACTAAACGTGATAGCAAGATTTTTAACGAGATCTAAATATAAGGTGTGAGAAAAATAATGGGCAGAGAAATTATATCGTTAAGTTCGAGGGTCAGAAAAGAAGATGAAACAGATCATATTTATAAGATTAAAACAGAAAATTTAAATGCGTGGTTTGGAACAAAACAAGCCCTAAAGGACATCAATATTAAAATTAGGAAGAACGCAATCACTGCAATTATAGGGCCTTCAGGATGTGGAAAATCCACATTAATCCGATGCTTAAATCGCATGCACGAACTAGTCCCTTCAGCCAAAGTTTCAGGCAAAGTCTATATAGATGGTATAGATATATATTCTAAAAATGTTGACCCAGTTATAGTTAGAAGAAAAGTTGGTATGGTTTTCCAGAAGCCAAACCCATTTCCGACAATGTCAATCTACGATAATGTTGCAGCCGGACTTAAATTAAATGGTATAAGAGATAGAAAGAAATTGGACGAAATAGTTAAGAAGAGTCTTGAACAGGCTTGGCTTTGGGATGAAGTTAAAAACGACCTTGATAAGCCTGGTTCCAGCCTTTCTGGAGGACAGCAACAGAGACTTTGTATTGCTAGGGCTTTGGCAGTAGAACCAGAAGTACTGCTTTTAGACGAACCTACTTCAGCACTTGACCCGATTGCGGCTTCAAAAATTGAACAACTTATAGTATCTTTGAAAAAAGATTATACTATAGTTATAGTTACACATAATATGCAACAAGCAGCAAGAGTATCAGATTACACAGCATTCCTTTATTTAGGTAGACTGATAGAATACGACGAAACAGCAAAAATATTCAGCAATCCAAAAGAAGAACTAACAGAAAATTATATTGCAGGTAGATTTGGTTGAGGGGTGTAAAAATTTGGTTAGACTCATGGATATAGGTCTTGAAAAATTAAAGAATATTATTGTTGAAATGGGCGAATATTCGGCTAAAACGGTTTTTCTAGCAATAGACTCATACCTTAATGACCAAGATCTTATGGAACAACTATATATTAGTGCCCAAGAAATTAGAAAAATGCAGGAGGAAATCAACGAGCTTGCAGTAGAAATGATTGCAAGATACCAGCCTGTGGCATCAGATCTAAGATTCCTAAAATCTTGTATAGAAATAGGATATGGTTTTTCAAGATTTGGAAGATACGCATTCGATATAGCACAAGTACTTAGAATTTTTGGAAAACTAACTTCCTGTAATAAGGAGTCTGTTGATAATGCAGGTAAACACGTTAAAGACATGATAAAAACTAGTATAGAGGCTTTTATAGAAAAGAATATCGAAAAAGCGAAGAAGGTTAAAGAAATGGACACTTATATTGACAAAATATACTTAAATTCATTAAAGAAGGCTGCACAAATGAAAGAAAATCAAATAAAGTGCATAGTGTCCGAAGTACTGATTTTAAGATATCTTGAAAGAATAGCCGATCATGCAACATACATTGCTGATTCAACGATATACATAGTTACAGGAGAAAAAATACCAAAATATACCCTTTAAAAAAAATTGGAAGGAAGTTCATTTTACCAGCTCTTCGAATCTTTTGGCTATCGTATCCCAATTTATAATGTTCCAAAAGTTTTCAACAAACTTAGCCCTGTCATTCTTATAGTCTATATAGTAGGCATGCTCAAAAACATCCAATACCATAAGTATTCTGAACATTGGATAAACGTTTGTGTTATGTTTCTCAATCTGCATAATAAGCGGTCGACTTGTTTGCATGCAATATGTAAGCGCAGCCCAACCAGAACCTTCAACACTTATAGCAGCCTGTGAAAATTCTTTCTTAAACCTTTCAAGGCTTCCGAACTCTTTAACTATTACATCACCCAAAAGCCCACCAGGCATTTTAGTATTAGTCGATGGAGGAGCCAAGTTTTCCCAGAAAAGAGAATGTAAAAGGTGGCCACCAATATTCCATGAAAGTTCCTTTAGAGTTGCTTTTATGTCTATTTCAAGGCCTTCTTTATGAGCCTTATCTAACTTTTGTAGTATATTGTTTGCACCATTAACGTATGCTTGATGATGTTTTGTATGATGAATCCTTAACTGTTCTTCTGACATGAATGGTTCGAGGCCCTTGTAATCGTATGGAAGTTTTGGTAACACATAAAACTTTTGAACTTCCAACTAAAACACCTGAAAAATTTT
>JARVJS010000140.1 GCA_029776125.1 Nitrososphaeria archaeon
GTCAATGACTGTGACATCGGCGCCCATATTGATGTCTTTCATGCAAAGGATGACTTTAGCCTTGAATCCTCTGAAAGGTCAATCTTTGAGGAAGCAGTGGCAGAAACAAATAAGATTATTGAGAAGTGTTTGGAGGTTAAAATATACTTTCTTGAAAGAGAGAAAGCTTTAAGCATTCCCGGGCTTATTAAGCTTGCTCAAAGGACGCCACCAAATATAAAATTTTTAAGAATTGTCGAAATTTCAGGCATAGATGTACAGGCAGATGGTGGTCCACATGTGAAAAACACTGGAGAAATTGGTGGAATTGTTCTGGAAAAGGTTGAAAATAAGGGTAGATGCCGTAAAAGGCTCTATTATAAGTTAAAAGAATAAATTTATGGTCAAACTTAATTTCTTATGTGGGAAGGCCTATAGTTCTTCTTACTGATTTTGGTGAAGGAAGCATTTTTGTTGGTGAAATGAAGGGTGTAATATTAAAAATTAATCCTAACGCTAAAATTATAGATCTTACAAACAATATTAGGCCACAAGATGTTCTGCAAGCTGCTTTTCTATTAAAATATTCGTATAGATATTTTCCAAAGAACACAATTTTTCTATGTGTTGTGGACCCAGAAGTTGGCTCTGGGAGAAAGCCTATTGCTGTGAAGAGCAGAAACTATTATTTTATTGGGCCAGATAATGGTCTAATTTATCCTGCAGCATTATCTGATGGTATTAGAATGATGGTTTTACTAGAAAATAAAGAGTATTTTCTCGAAAAAGTGTCCTATACCTTCCAAGGAAGGGACATATTTGCTCCTGTTGCAGCTTACATTTCTAAGGGTGTTTCATTAAAAAATTTTGGTTCTACCCTTTCATCTATTAAAGAACTTGTTTTTGAAGAACCAATGTTTGACCAAAGTGGATATCTTGTTTGTAAGGTTATGTACATTGATAGTTTTGGAAATGCGGTAACAAATTTAGAAGAATCAAAATTGCCTAGTCTAATTTCAGATTATAATCTTACTAAAGTCTCTGAAGTATGTGTTTTGGTTAATAAAAAGTTGTATAAGGTTAAAATGGTAAAGTATTATTGTGAAGTTGAGGAGGGCTCTCCTTTGGCTCTTTTTAACAGCTTTGGATTACTGGAGCTTTCAATAAACAAGGGTTGTGCCTCGGAATATTTTTCTTTAAGTGAAGGTGATGTTATTAAAATTAGATTTTGTGAATAGTTTTCTGAAGTCTTGGGTTAGGAAAACTTATCAGAACCGTAAAGGTTAATATCTTAAGTACCATTCCCTATTGTAGATATTAGTTGAGCAATAACGTTCAAGATGTTACATGTATTGTTTTAGCTAATGAGTTCACATACTTGACTTTACCTGATAGATTTTACTCTTCCAGCGCTGACTCTTCTGTGCTAGAATATATGCTTGATTCTATTTGGACTGTCTTTGACAAAATTTTTGTTGTATCATCTATAGATCCTCCACTAGAAATTGTTGAAAGAACAAATTCTGTTGGTGCAAGGATTATTATGGTGAAACCATCTGTTTCAGCTGAAGCGCTTAAATCTTCTATAGAAAATGTTTCTACGCCTGTCACGTTTGTTATAAGTGGTGATAGGCCTCTAATTAAACCAAATGTGCTTTTTTCTATAGGATATGGTATAAAAGATTTTGACTGCCTCATACCTAAATGGAGTAACGGCCAATATGATGTTTTTCTTGCAGCATATCGAACAGACAAACTGAAAGATTTTCTGTACTCCCAAGATGGTTTATCAAAGTTTGAGCAGATTCCTAACTTGTTAGAAAATGTATCATTTGTTTCTGTAGAAGGTGACCTTAAGCTTCTTGATCCTGAACTCCACTCTTTTATTCGAATTAGAGATGCGAAAGATATAGAGAAGATAATCAAGGTAATTAAAGATTAAGGTTACAACATTATTATTGTATCAAATTTTTTTGATAATGTCTGCACAAGAAGTTTTTCTTTCAAGCTTAATCCTGAACCCTTATCATCTGATAAGATATCTCCATAGTATGCGTTTGCTATAAAAGTCTTAGTCCTTTCCATTAAATCAATAATCTTGTTTATTTCTCCAGCATGCAAATATAAGGTTAGATCGTTTATAATAAGAATTTCAGTAGGATTATTTAGATACTCTTCTAAAAATTTTTCAATTATTTCCCTATTCGCACATGCTATTTCAATTACCTCTGTTGGACTTTTTCCCTCAATTCTCGGTCCCCTTATTTTTTCGCTAAAAAAGTATCTTACATTTTTAACACTTTCTGTATAGGCTAATAACCTTACACCAATACTTTTTGTTGAAGGTGCCATATCAATTACTGTAATATATTTTGAAAGTCCATTTGATACAAGTGTATCCAGTATCTTCGCAGTAAACCTTGTCTTACCTCTTCCTACATCACCAATAATAAGAATCTTCTTATTAAGTATCCTATCCACTTCTATATTATTGTACTCCATATGTTCCTATTCTCCAAAAACAATTTTAAGCACTCCCATCCTATAAAGGGTTATAGTTACAATTGCTCCTAAAATGCATCCTGTTAAAGAACTTGCAAGCCAACCAAAATATAGCATAAGAATGCTTGCAAAAACCAATTGCATACTCCTTCCTGTAAATGGGTCGACAATAAACCATGAGATTGTTCCGCCAACAAGCACAGTCCCAATTGGCTCCATTAAAGCTGATACCAAAATAGCCTTTTCCCTTCCAATAGCCTTTCTTAATACGATATAAGATAATCCGACGACAAACCCTCCAGGTATACCTCCAGGGTATGCGAAAAATGATCCAGTACCTATCATTATTCTAATTGTTCCCACTATAAATGCTACGAGAACTGCCCAGAATGGTCCCAAAGTTATCCCAGCAAGAACATTAATGAGATGTTGTCCTGGAAATGCTTTTGTTATTCCCCATTGAAAATATAATGGTGAAATTACAATTGCCAAGGCAGAATATACTGAGGCAAAAGCTATTTTTCTCCTATTCATTGTCTGACACCTTTGAATATTCTTTCGCTATAGCGATCACCTTTTCTATAACATCGATCGCATCTTTTCCTAAAACTCTTACCATAGGCTCTTTCCCAACATCGCCAGTATCATATATTATATCTGGTACCCTACCATGCTTTAAAATAGCTTCCCTAACTCCCCATGGTAGACTTCCTCCTTCAATCTTCTTAACTTCCTCAGGCTCGCTTTTTCTATCAAAGTATGAGACTTGAAGTCCAAGTTTCTCGCACACTTTAACTACCTCTGGAGAGTACCTTATGTTCATACAGGCCCTATATTGTGGGTCATGTTTGATTACCGTAAGAACAATTCTTGCAACATGAGATGACGCTCCAAACTCAGGTTTTCCGACAGCTTTAACACTATCCTTAACCTTCACTATTCTACCAGTGATTCCTGCGACATCGAAAACATTTTTTGCATACTCATATGGTAAACTTTCTACCAGATTACTCTGTACTTCTGGGATAAGACATGCTACCTCCTTATTTTTCTCAAGCATTTCTACTGCCCTAGAGAGTCTTTCTAATACTTGTAACTTTTCAGAATCAATGTACAGTTTTGCTAAAGGATTTATTGGTCCATGTCCTCTGCCAACGTTTATTCCAAACTGTACCGCATACCTAATATACTCCTTAGCTCTCTTAACTGCCTCAACCAAATCTAGTCCTCTGGCCAAGCATGCTGTTATAGCTGCTGAAAATCCACATCCCGTACCATGTGTAGTCTTTGTCTCAAATCTTTCGCTTTCCATTTCAAAAAATTTTCCATTATAGTAGAGTATGTCAACAGCCTTTTCTTTTAATCCAGCATGTCCTCCTTTCACAATAACAGCCTCGCATCCTAATGAAGCAATTCTTTTTGCAGCATCTCTCATGTCCTCTAGTGTGTTAACTTTGATACCAGACAAAACTTCTGCCTCCATGGCATTCGGTGTAACAACTTTGGCCACTGGTATCAGATATTTTATCAGCGCATCTTCAGCCTCTTTTTTCAATAATCTTGCACCACTCTTTGCAACCATTACCGGATCTACAACAAGAGGAAAACCATATTCTCTAACTTTCCCGGATACTAATTCAATTACTTCTGATCTGTGGAGCATTCCTGTTTTTGCAGCGTCAACACCAATATCTTCTACAACTACATCAATCTGTTTTTCAATCATATCTAGGTCGATGTCACTTATTCCATAGACTCCTACAGTATTTTGTGCTGTAATTGCTGTTATAGCAACTGTTCCATGCACATTAAATGCTGCGAACGTTTTCAAGTCAGCCTCGATACCAGCCCCTCCACCTGAATCACTTCCAGCTATACTCATTGCAACATAACTCTTCTTCATCATACTCTCACCTTCTTAGTTATAGTATATATTGTAAACGCTATAATAAATGATGGTATTGTCCCACCTACTCCTATATTATAAGAAAAATACCAGTATGATAGGAAGCCAATAATCCATGAAAAGATTGCTATAAAATTGACCCTACAGTTTGGAGAGGAAAATGAGTTTGTATCATATTTTCCACGATTTATTATAAAATAGTCTGAGAATACGATACCAAAAACTGGTATAAAAGCTGCTCCAATAAGTAGTAGAAACCATTCGTATGCCATTATCGGAATAGATAATGCTATTGATGCTGATATAACTGTTATAATTAGGCCAATAAGCCACTGTTTTTGTTTAGAAAATATATTCTGTATTGAGACCGCTGCAGAGTATATGTCCGCGAAAGCGTTATCTGTCTCGTCTACAAGTAATGCAAAAAGCGCTATGTTTCCAAGCAACATCAACGCGATAGAATACACTATTGTTTCCGTACCGCCAATAATGGCAAGCGCTGAACCTAGAGCATAGAACCATATATTAGCAAATGTGTAGCCTAAGAATGTTCCAATGAATCCTCCTCTTTTGGTGGACGCAAACCTTGTATAATCTGAAACAAGAGGCATCCATGAAATTGGCATGGCTACGACGATATCGAAGGCTATAAAAAGTGTGCTCGCCTCAACATATCCCATGTTTAGGTTAATTGGATGTTGTAATGCAAGGTAAGTTATCCAACAGGTTGTAGCAAGACTTATCCATAATGCAAACTTTTCGAGCCACTGTCTTATTACGATAAGGGGTCCAAACACCATCATAAAATAGCATATTATTGCAAAAAATACTGTCCAAAAGACTTTTGTTAATCCTCCAAAAAGAGAGCCTGAAATAGTATATGCTGCTTCACTCATTATGATTAGTTCAAAAGCTGTCCATCCAACTAGTTGTATAACATTTAATAGCGTAGGTATGTATGAACCTTCCTTACCAAATATCGGCCTTAAACTAACCATTGTTGGAATTCCATAGGATGTTCCAATTAAACCATTCAATGCTAAAATTAGGCTTCCAACAAGAGAACCCACTACAGTTACAATTATAGCATATGAATATGAGAGTCCAAGACCTTGTGTTAGTAAAGCTCCTGCCTGAAGTACAAGTAATCCTATAGAGAGGCTTGTCCAGAAGACAAAAAT
>JARVJS010000057.1 GCA_029776125.1 Nitrososphaeria archaeon
CAATAGCGGGGGTTGCCAAGCCAGGTCAAAGGCGCAGGACTGAGGCTCCTGTCCCGTAGGGGTTCGTGGGTTCAAATCCCACCCCCCGCACTGTTTCCTAGTAAATTAATGCTTTACTATTACCCCTTAGTAGTTTAGTTTTATTTAAATAATGGGTTTATAAACAGGTTCTGTGTATGAAAATTCAGCTAATAGGTCTGGGTAATGTTGGAAAAAATTTGCTTAAACTCCTGTCAGAAGAGGAAGAAAAACTTAAAGACAGAGGATTAGATCTGAGATTTGTTTCAATATCTGATTCTAAAGGAACGGCAGTGAACGAGAATGGTCTAAAATTATCTGAAGTTCTTAAATACAAGGAACTTGAATGGCATAACTGCACTTATTATTTTAAGGGATATTCTGCAATAGATGCCATAAAAAACATTAGCAGTGATATTGTTGTTGAATTAACGCCATCTACAATAAATGGTGAACCTGGGCTGTCGCACATCAAAGAAGCTTTTACGCATAAAAAGCATGTTGTAACAGCTAACAAGGGCCCTCTTGTCGTGTCATTTAAAAAACTAAAGGATATGGCACTGGAAAATAATTTGTACTTTCTGTATGAGGCAACTGTTGCAGCGCATGTGCCCATCTTCTGTCTTCTTTCCTCATGTTTTATAACTGATGAAATATTGAAAGTTGAAGGCATATTTAATGCTACAACAAACTTTATTATATGCGAAATGGAACAAGGCTTCTCTTTTCAAGAAGCCTTGGATAAGGCAATAAAGGCTGGTTGGGCTGAAACAAATTATGCAGACGATGTAGACGGTATAGATGCTGCTAGAAAAGTTGTCATATTAGCTAATACAATATATGATAGTGATTTTAAATTAGATGACGTAAAAATCGAAGGTATAAGGAATGTTGAACCATTGATAATGGAAGCTAAAAAACAAGGTAAAAGAGTGAAACTTTTGTGTGAAATAGCAAAAGAAGGCAGTGGTAATGTTTTCTTGCAAGTTTCTCCAAAGGTGATTTCACAGGATAACCCATTTTCAACCGTAAACTATGGTGATATGGCAGTAAAATTTTACTTTAAAAATTCTCAAGAAATATTTGTGTCGGCAAAATTTGTAAGTCCCCGTCAAACTGCTCAAGCGGTACTGAATGATATAATAAAAGTTGCTTTAAATAAGAAGTGCCAAGGATAGAGTTTCTCGAATATATACTATTACTTATAAAACTTATAAAACCCTAAAATCTGTTTAGGCGGGCTCGGTGGGACTTGAACCCACGATCTTCGGCTCCGAAGGCCGATGCCTCAGTGCGGACTGGGTGGCGAGCCCGCACATTGTAAGTTTGATTAAGAAAAAAGCTTACTTATACTTTTTTCGAATGGAGGATAAATTATTCCTTTTTCAGTTATTATAGCCCTGATTAGGGTTGGAGGTGTTTTGTCAAAAACTGGATTGTACACTTTTGCCCCTTTAGCCACAATTCTCTTTCTCCCAACAAATGCTATCTCATTTGTATCTCTTTCCTCTATAACTACCTTATCATGTTCGATATTAATATCGAAGGTTGATGTAGGTGCTGCAACATAAAATGGCAAATTATGTTCTTTAGCTAATATTGCAATCTGATATGTGCCAATCTTATTAAATACATATCCTTCCTTAGTTATTCTATCTGCTCCAACAATAACCTTATCAACCATTCTCTTAGACATTACGTATCCAACAGCTGTATCTGCAATAACTGTGACAGGTATTTTCTCCTTTAAAAGTTCCCATGCCGTCAGTCTTGCCCCCTGTTGAGCTGGCCTTGTTTCTGTGGCTATAACATACACACACTTTCCTTTTTCATGCGCTATTCTGATTGGGGCCAGTGCAGTACCATATGCTATCGTAGCAAGTTCCCCTGCGTTACAATGTGTTAAAACTGTGTCACCTTCATTTAAAAGTGTTTCACCATATTCTCCAATTCTTCTACTATTTTCTATTTCTGTTTTCATTAACTCTTGAGCAGCTTCTATTGATACTCTTTTCATGTCCTCTATACTTTTGCATTCTCTTATTTTCTTATAAACAAAGTTTACACAATACTGTAGATTATATGCTGTCGGTCTGCTTCCCAAAATGTAGTTGACTCCTTCTCCTATTTTCTTTAAAAATTCTATTTTGTTTTCCGTCCCTATTTTTTGGGCTAAAACAGCTATTGCAAAAGCTCCTACAACACCTATCAGAGGCGCTCCTCTTACCTTCATTTCAACTATTGCTTTATAAAATTCTTCAAGGTTTTCAAGGTAAGCATAATTTACTTTTCCAGGCAATTTTCTTTGATCTATTATTTTCAAGCATTTTCCTGTCCACTCTATATGTCTCATCTTTTCCCAGCAGCATCTTTTTTAAGTCTTTGATTTAAACCTAAAGTCGGAATAGAATTGCTACAACTGACATATCTCCTTTTTCCAATATTATCTTTTATAGTGACCTTTTTTAGCATAAGATGGCTTATTCCTTTTCTCTCTAAACGAAATATGATCGTTATTGATTTCCATAAAAAAGGCGGTAGGCTTGTCCCCAAACCCGCTGGACCCGCTATTTTTGCCGGTCTTGCTTTCCCGATGATATCACTTTATCTTCTGAGCCTAGATTTAAGGTATCTTGCAATTTTCTTAGCTACATTAATAGTTTTTATAGTTGGGTTAGTTGACGATTTAAGAATATTAAGTGGCTTTTCGAAGATGGCATTAACTATTTTAGGCTCCATCCCTATATTAATTCTTGGAGCATATACCCCTTCAATAGTATTTCCTTTTATTGGTTCGACTAGATTGACTATCGTTTATCCTCTTCTGGTTCTTGTTACGATTCCTGTTGTTGCAAATGCTGTGAACATGATTGATGTGTATAATGGTACACTTAGTGGTGCCTGTACCATATTAGCCTCTTCGCAGCTTATTGTCACATTAATATCAGGAAATTTTGGTAATATCGTTTTTCCTTTAACATTTTTTATGGTCTCTTTTGCATTCTATATTTTTAACAGATACCCCTCAAAGATATTTGCTGGTGATTCTGGAAGCCTTATTTTGGGTGCATTCTTTGGTGCGAGCACAATAGTAACTAGGACGGAAATTCCTTCGTTAATCGCCTTTCTTCCAGCTATATTAAATGGTTTTTATATAATTGCAAGTATAAGAGGTTTTGTTGAGCATAGGCAAATAAAGGAAAGGCCTATCTTATTAAATGAAGAAGGATTACTTGAAGTTTCTAGGAGTAAATTTGCTCCAATAACTCTTGCCAGACTTATTGTTGCAGATGGTCCCATGTCAGAATATTCTGCTGCCAAGCGGATTCTGTTACTTTTTTTATATAGTTCACTTTTAGCGATCATAACCTCGTTACTAATGAAGTGGTGAAAAAATGAATAACCTTACCCGATTAATTCTTTTGATAACATTTTCATGGATCTCATTTCTCATTTTATCTTATTTTATCCTTATCGTTATTGTACCCTTTCAAATTCTATCAAACTCTTTTCTTGATAGATTTTTAGTTGGAATAATAAAAGTTGTGCTATCAGCGATTCTTTTCCTTTTATGGCTTCTCTTACTACTTTTGCTAAGGAACTATATTGCTATTAAAAGTATTTTCAAATAATGTTTGCTCTTCCCATTTCTTTTTCTTATTTTCATATACGCTCCTATCATATATTGGTTTTGCAGGATTTCCTAAAACAACCGTATTCGGTTGAACATCACGTGTAACAACTGATCCCATTGCGACCACACATCCTTTTCCAAGCTTCACACCCGCTTTAATAACTGAACGTGCACCAATTACAACGTCATCTTCTACAATTACACCAACTAATCTTTTACTAGGCGGATAGGGGTCGTTTGTGAAGACTGTCGCTGGCCCTATAAACACATTATTTCCTATTACAGTCAAAGGTGGTATATAGCAAGAACCCTCTATTCTTACATTATTTCCAATTTTAACATTATAATCTATATGGCAAAGTGAGCCTATCATAACATTATCACCTATGACTGTGTTATCTCCAATATAGGTAAAATGCCATATTTTCACGTTTTTTCCAATCCTAACATTTTTGCCAACATAATTTATAGGCTTACCCGTCTCCATATTCTAACCTCTATATCTCTATTTTTCCAATTGAATAAATATTGCTGAGCCAAGCTTGTTAGAAGCTAATGCTGCATGCGCTATTTTAGTTGCTTTAACTCCATCTTCTCCACAAACTTCAGGACTTTTTCCATCTTTTATACATTCTATAAAATGCTTTAATTCTAATAGCAGAGGCTCCTCATATTTTGTTCTAGGAATATCCGTCTTATCCTCTAAATCTATTTTTATTTCTTGTGTGATAAAATTTAAGGATATTGTTCCATTCTCGCCTACAATTTCCAATTCCCTCACCTTTCTCGGAGTAATCCAATTAGATATTATAAGTGATGTTTTTTCTTTCGAAAAGCCTAAGACTAGAGCTGCAACTCTTTCATGTTGTGTTCCAAATGAACCCATTCGCGCAAAGACCATTGAAGGTTCTTCCTCAAAAAACCATCTTGACAAATCTATATCATGTATTGCTGTATCTAAAATTACTCCTACATCAATAATATGTACTGGCCACCGATTTTCTCTTGTAAACAGAAGATATAATGGTGAGCCAATTATTCCATCAGCAACGAGCTTTTTAACTTCTCTCATAGCTGGATTAAATCTTTCAATGAATCCAACAGTTAGGATAACATTTTTTTCTTTAGCCTTTCTTACCAGTTTCTCTCCCTCTTCAACCTCGTATGTGAATGGTTTTTCAACCATAACATTAAGTCCTTTCTCAATAGATTTTAATGCTATTTCATAATGAGTTTTTGTTGGGGTGCTGACGATCACGCCATCTAATTTATGCTCTAAAAACTTATCTAGATCCGTATAACCGTGAACTTGATACTTTCTGGAATATTCTTTAACCCTTTCCTCATTCAGATCACATATTGCCTCTAAGGCTTTAAGTTCATTTAGTACCCTAACATGATTTTTGCCCCATCCTCCTACACCTATCACACCTATTCTTATGTTGGACAATTTTACTCCAACCTAGATGGTGGTAAAGTGGCTTTAATAATCATAATCTTATCTCTGCTTTGCATAGATTGCTGTTCTAAAGCTTTGAAATCATTCTCCGAACATGCTACTATAATGCAGGTATTTCTATTAAATGTTGTTAAAAGTTTTTTCTGGAGTAGTTGGTCTGAAGATAGTAGTTGAACGTCTGGGAAAATGTCTTGTAACATTATAATAAACCTGTTTCCTGCTTCATCGAAATCTGGTCTAACATGATAGCTACTTTTACTCCATAGGACAATTACTCTAACCCTGCTTGGTTTAAGTTTTTTTTCTTTAACTACGCTCTTTATATAGTTGACCAGATTCTTGGGATAGCTTTCAATACTTCGCAAAAGGGTGCCTGAAAAGCTTTTTAATTGTGTTCCCCTTTTAGTTGTATAATATATTAGCTTTAAATCGGTATA
>JARVJS010000162.1 GCA_029776125.1 Nitrososphaeria archaeon
CTCCTTAAAAAGCGACTAGAAGAGGAATTAAAATATACTAAAATGCTTGAACTTGAATAAATTTAGTGGAAAGAGTTTTAGGAGTGATTTGTCCTTTGCGCATACTAATGCTTTCTTGGGAATATCCGCCTAACATAATTGGAGGAATTGCCAGACATGTGGATGAACTCTCAAAATTTTTAGTAAAAAAGAATGTAGAGGTTACAATTATTACCCCAGAAGTTTCTGGAGCACCATTGTATGAGGTAAAAGATGGAGTGAGAATTTTCAGGGTGCCTATACAGATTCCAACGCCAAACTTCTACACTTGGATATTCGTGCTAAATCATTTTTTTAGCAAAAAAATAGCCCAATTAACAAGGGAAGAAAAAACCTTTGACATAATACATGCACACGATTGGATGACAGTACCATGCTCAAGTGAAGCTAAACTTTATACTGGTTCTAACTTTATACTCACATTTCATAGTCTAGAATTTAAAAGAAGTCAAGGTTCACAAACACTTGAATCAAGAATGATAGAGAGTATAGAATGGTGGGGTTCCTATGACGCACAGAAGATTATAGTATGCAGTGACTCTATGAGAAAAGACGTAATTGAGAGATTTAATGTTCCAGAAGAAAAGTTGGTTGTTATACCAAACGGCATAGATCCAACAAGGTTAAATATGATAGTAGATGTTTCTGAGACAAGGAAAAAGTATAATGTTTTTTGGAAAGAGATTATGATATTATTTGTTGGAAGACTTACACCTCAGAAGGGTTGCGAATATTTGATTCGTGCAATGCCATATGTTTTAGGAAAGTATAATGCAAAACTTGTTATAGTTGGCGATGGACCTTCAAGAGGGTTTCTGGAATCAGAGGTTAACAGATTAGGCCTTTCAGGTAGAGTAATTTTTACAGGATTCTTACCAGACGATGAAATGATAAAGCTTTTAAAGAGCACCGACGTTCTTGTCGTACCATCTGTTTATGAGCCTTTCGGTATAGTTGCATTAGAAGGTATGGCCGCGGGAGTACCAGTTATCGCATCAGATGTTGATGGACTTTCTGAAATTATAGAACATCAGGTCAATGGGATAAAAGTCTTTCCAAGAGATCCCTATTCTATATACTGGGGTATTGATACAATATTATCAAATCCTTCTCTTGCAGAATCTATTAAAAAGAGAGCTAAGGAAAGCGTGGATAAAAAATTTAGTTGGAATGTTATAGCTGAAAAAACTATTGAAATATACAAAAAATTTTGTGATGATATTTGAATATAGAATATCGAATTATTGTAATGCTAAGATACGCAAATGCGCTAGATAGTAGAAGAGGACTGCGCCTGAACGAAATTCGAACATACCTTGGAGAACATGAAGAGCTTGTAAAAGAAGCTATTAAAAAACTTGACAAGGAAGAAATGATATGTTTTGATGGCGAAAAAGTGTGGCTTGCATACAAGGGTTTTCTTGCATCACAAAAAAACTACAGCTGACCTATTCCACACCATGCAGTTTAGCATACTCTTTTCTTGCAGACACGGCTAAAACACTGCACGCCTGTTCAGGAGGAACTGGATTCACATATATACCTGAACCAAGCTCGAGGCCAGCGTATGTGGTTAATCTTGGATAGACTTCAATGTGCCAATGTAGTAGCTTAGTAGTCTTCTTTTCTGGAGAAATATGAAATATCATGTTAAATGGAATATTTCCTAAAACTGAACCTAATGCCCCAAACATGACTTTAAGCATTATAGCAAGATCATCAATTCTATCAGCATTTATTTCAGAAAATTTAGTTTCATGCCTTATTGGATAAACCCAGAACTCGTACGGGTTAACCGATGCCCAAGGCGCAATCGTCATGAAATGTTTGGTTGAAAATATATGTCTAGGCCCACCAGTTTCAACCCTAATTATGCTACAATGCACACATTTTTCAAAAGACGGATGATTCTTGTAGGCCATTATTTCATTTGAGATTATTGGTGGAATATTTTGCGTTGTAACTATTTGTGCATGCGGATGCTTTATTGAGGCACCAGCAGCTCTACCATTATTAATAAATATTGAAACATATCCTACACCTTTAACCTTATTACCATACAAGAACTGTGTAATGTCTCTCAACACCTCAATAAACGTTACCCACCTTTCCTTAGAAAAGGTGATGAATTTTTCATCATGGTTTGGTGTTGGAACTACAACATAATGATAACCGTAAGCAGGTTCACTTTCAGTCGGATAGTTTGTATGTTCAGCATTAGGTTCAAGGGACATTATTGGATACTTGTTAGGGAAAACTCTTACAGTCCAATTTTTAACCCTCTCTTCTTCACTATCCTGTTTCTTAATGAAAATGTTGTTTTCGAGCACTAGAGTATATATTGATGGTGGAGTGAGATGCTCATTTCCTGGACAAAAATAGCAGAGACCCTCCTTAATATCTTCATCGATCTTTTCAAAATCCGATGGCCTTTTTGCTCTAGCAGGTTCTATAACAACCCATCTTTCAAGAAAATAATCTTTTCTTAGCTCACCCAAAAAATTCACCTGTGTAGAGCATTATTGTAAACCTTAATTGTTTCTTCCACAGCATTATCCCAAGTGAATTTTTCAATAACCCTTCTCCTACCATTTTTCCCAAACTGTTTCGCTCTCTCTAAATCCTCCAATAATACGTTTATTCCCCATGCAATGTCAGAGGGGTCATAGGGATTAACATGAACACCACATTGGTTTGGCCCAGAAGGTACAACAATTTCTCTTAGTCCAGAAATACCTCGTGCACCAACAACAACAGGCTTTTCCATGCTCATAGCTTCAAGCGCTACTATACCAAAAGGTTCATAAAGACTCGGAAAGACAGCCATGTCACAGGCAGCATAATGTAGTATTCGCTCTTCCTCGTCAATAAACTCGAATCTCGCCTTAACACAGTCGTTTAAACATAGATTAGATATAAGGTTAGAATAATATGCTTCACTTTCCGAAGTTCCAACAAGCACAAGTTTAGCCTTTGGATACTTCTCTGAAACATGTTTCATGGCATATATTAGTTTGTCAACACCTTTTACGGGAACCAGCCGTCCAACAAACAGTATCATCTGCTCATCATCCTTAATGCCATACTTTCTTCTAATGTATTGTTTTGCGTCATCACTTATCGCATTTGGGTCATATTTTTTGGGATCCACTCCATTGTACACAACTTGAACCTTTTCCTTTGGAATATCAAGGTTAGCGAGGTCATCAAGCATAGCATTGGACACGGTTACTATTTTATCAGCCACCTTTCCACCCATCATTTCAAGTTCCACAATAGTCTTTGAACCATTACCCATACTTCTACCCTTCTCAGTAGAATGGAAATGTGTTACAAGAGGAAGCTTTAATTCTCTCTTACTGATAATGCCGCCTATAAAAGACAACCAATCATGGGCAACTATGAGGTCAAATTCTCTACCATCTAATTTTACAAGTTGGTTGATGAGTTTTGTTGCACATAAAATATTGCTTGTCATAACGTTAGCGAAAAATCTTATTCCACTCCCCCATCTTGCAATGTCTTCCCTTACAACCGAAGGAAATATGTCCTCAATGTCAACAACAGTCGGCCTATGAACTTCAACACCCCTATACATTTCATGCGTCTTTAGTTTTCCATCATTAAATGTAAATAGGCTTACATCATTACCTCTTGCCACAATCCTTGGAGCTATTTCCGCAATGTATGATCCAAGACCTCCGACAATACGTGGTGGAAATTCCCAGCAAAAGACGGCAATCTTCAAAACTATCCTTTTAGGGTTATATTTGCCTTTTTATAAAAATTTAGATGACACACAATTTTTGTTTTAGGTTAAAAAAAATTGACAGAAGAGTATATTACTTTTCAAGTAAACTTTATTAGTAGTAGTAGAGTATATGATGTGAAATGACATACATTGTATTTGCTTTTGAAATTCATCAGCCTAGACGCTTAAATAGAATGTTCCCTTATGAGAGAATAAAAAGGATTGCTTCAGGAGAATCTGTAATGGAAAAATATTTTGATGACAAACTTAATAAGGAAATATTTACTAGAGTTTCAAAAAAGTGCTACAATCCAACATTCGACATTCTACTTGAGACAGTAAAGGAAACTTCAGGCACAGATAAGCCATTCAAAGTGGCTTTGGGAATGAGTGGAATGTTTTTATATCAGGCAGCATTATATGAACCGCAGTTAATAGAAAAACTGAAGGCACTAGTTTCAACAGGAAATGTGGAACTTTTAGGTGGGACATATTATCATTCTCTAGCATCTCTATCAAACCTTGGAATGAACGAATTCATATCGCAGGTAAAGGAACACAAGGATCTCATAAAACAGGTTTTCGGGTACGAAGTTAAAGTTTTCGAAAACACAGAATACATTTATAATGATGCAATAGCGAAAACTATCGAAGGACTAGGATTCAAGGGAATACTAACAGAAGGAGTTCCAAAAGTTCTTGAATGGCGTACACCAACATACGTCTACTCAGCCATAGGAACAGAAAACATAAAACTCCTACTACGACATTATATTCTATCTGACGATATAGGGTTTAGGTTTTCATTAAAAACTTGGAGCGAGTACCCGCTAACAGCAGAAAAATATGCTACCTGGCTTTCTCAGACAAGAGGAGATGTTATACTTGTAGCAGTCGATATAGAAACATTTGGGGAACACCATTGGAGTGATACAGGCATATTCGATTTCCTAAAATATTTACCAAAAGAGGTTGCGAAAATGGGAAACCTGCAATGGGCTACACCAACAGAAGTTATAGAAAATGTACCATCTTCTGGAGCAATAAGTGTACCTGTAGAGAAGACAATATCTTGGGCTGATGTTGAAAAGGATATTAGCGCATGGATAGACAATTCAATGCAACGTATAGCATTTGATAGACTATGCAAGCTTGAACCTTATCTAAAAGAAATAAATGATGCGGGCATGTATAAGATTTGGAGGTTTCTACAGCAAAGTGACCACTTCTATTACATGTCAACAAAAGGAGGTTCACCTGAAGCAGTCCATCAATACTTTAGCCCATTCAGCTCGCCTGCAGAAGCATATGCAACATTTGACAGCATACTATCTGACTTTGAAGGCAAGATTGGAACATTATATTATAGGATTAAAAAGGCTAAGACACCAACAACACCTACAGCACCATCTCAGCCAAGATACCAACAAACATATGGAACCTACAATAGATAGGAATGTTAAAGATTTTTTAACTAAAATTTTTAAACTATAAGCCGTTGAGATATGAGGATACTTTATGTTATACTAGATGGGGCCGCAGATAGACCAATTCCACAACTGAACTATATTACAACATTGGAAGCAGCATATACACCCAATTTAGACTATTTTGCAAGAAAATCAATTGCCTTTTCACCTTTGACAGTTTTGTCTATAAAGCAGTAATACGTTGATTTAAGTCCTTTTTCCCATGCGTACA
>JARVJS010000135.1 GCA_029776125.1 Nitrososphaeria archaeon
GTCATATACTCTCTGGAAATGAGCAAGGAACAGCTAGATCTCTACCAAGAGGGTACGCGAAAACACCTGATATTATAACATAATAATTATTTTCTAAAACCTCATTCAATATTTCAACTTCATCCCTCAACCATAAAGGGTTAATAGACGAGAGTTCAAGTTCACCGCAGACCTTCTTAATACGATCCAATTGATAACTGGAACGTATAGCCCCAGAAACAACACCATCAACACCGTATTCCCTCCTACAAAAGGAAAGAGCAGTCTTAAGGTCTAAAACTTCATCCTCCTTAACACCCTTCGAAAACCATTTAACAAGTGGAAGATTCAAGGCTTCAGCCTGCAATGATACCAACCAAATATTTGGAACATGAAACATATAGCTTTCCCTATTTTCAGAAAAGACTGTAATCAAACATGCAATTTCATAAGAGGACATAGCCTTCTGTAGAGCAAGACAGGAATCTTTACCTCCAGAAAATAAAACAGCAACCCTCACAATCTAAGATAATACCTAGAACATAATTAAAAGTTCTGGTACAAAATAATCTACATGGTGCCATGATTATGGGACCATAGCATATGGTTCACTCATTTCAGAAGAATAGTATCCTCTAGCCATGCCAGGAGTATTAAATGATATGCCAATTACACCATTTTTATCCAAAGCAATTAGACCACCACTATTTATCCCAAAACGTGAAGTCAAAAGCGCTATAATCTTTTCAGCAACAGTATTGGCAGGCAAACCATTTTCAGCATACTGTGAAGCACGCACACCAACACCTAAAAGCATAATGTATTCACCAATACCAGTCGCAGAAACAGCGATGTTACTGTCAGCGTATGTTCCTGCACCAATCAATGGTGAATCGCCAACCCTGCCAGGAAGCTTCAAGGCCAAACCACCAGTTGACGTGGCTGAAGCAAGATTTCCTTCTATGTCTAAGGCTACAGCGCCAACCGTCTCATGAAAAAGGTGAGGATACTGTTTATACAATGCAAGATTAGACTTATATCTAGTATCACCTTCCTCAAACCTTCTAACCAAATCCCTATATTTTAAAAGACCCTTGCTTCTATCAGAATTTAATGCAGGTAAGCCCATTGAGAGAGCAAACCTTGAAGCCCATTCACCAACTAAAAGAACATGGTCAGTCTTTTCTAAAACAAGTTTTGCTGCAAGAACAGGATTTTTAACGTTCCTAATACATCCAACAGCACCAGCCCTCAAACTTTTACCGTCCATAACACCAGCATCCATTTCAATTTCACCAAGAAGATTAGGATATGAGCCAACGCCAGCATTCAAGACACCACTATCCTCGAGAACCATAACAGATTCTACAACAGCATCTAAAGCAGAACCGCCAGCCCTTAGTACAGACGCACCCGCCTCCAAACTTTTCAAAATAGTGTCCTTAACAGCAGAAAATTTTTCACTTTCAGACCATACACCAGCACCACCATGAACTACAACAGACCACATGAGAACATGGGTACAACTTAGGGGTTATAAACTTGAAGTATTTCAAAAACTTTAAAATATATATTTGTGTCATAACAAACTTGAAGTTGGAGAAAGCTTGAATGGCGCAAACAACATTAACACTATTATATGAGCTTGGCTTAATTATGATAATAGCATCTCTTGCCTCAGAGATATTTAAGAAAATTAAACTGCCAGGCCTTATAGGAGCAATATTAGTAGGACTATTTTTAGGCGGGCCAGGTGGAATAGGTCTTGTAACAGATTTAAATTTGGTGAACACGTTAGCACTTATTGGCTCAATCCTTATACTTTTTACAACAGGGCTAGAATTTGACGTAGAATCTTTCTGGAAGGCTGGAAAGGCAGCATTCCTTCTAACAACCGTCGGCGTGGTTATGTCAATTATCATAGGATATGCTTTGGGAAAATATTTTGGCCTTAACTCGTTACAGTCACTACTTTTGGGTGCAATAATTGCGCCTAGTGGAACAAGCGTTATAGCCCACACCCTAGCAGTCAACGATAAAGTGCATACAAGAACAGGCTCAACACTACTAACAGCATGTATAATAGACGATGTTGAAGGAGTACTCCTCCTAACAATAGCACTTGGTATAGCAGTTTCTGGAACAGCAAACTATATTGAAGTATCAAGAATTGTTTTACTTTCCACGTTCTTTGTGCTTGCATCAATCTATTTAGGAGGAAAAATTTTGCCACAAATAATTTATCGAGCCAGCAGAATATTTTCTGACGAAATCTTTTTTGCGATACTATTCGGTTTCGGGCTCATACTCGCTTTCATAGCGTCAAACTTTGGGCTTGCAGCAATTACAGGTGCATTTATAATGGGAGCCATAATTCCATACAAAAAGATTGGAGAAAAAATAGGCTACAGACTTTTTATGATGAAAGAACTATTTTCAACAATATTTTTTACAAGCATAGGATTAAGCGTAAACCCATACACTATAGCAGAAGAAAGTTCTAAAATATTAATGATACTATTTTTAGCAATATTATTCAGATTTCTAGGAGAAATAATTGGAGGCGGAGTTTCGAAGCTAAGAGGAAAAAATTTGGCTTCAATGGCCTTAGGTTTAAGTATAAGAGCTGAAATGTCATTAATAATAGCTAGAGAAGCCTTTATTGAAGGGATTCTGGATAACACATTCCTTTCCATCACAACAGCAGTAGTTGTGGCAACAATATTCGTGATACTACCAATCTTTACAGCAACGTGTAAACAAATTGATTAATTTTACTATACAGAGAAAATGCCTATTGAGACGACCAAGGATAATGTTGCACCAACATCTGAAACAGAAGCAACTAGAGGTATTACAAAATTATCAGGATCAAGACCATACTTAAAGGTCTGAGTTGCAATAGTTAAAGAGAAAACTGAGATAAAAAGAAAACTGATTATGTTGGAGAATAGGGTTATAGTAATCATGTAGAAGAGAAAAGAGACACCTTGCATGCCACTTATAGCAAACCCTATGGTAGCAAATATTACATGTATTATTGCAGCTGCACATTCAACTGATACAAGGTCAGCGAAAGTTTCCCTAAACGTTTTAGTAAGAGAAGCAGCATAACCTAAAGCAAGTTTCGTTGTCTCCATAGAGCCAAGTATCGACCCAATATCACCTAAAGCATCAATTAATGCAGGATAAATTATTAGTATAGAAGGCATATTCTCAATCTCATTTTTAAGACTGCCTAGACCCATTCCACCAAAAACTCCAAAAAGACTTGCCAAGACTACAGTGGGGGCACCCTCCAAAAGAGTTCTTCTAAAAACATTCTCCCACATATTTCTGAATGTCATAACAGAAAAGTATACTAGTATAAGAACTAAAATAAAAAACATTATGAATAGGTTGTCAAAATATATTATAAAGCCTGCAATGGTAAAATAGCAAAATGTAATGAGTATATCGTCAAGAGTTGACATAACAGGGTAAATGAAAATGTCGGGGTCAAGACCACGTTTAAACACTTCAATGCCTACAAGAGAAGCAATTGGAATAGAAATCAATATAGCCAACAAGCACGTGAACGGTGGAAGCAATATAAAGTATGGCAAATACTCTAACGATACGAGTCCAAAAGAAAAATTTAACACGAAAGATATAATGCCGATAGCTAAAGTGTCAAAGAAAGTTAACGAAAAAACTGCTTTAACTAAAGAATAAAATTCTCGAGTATTTCTGAAGAGACTGGGTTTAGCCAAACCAAGATGCAGCATGGTACCAAGCTTTCCAGAAAAAATGCCGCCAATGTTCCCCCTAACTGTTAAAATAGGAGTAAAGAGTAATAGAATCCATACAAGGTTACCAAACATTGGATAATAGTATGCTGCAACAGAACCAGAGAGCAGACCACCTAGATCAAAGGATAATGCAATAAGAGACTGTCTGAAGATGCTAGGTTTAAAAAAAGTCGGCAAAATGACCAGCCCATACCACAACTACTCTTCTTTATGCTCATGCGATGCTATCTTCAAAAATTTTGATGCACCCTCAACATATCCCCTAAAAATTACAGTGTCCCCGCACAAAATTTGGAAAGAGTCTGAAGGATGATAGAACCATTTTCCACCACGTCTTACAGCAACAATTCTTATACCAAGGTCGTCTTCAAGACCAAGCTCACCAATAGACTTACCGCAAAGGATAGAATCTTCACTGATGCAAGCTTGCGCTATCGTCTCATCAGCTTCTTGGAATGCAATATGGACTATAGGATGAGCTCTTACACCCTTCTTAACAAGCAATGCAATCCTTGTAGCAGCATCAGCAAGCTCTTCAGCAGCCATAGCCAATCTAATAGAACCTAACACCTCCTCAGGCTTCCATTTATCCTTAACCTTCATCAACTCAATTTCAAATTCTATATGTAGTGTGTCGACAACATCCTCCATCTTCAAAACCTGCTCAGCAATTTCCTCACTACCACATATGAATGCAGAATATGCAAGATCAACCATCATTTCGGAAAGATCCTTTAACTGAGCTAACATATTTGCAAGATTAGCGTCTTCCATATTCACCACTCTTCAAGAGAAAGCGAGGGCTCAGGAATAGATTTTAATTCACCTCTGGCAAGCTTGTCGAATTCGATTACACCAACATCACTACCTCTAGCAATCAGTACATCACCTTCAAGTAATATAAAGTCATCACAAAGATTGGTAAAAACTTCACGCCCACGTCTAACAGCGATAATCTTTACTCCGATAGTAGTTTCAAGCGAAAGCTCACCAACGCTTTTTCCAGCAAGAATCGAGCTTTGAGAAATCTTCACTCTAACAAACCTTTCCTGAGTTCTAGCAAAAGCACTTAATATTTCTGGAGGAACACCGAGACCGAGCAAGACTATATTTGAAATATTTCTTGCAGCATGTGATATGAAGTCTGAAACTGCACCCATTTGAAGAACACCGGAAAGTGCTTCAGCATCCTCTGGGTCCTTTATCACTATGGCAGTATGCATAAGTAAAGCCGTCTTAAGCTCTTTAATCTTATCATCAAGCTCAATAACTTCTTCAGCCAAATCTTTATCATTAAAAATTATAGAAGAATATGCAAGATCAACCATTAATGTTGTCGTATCATGCATTTCCTTCAAAATTTCTCTTACAGAAACAGGCCTATACCGCATACCCTCATTCATATGAGACGCCACCCTAACAGAAAGACAAGTTATATTTAAATTTATTAAGAAAAATCTTTGGCTGCAATGTTATTTAGAGAAAAGGTTAAGAAAAACAATTTTGTCACCATATTGATGGTAAATGAGTTTAAAGGCAAAATTAAGAGAGAAAAAGCCTAATTTTGGAACATGGATAACAATAGCACATCCAGAAGTTGTTGAAATCGCTTCAACAGTACCGTTTGACTGGCTTATGTTTGACATGGAACATTCACCACTAGACATACAAACTCTTGAAATAATGCTCCCAGGCTTAAACGGCTCCGAA
>JARVJS010000083.1 GCA_029776125.1 Nitrososphaeria archaeon
TAAGGTGGAAAGATAGGGTTTGGAGTCCTCCGAAATCTTTTTAGCTGTTGAATGTGGTGCCACAAATACTGTTTCAGCGATATTTAATTCTAAGGGTAATGTTTTGGGTATGGGCTTTTCTGGTCCAGGCAGTCATCATGCTGTTGGGATTGATGTTGTTAAAGCAAATTTGCTTAAGTCTATAAAAAATGCTTTTAAATCAGCAGGATTATCTGAACGGCTTTTAAAAGCCGGTTGTTTTGGTATGGCTGCACTTGATACTAAACATGATTTTGAAATAGTGTCTAAACTCTTAAGTGAATTGAATCTTGTTGAAAAGCCTACTATTGTTGGAGATCATGTGACAGCTTTCTATACTGTAACGTTTGGCAAACCCGGGATTGTAGTTATCTCTGGTACAGGTTCTATAGCTTATGGTATGAATGAAAGGGGTGAGGTTGCCAGGGCTGGTGGCTGGGAATGGCTTGTTAGTGATGGTGGGAGTGCATATTTTATTGCTAGGGAAGGTTTAAGCATGGCTGTGAAAGCATATGATAACATTGGTGAAAAGACTGTCTTATTGAAACTTTTTATGGAAGGTTTGGGTGCAAAAGATTTTGATGAATTTATTCAAAAAATTTATGAGAACACAGAAAAGACTAGGATTGCGTCACTTGCACCTATAGTGGTTAAAGCTTATAGAATGAATGATAGGATTGCAAGGGATATTCTAAGGAGAGCGGGTGAAGAACTTTCTCTGCTTGCAGTTTCTGTTGCAAGAAAGCTTAAAATGGAAAATTCTAAGGTTATTATTGGTTGTGTTGGTGGTGTGTTTAAATCCGAGCTGATTGTATGGAAATATTTTAGACGGTGTGTAAAAAGTTTTTTGCCTTATGCTAGTGTGAAAAAGCCTAATCCTACAACAATTGAAGGTGCTATTTTCTTGTGTCTTAAAGAAAATGGTTTAAAACTTACTAGAAATGTTGTGCGTAATGTAAAGGATTGTGTTAAAAAATTCTATAGCCTACACTAATTACTAGGTAAATCCTTAATTATGATTTAAGGAATGTTTTTGGCTATGGATAGTAAGAGTCTTGTTATTAATGCAATTGAATTTTCCGGTCCAGTACGTGTCCCATTATGGTTTACGGAATTAAATGAAAGCGATGTTATCGAATTGCAAGCAAAATATGTTGGTGGATATAAGAGAACTTGGGATCCATTTAATGGTGTTTCTGGATTTGATGAATGGGGTTGCTATTGGTCTGTTCCGTTGTCTGGTGAATGGAGAACCATGGGTGTTGTTACAGGTCATCCTATGGAGGATTGGAGTAATTTAGAAAGTTATCGTTTTCCTAAATTCAAAATTGTTTTAAATATATCTAAATCTAGTATAGATAAAGATAAATATATCGTAGGAAGTGTTCCATTTACCCTTTTTGAGAGAATGCATTTTTTGAGAGGGTTTAAAAATCTTCTTACAGACTTTTATATTTGCCCTGAAAAGGTATCACTCTTAGCTGACTACGTTCTTGATGTCCAATTAGGCCTTGTTAAACAATGGTGTGAAATTGGTGTTGATGGTCTGTTCTTTACTGACGATTGGGGGTCGCAGCAAGGTCTTTTTGTTGCTCCAAATGTTTTTAGGCAGATTTTTAAGCCAAGATACAAGATTCTATTTGATACTGTTCATGCATATGGTGTGCATGCGATACTGCATTCTGATGGAAAGATTCATTCTATTATTGGAGACTTTATTGACATAGGTTTGGATGTAATAAATATTCCACAACCTACATCTCTCTTCTCATTACCTTTTTTGAGCGAAAATTTTGGGGGAAAAATCTGTTTTTTAACAAATGTTGATAACCAGACAACAATATATTGCTCAGAGGATAAAATAAGGTTAGAGGCTAAAGAAATTATTGAATACCTTGGTAAATTTAATGGCGGTCTCATAGCTGGATGGATTGACCCATGTGATACTATCGCCTTAAAGGTTCCATTAGAAAATATTAGAATTGCATGCAATGCCTTCAAAGAATTCGGTTTATATTCTAAAAGATTTTAGCTAAAGAAACCCTAGCTCTCTTCTCCGGTCTATTGTGGCTTCTGCTTCAGCCCCCGTACTGATTATTGTGACAGGAACTTTTGTCTCCTTCTCTATCATGTCAATCATTTCTTTAGCCTCCTTTGGTAGCTGAGAAAAATCGCGTACATTTTTTGCTTGAGGATAGAGTACATCAAACTTTGTTATAGCGATTTGTGTTGCAGAATTCAACATTACCGCTCTCCTAGCGAGCTCGTAATTGAATGGTGCGCTTCTCCTAACCCTGCCAGTGACAGTTGCTTTCTCAAGCCAACCTCTTCTTTCTGCCTCCTCTGTAGACAATTCTCCCGGCAACTCGCCTGCTCCAACTCTCGTAACATATGCCTTGAATACTACAATAACATCGTCTACAACCTTTGGACCTATTCCCACATCCGAGCAAATTGCTGAAGCTGTAACATCTTTGGATGTCACAAAGGGGTATGTTCCATGAAATAGTGAAATAAATGTTCCCTGTGTTCCCTCAACATGCACTGTCTCCCCTTTCGAAATAGCCTCGTTAACTAAATAGGGTACATCATCAATATATCTTGAAAGAGCCTCTATATCTCTACAAACTTTTCCTACTCTTCTTACTCTATCAACATTTGCGGGGCCACACCCTGTTCCTGTAGTACCTATCTTTCCCTTTAAGTACGCGTCCCCTCTATCCATTTCAATATGCTTTTCTTCGATAACACCACACTGTCTATCAACCTTAACTCTATCATGCGCACTAAATGTCTCAATTTCTTTAAGTAGAACGTTTGGGTCCACAAGTACACCGGGGCCGATCATAAGTTTTGTACTCCTATTTATTATAGCACTGGGAAGCATTCTTAGTTTGAACTCCTTTCCCTCAAATACTACAGTGTGTCCCGCGTTAGGGCCTACTCCTCCCCTTACTGCGATCTTTGGGTTATCTTTTATTGAAAGGTATGACATTATTTTTCCTTTTCCTTCATCTCCAAAAAATCCTCCTACTATGACAGTACAGGGCATATTCCAACGTCTATTTGGTTGAGAAAAGTCATGATATAAAGATTAAATCAAGATATTTTTAAGCATATAATATGAAAACATATGGTAAACTTAGTGAAAACTTGTTAAGGAAGTATATTTTTCCATATGTTGGAGTCAAATGCTCAGATGTTGTAGAGTCGGCTGGTATAGGTGTTGATTTTGCTGTAATAAAATGTTCTGACAAGTTCATGATAGTTTCAACGGACCCGATAACCGGCGTTGAAAAGAACATAGGGTGGTATGCTATTAATGTTAATGCGAATGATGTTGCAACAAGTGGGAACAGACCAAAATTTGTTGTAAACGTTATGCTTTTATCAGAATATGAGGATAGGTATTCGATTAAGGGTATTGCTAAGGAGATAGATAGTGCATGTAAATCATTAGGTATTATGGTTGTTGGCGGACATAGTGAGGTGGTTAAAGGCCTTAAGAATACAATTCTTGTTGTAACAGCATTCACGTTTGCAGAAAAGTATGTTACATCAAAAAATGCTTTAGATGGCGATGTGATTATGATGACAAAGACAGCTGGGTTGGAAGGTACAAGTATTTTGGCAAGAGAATATAAAAGATATCTTTTGAATCTCGAACCAAGTATTGTAAGGGATGCTGAGAAAATGATTAGGAAAATTAGTGTTGTCCGTGATGCTGAAATTGCTTTTTCAACAGGATACGTTCATGCGATGCATGATCCTACGGAGGGCGGTGTTTTAGGCGGCTTATATGAAATGAGTGTTGCCTCAGGTTTAGGCTTTAATGTGGACACTAAATTGATTCCCGTAGCTGAGGTAACAAAGAAGGTTTGTAAGATATTAAAGGTCGACCCATTGAAACTGATTAGTTCAGGTGTTCTTTTAATGGCTGTGGACCCTAAAGGAGAAGCGTATGTTGAGGAAGAATTGGAGAAAAATGATATAAAAATTTCTAAAATAGGTTATTTTAGAAGGGGCCAAAGGATCATATTAGGAAAGAGAAAGAGTTTTGTTGTTAGAAAAAGTCCCGTTGACGAACTTTGGCTTCTTAAGAAGCGTTTTTCATAAGCCGAACCTTCTACTTCTCTTCTGATAAATTCTTATGGCTCTCATTAGATCAATTTTTCTAAAATCTGGCCAGTAGACATCAAAAAATACAAGTTCACTATAAGCGCTCTGCCATAGAAGGAAACCACTTAACCTTTCTTCCCCAGATGTTCTGATTATGATATCTGGTTCCGGATTCGGAAGATGTGCAGTGTAAAGGTACTTGGTTATAAGTTGCTGGTCAATCTCTTCAATCTTAAGCTTAGAATTTTGGACATCATGTGCAATGCTTTTTACCATGTCAACAATTTCTTGTCTACCACCATATGCCATTGCAATGTTAAGGAAAAATGAGTTATATTCTTTTGTTGATTCTTCAACTTCTTTAATTAGTTTCTGAATTTTTTCTGGTAGAAGCTCAATCTTTCCAATAAACTTTATCTTAACTTTATTATCATGAAATTCTCTGCTTTCTTTTATCCTTGAAAGATATTCTTCTGCTAATGATATAATGTGCTTCACTTCCACAGGATCTCTTTTAAGATTTTCGGTTGAAAGAACATATAATGTCATAGTTTTTATTCCTAAACTTTTTGCCCACTTGAGGACTTTTTCTGCAACTTTTGCACCAAATTCGTGCCCAACGTAAGGTGGTAGACCCTTATTTAATGCCCATCTTCTATTTCCATCTAATATTAATCCAACATGTGATGGAATTGGTTTTCCATTGATCTGCCTACTTAGCCAATACTCGTACACTTTATATACTCCCAGTATTTCCAGCATCTTTCTTAGCATCTTCTATTCTCCCCCTCCTTTTCTCACTTACTCTTATGTAGGTGAATGAAATTATAACGAAGAGTAGTGATAAGCCTATCAAAATTGTTGAAACTACTGAAAATGGGTTACGGTTGGGGTCTTTTAAAACTTGTGATAACTCTAAGAATGGAAAGTATAAGAGTGCAAGTGTTATGATTCCAATAGTGTATCTGAACACTTTATAGAATGTATCCTTTATGAATGCCCTAAGTATTTGGCCAACATAGTATATTCCAGCACCAAACCACATATATATTAGAGCATTTTCTAAAAATATTCCTAAAAGAAATGGAAAATATTCTAAAAGCTGTGATGGGTTTGTAATAACATTCTTAAACTCTATCGTTGCTCCTAAACCAACCCCTCCCCTGTAGAATGCAATAACATACATAATTAACATACCAAATATTGAAAATATTCTAATATAGCTCGAGGGTGTTAGTTTCCTAACTTCTCCCACAATCTTATCTAAACTGAACCCCCTAATGATAAAAAGTATGCCTAGGAAAAATAGTATACCAATCAATGCTTCAGTAACAAGATT
>JARVJS010000063.1 GCA_029776125.1 Nitrososphaeria archaeon
TTTCACAGACTTTAGAAATGAGCTCCCTTTGGCTTAAATTGCTTTCAAAAAACTTTTCACTCAACCAAACAATTTTCTCATAAACTTCGCTATCTTCTTTTAAGTTTAATGAAGCTCCCCTGTATCTTCTAATATACATGCTTACAGCAGATTGGCTTATTCCCAAAGTTTTTGCTATATCAGTTTGTTTTAAATGATGCTTCTCTAAAAGCTCTTTAGCTATCAGTGCTCTAATATTTGGTAATATTGTTTTAACTACTACTTCGCATGGTACGAACATTTGCATCACTTTACATATAGAAAAAGGTATAAATATAGTTTATTACAATAGTAATATGAGCAGAATTTTAAATGGTGAAGAAAAATGGAAAAAGAATTTGGAAAAAAGAAAGAGATTTTAAAACAAATTATTAGAGAACTTCATTCTGGTGCCTTACCAAAGGATGTTAAAGAAAGGTTTGCATCTGTTTTGGAGGAACTTAAGCCTGAAGAAATTGCAATAGTTGAAGAAGAGCTTGTTAATGAAGGGTTATCTAGAGAAGAAATAAGACGTTTATGTGATGTACACTTAGAAGTTTTCAGAGAAAAATTAGAGAAAGAAAGATTGCACGTTGAAGAAGGGCATCCAATAAGTATTCTTATGAAAGAACATGAAATAATGCTTACTTTAGCAGAGAAACTTGTAACATTATCACAAATTATTGAATCCTCAACTGATACAAGCCAGTTCAAAGAAATATTCCATCAAATAGAGCATATTGCGAAAGACTTCATTGATTCAGAAAAACACTATTTGAGAGAAGAAAATGTCTTGTTCCCTCTCCTCGAAAAACATGGTGTTACAGAGCCTCCTGCAATAATGTGGATGGAACATAATCAAATAAGGGAGAAAAAGAAGGAACTAAATAATCTTGTAGAAGCACATAAAATTTCGTCTTCAAAAGATTTCTTGATGATTTTAAAAAATATTTCAATCGAACTTAAAAACCTTCTAAATAGCCACTTCTACAAAGAGAACCATATACTATTTCCAACAGCATTAAACCTAATATCTACTGAAGAATGGTCTGTTGCAAGAAAAGATTTTGATGGAATTGGCTATTGCTGCTTCACACCACCTATACCCTCTAAATTTGAAGAAAAAGCTCCTTTTATAGAAGAAAAGGTAGTTCAAGAAGGCCAAATAGAATTTGAGACAGGATCTTTAACAAAGAATGAAATAGAAGCCATACTGAACTCTCTACCGGTAGACATAACCTTTGTCGACGCAAACGATTCAGTAAAATACTTTAACAAGGCTGAAAAAAGAATCTTTGTAAGAACAAAATCTGTTATAGGCAGAAAAGTTCAAATGTGTCACCCACAAAAAAGTATCCATATAGTTAACAAGATACTGGATTCATTTAGGAAAGGGGAAAAGGATGTGGCAGAATTCTGGATAGACATGAACGGTCGACTAATACACATAAGATACTTTCCAGTAAGAGACCAGAATGGTAAATATCTTGGGACAATGGAAGTTACGCAGGATGTTACAGAAATTAAAAAGCTTGAGGGTGAAAAAAGGCTACTGGACTGGAAAGACTAGCGCATTACATGAAAACCCAATCATTACAATTTTATTCCTTGTGTTCAAAAAGTTTGTGCAAAAATGATTTTACACTCATATATTCGTCTTCCAATTTATTTCGTCCTATTGTTATGTCACAGATAATAGTGTTGTCGTCTTGGCAGGTTAAGGAATAGTTTCGAGCACACAATTTTTGCAGGAATTCAAAACACTGTTTCAGCGTGTTCAAATCTAGTTTACCTGATTTAGGACATAAGTTAAGTACAATTTCGATGAAGTATGATGGTGTTTTTGAAGTTATATTTTTTACTCCTATACCGATCATATAGTTTGCTTTTTTGTCTACGATTTTGTAGACTTCTTTTTGTCTTAAAGCCTTAGCCTTTTTTACTATCCATTCAATTTCAGATAATTTGTTTTCACTCATCAAATCACTATCATTTTAATATTTTTAGATCAATCTTTATGTTTTAAGATATTTCTTGAATAAAATTATGCCTACTGCTAGGACTGCTATGCTAGATATTGTTGTTATTGCAAAATCTAGTAGGATAGCGGGGCTTCCTATGCTTGCTTTTCTTAGGAAAATCGATGTAAGTGCATCGGTGACGTAATAGCTTGGAACAAACTTACAAGCATCTTGCGCTGCTGAGGATAGTGATGTTCCAACGAAAGTTCCGAGAAAAAGTTGGGGTAACACAAAGAGGAAAGATATTCCTGTTGCTGCACTTGATGTTCTGGAAACTGTGGCTGTAATTAGCCCAAAACCTACATTGGAAAGTGAAAATAGTATCACAAGTGTGAATGCAATTAAGTATGCTGGAATACTTATCTGTGGCTTAAAGCCTATTAGATGAATTGCTGCAAAGACTAATATTGCTTGGATTAGTGCTATAAGCATGTAAGCGATTATCTGGCTTGTCATAAACTCTGTCGAAGTTATGGGCGTTGTTCTAATTCTTTTTAGCATACCATTTTCTCGGTCTTGGGTAAAGGATTGTGCAATCATCATTATAAGGAATATTGAAGCGAAAGTGAACATTCCTGGCGCCATAAATTCGAAGGCTGAAAGTTGTCTGGTCTCTATTAGAGATGCAATTTGCACGTTAACGGGGCTTGGAGCTGCCTGCTGATTTAAAAATGAGGTTAAAACTTTCTTAACTATTGGTGATATGACTTGTGTGGCAACTATAGAGCCCCTATCTAAGTAGAGCAAAAGAGTAGTGTTCATCCAACATTTGGGATTGTTTGGTGAAGCATAATAGGAGCTGAGACTTTGGCTGAAAGTGGCTGGAATAATTATGACTGCTTGCACTTTCCCCTGTTCCAAATCATTTTGGGCTGTCTGGTTATCTGAGTAAACATTTACATGCAAAAGTGTAATATTTGATAATGCATCAATAAACATTTGCGCTGAACCAGAAGAATTAGCTGAGTCCAAGTTGATTACACCTATATCATAAACTGGTTGGGTGCTGCCTAATCCTCCAAAAGCAATGCCAAAAGTTAAGACGAAGACTATTGGGAACAGGAAAATCATGAATAGAACAGCAGGCTCTCGAAAAGTCTTCTTTAACTCCTTCTTTGTTAAAGCGTTAATTCGTTGAAAATTCATCACACACCATCCCTTATTCTTCGCCCAGCTAATTTAATGAAAACTTCCTCTAAGTTGTTAACACCATTTTTTAAAATCAAATTTTTTGGGGTATCAACGGCAATAAGTTTTCCAAAGTCCACGATACCCACACGGTCACAGAGCGTCTCAGCTTCCTCCATATAATGGGTTGTCAAAAAAATGGTTTTATTCTCATTTTTCAGCTCTTTTATAAAATCCCAGACAGAACGGCGTGATTGAGGGTCCATTCCTATGGTAGGCTCATCAAGGAATATTATTTGTGGATCGTGGATTAATGCTAAGATAAGACTTAGTCTACGTTTCATACCACCACTATATTTCTCAACTTTCTTTCTGGAAACATTATAAAGTCCTAATTTTGTTAAAAGCAATCTTTTTCTTATTTCAAATAAATCCTTTTTCATTGCATGTAAACCTCCAAAAAGTTCAATATTTTCCTCGCAATTAAGGTAAGGATAAACTGTTGTCTCTTGTAAGCAAACGCCTATGATTCTTTTTAAATCTTCTAAATTCTTAGGTAAACTGTATCCTCCAACTGTGACAAAGCCACTTGTTGGCTTTATAAGTCCACATAAAATATTTACTATTGTCGTTTTACCTGCACCATTTGGTCCAAGTAATCCAAACATTTCTCCTCTAGCAATACGCAAGCTTACATTATCTACTGCGTTAATGTCGTCAAATTTCTTGATGACATTCTCCATTACGATTTCTGGGTAAGCATTAATCTGCATGCTTTATCAACAATCATGCATAAATTGTAATAATATATGTGTTCGTTAATACGATAACTGACAAAAAGCCTAAAATTTAGTTAATTACTGTCACTTTAGAACAATCATATGTTTAAAAAAGAGACATATCATTTCTCTGTAAATCTGTCAACCCAAGTTTTGTAAACATATCCTGTATAAAGTATGTTGGGTAAAATAGAAGTAAAAATTCTCTCATTTTCTAAGCTAACCCTCATCTTCTCGACCTCCCTCATTGTATTTGTCCACAAAATTGCTAGAATAAAGTCGGGAATGTTACTAAAGGTAAAGTGCATTATTATGTTTGGGCTATATTTTTGCAAAACTCTCCTAACAACACTCTTGTCTGTATCCGGTTTTAGATTAATATGGAGTATGGTTATTATGTCATTAGAGACGTCAGGATACCAATCTATAGATAATTCAATTAGACCAAGATTTATCATTCTATTTAGACGCCTTCTAACTGTTTTAGCTGAAACACCAATTTCTTCAGCAACCTCTAACGTACTTTTTCGAGAATTATCCTTTAAGGCATTTATAATTCGATAATCTATATCTGAAAGTTTAGCCATCGGACGGGGTGTATTCGATGGAAAAGGTGTACTTGTGATGCCAACTGTAGGCGTATCTAATCTTGCTATCTCTTTAACATAACTTACAAATCCTTCCAATTCGTTAATGTTTCTCAGATACGCTCCTATGTATATAAAGTTGCCCCCTCCTATTGCAAACCAGTAAATAGAACCATGGTTCGCAAACTTTTCACTTAATTCATGAACTGATCCTGCTTTCGATAATCCGAATATCAATACAGACACAGCATTCAATATCATAATATTCATCCTAGCAGAAAATCTACGAATTATACCTTGCTCCACTAGAGACTGTATTCTTGAATGAACCGCTGTCACTGAAAGATTAAGTTTACTTGCCAATTCGCGATAAGAAAGTCTTGAATTAGATAATAGGAGCTGGCATAAAATCATGTCCGTCTTATCCATTTTTGTCTTATTCCACTATAGCCTAAGACACTTAAAAGTCTTTAACAAGATAGAAAAGCATTTTTTACAGTTATATTATAAATTACCTAATTTCTTGTCTTAAAAAAATCATATAAGATATGATAAACAATAAAATTGTTGCAGCAACAAGAACTAATATATTGGGCAAGGCATAAGCTAAACTTGAAATAAGAGTAACAGATGTAGCAGTACCGCCAACTTCTCCTACAGCATAAGCGCCTAAAATATATTCTGCAATTCTGCCAAAATGATAATTGGGGGTTATACTACTAATCATTGACATTATTTGAACCCTTGCCATCATCTCACTTTCATACTGCTGTATTTCTGTTTACTATGTTTATCAAGTAGCTGTT
>JARVJS010000138.1 GCA_029776125.1 Nitrososphaeria archaeon
TGTATATTATGTTAAACTCCATTTCTATATGAGTACTATTATACTGTTCATATGTGGGTATAAGAAGGAATGTTTTAGGGTTCATGCTTTCCTCGTAAACGAATTGTGCGAGTGGTGCCACTATTATTGTTCCTAACGCAATGAATGCAAGTGATAGGGCAATGGTTGCCTGTCCGTTCACTTGGCTTCACTTTTTTCCTTAAAAAGTTCTACACTATCCTTTAAAATTATTGCTCCTATCCATACGCATACTCCGAGGAAAGCTAGTTTTGCAACCAAATCTATTATATCAAAGCTTACACTTATGAGTGCGTCTGAAATGTTTAGTCCTAGGGGTTTATCTAGGGGTCTATAGTTTAGGAAAACGTTTACTGCGAAAGCGAATGGTATTATTAGGAATACTAATCCTATTAGAAGCAATGTTACGGCAGCAGATTTTCTTGTAAAAAATTCTTTCTTTTTAACCTCAGTTTCTGACATATTATTGAGGTTATATTTTCTTATAAATATGTTTTACCACAATTTTTTTTGAAGAAAAGTTAGTGCTTCCTTAACTATATTGATGCTTTCTAAATATTCCCTAATACTTATTTTCTCGTAGGGTGTGTGTGCAAGTTTTGGGTCTCCTGGTCCATATGTTATTGTAGGCGTCTTAGTAATGTTACCGTATATGTTCATGTCCCCTGAACCTGTTTTCCTGACAAGTTGTGCCTCCACTCCCAGAACCTTTTTAACTGCATTTTTGAATGCTTCTACAAGCTCATTTTTTACTGGAGCTATGTATGGTGGTGTATAATCCTCTACATCAATCTTGTAGTTAATCTTTTGTCCGCATACGGTTGACGCAATATTTGCTAATTCTTCCATAATGTTCTCACATTTTATTCTGGGCGGGAATCTGATGTCCAACTTCATTTCACAATATGATGGGCTCATGTTATGGGATTCTCCTCCAGAAATTTTTGTTAAGCATACTGTTACAGTATCAAACTTTTTCTCTTTAGAAAATGCTTCCTCATTATATTTTTTCATCTTCTCCCAAACTTCTACGGCTGCCTCGACTGCGCTCTTTCCAAGCCATATGCTGCTCGCATGATAGCTTTCTGTTCTAAACTCTAGCCTAACCCTTACTCCCCCCCTATATCCTATGACTATGTTTGTTGAAGACGATGGTTCTCCGAACACAGCATATGATACTTTCTCACCGTCCTCTATCAGCATTTTTATCCCTTTCCCGGTGTCTTCTTCGTCGACTACTGCTGCAATTATCAGCCTATTTTCGAATCCACTTTTTCTTAATTCGTTTGCTGCTGAAATGAATGTTGCTAGTGAAGATTTTGCGTCCACAGCTCCTCTACCGTAAATGTACTCGTTATCCATTTTTACCTCAATTTCTCCGGGAACTGTGTCCATGTGGCCGCATAAGAGTATTGAGGGCTCTTTTCCCTCATAGACTCCTATAACGTTTCCAGCTCTGTCGATGTATACTTTGTCTGCCTTAAACTCATTTTGCAGCCTATCTTTTATGAATTGGGCTAGTTTCTCCTCTTTACCGCTTGGAGTATAAAGTTTAATCATCTCATAAAGTAGGTTGATGTAGTCATTCAAGCCTTTTATCTCCTTGCCTCTTTTATTACATATTCTATTATAAGCTTGGGTATGTCAACGCCTGTGGCTGGAACAGTATTCTTGAATTCTGTAGTATTATTTACCTCGTGGACTATTAAGCCGTTTGGCGACTCCATCATGTCAACACCAAACACTCCCCCTCCTACTGCCTTTGAAGCCTTTAACGCAAGCTCCCTTATCTCATCTGTTATCTCACATTTTACTGCTTTTCCCCCTCTTGCTGTGTTTGTTCTCCAGTCGTTTTCTGGCTGATAGCGGTATATTCCGGTAACAACCTCGTCTCCTATTACAAATATCCTTAAGTCTCTTGGAGGTCTATTAACATATTCTTGCATATAGTATACTTGGTACATTGGATACATGTAGTCTCTATCTTCTAGAACAGCTTGGGCTGCCGCCTCATCGTTTAAGAGTGCGACCATTCTTCCCCAGCTTCCACTTACTGGTTTTAGTACCGCTCTTCCACCAAATTCTCCTTTGAAAATTTTCATTGCTGTTTCTGAAGTGAATGCTACTATCGTTTTTGGTGTTGGTATGTTATGCTTTTGTAACACTAATGTTGTAAACATTTTGTTTCCAGTTATTATGGCAGTGTTTAAAGAATTGATCACCTTAATATTCTTATACTCTAAGTATGCAGTTGTATGTATGTTCCTATAGTAGCTTACACTTCTCTGCAATGCTATATCCCCAAATTCTGTGCTAGCGTTTTTTGTTAAATCGAACTCTTTTTCTTTCACGTCGACCATTTCGACTTCTATACCAAGTTTTTTTCCTGCATCATAGAGTGCCTTTTCTTCCCATCTTATTATATCGTAGAGTATTGAAACCTTCAAACTTTTCCACCCTCCATTCCGCTTAAAAATTCTTCTTTCTTCAATATTTCTTCCATTTCGTCCGTAAGTTCTAGTTCGAAAAGGTCTATTCCCAAACTCTTTAGTCCAGATAAAAGTTTCTCGCTTTCACTGGGAACGTTTATTCCGAACATTTTGAGTAGGAATTCAGCTCCATTTTTTCCAGATAGTCCTCCAAACACGAGTTTTCTTTTGTTCCCGACGGTCTTTGGAGAAATTAGTTCGTATGTTTTGGGATTTCTTAGTACTGCTGCAACATGTGTTCCTGCCTTATGCTTGTACGCGTTGTCTCCAACTATTGGCATAGACTTTGGCACGGGTATTCTAGTATACTCTTCCAATAGTCTACTTAGTTCAAATAGCATGTTAAACCTTATTCTAACATCTGCTCCATAAAGTAGTTTTAGAACGAGGGCTGTCTGAGACAGGTCCGCTATACCCGTCCTCTCTCCAAGTCCGTTTACTGAAACATGAACCTGTTCAGCTCCAGCCTCCAGTCCCGCTATAGAGTTTGCGAGTGCTAGTCCAAGGTCGTTGTGGCAGTGTACATCTAAGGGTACATTAACATTTTCTCTAACTGTTTTAACAAGATTATACATCCCTTTAGGTGTCATGATTCCCACTGTGTCTGGTAAGCTTATTCTGTCAACATGTGCTTCCTCGAGCCTTTTCGCAAATTCAACTAGATAACTTGGATCCGCTCTACTTGCGTCCTCTAAAGTTATCCTAGCCTTTAATCCATGGGCTTTCGCATAATCTAGTGCTGAAACAGTCCTCTCTATCGCCTTCTCCCTTGTTACCCGTAGCTTATATTTTAGCTGTGTGTCTGATGCGGAATGATATAATGCTACAAATTCTGCATCGCATTCGAGTGCCTTATCTATATCATCTTTTAGTGCTCTCCCATGTGCTACGATTGTAGCATTTAATCCTGCCTTAACAATCTTCTTACATGCTTCAAGATGATTTGATGAAATCACTGGGCTTATTTCTATAGCGTCCACTCCTATAAAGTCCAGCATCCACGCAATCTGTATTCTCTGACTGTTTGTGAAATAGCATCCTGGAAATTGTTCTCCTTCCCTTAATGTGGTGTCCAAAAACTTTATTCTCTTTCCCTTTAATGAACTGTTTTCATTGTAAAGTGGGCCGAATCCGACTCGCTCAAAGTCGTTTGAAATGTTTTCTAAACTTTCTTCCTCCAACTCCAACTCACTTCCTACTCTACTTCTCTTAAAATTATTATTGTGTTTGTTCTTAGTACGCCTGGCGTTTTACGTATTTCCTCAATATAGTTGTTGACTTCGGTTATGCTTGACCCTTCGACAAATGATAGAATATCATATTGTCCGGTGATCTCATATACTCTTTTAACACCCTTTATTTTTAGAATATTTTTTGAAACCTCGTATGTGGGTGTTGAGGGGTTGACTGCTATTAATGTGAAGGCATGTGCCTCATCTTCTTTAACCTCTATTGTAAACTTTCTTATTATTCCTTCATCAACAAGTCTTTTAATTCTTTTTCTTACAGCCGCTTCAGAAAGTCCAACCCTTTTACCTATTTCAACATATGACATTCTAGAGTTTTCTTTTAATGCTTCTATTATCGCACTGTCTACTCTATCTATGTCCATATCAAGGCCTAAAACTTTCCTATTTAAAACTTTTTCTTTCTAAATTTTACTTTTTTCGTACCAATTTAACGATTCACGTAATATTGATGTTGCTTTTGAGGCTTCTTCCTTCGAAATTATTAATGGTGGTAACATTCTTAGAATTGTTTTTCCTGAATATAATGTCAAAAGACCTAACTCTATTGCTTTAAAGAGTATTTCCAAAAATTTTACTCTTAGCTCTACTGCAATCATTAATCCTTTTCCTCTGACCTCTCTAACAATTCTGGACTTTCCAACCTCCTCATTCAACAATCTAATGAGATATTCTCCTACATTCTGAACGTTTTGGAGTATATTATCTTCTGTTAGTGCATCCAACACCGCTTTTCCAGCTGCACATGCTAGAGGATTTCCTCCCATTGTGCTTGTATGCTCTCCAACCTCAAACACGTTCATTATCTCTGGTCTGGCTACCGTTACACCCATCGGTATTCCACCACCTATACCTTTGCCTATCGTCATAACATCTGGCACTATGTTCCAATTTTCGTGAGCCCACATTTTTCCTGTCCTACCCAATCCGCTTTGCACCTCATCCACTACAAGAAGTATTCCATTTTTGTCGGCTATCTCTCTTAATCCCTTAAGATATTCTTCCGGGGGTAGTCTTATTCCGCCTTCTCCTTGAATTGGTTCAACAAATATTGCTGCATACTCTTCCAATTTTCTTCCTCTTTCAACAGCCTCTAGGCTTCCATATTCTACAAACTCTACACCCTTGTAAATTATATCGTCAAAAGCTTTCCTATATTTTTCAGCAAATGTTAGGGATAATGCTCCAAGGGTTTTCCCATGATATGCTCCATTCATTGCGATGATCTTTTTTCTCTTTGTAGCTTTTAGAACAACCTTTAGTGCTGCCTCTATTGCTTCCGCGCCACTGTTTGAAAGGTATGCTGAGCTTAAGCCCCTTGGTGCAATTGAAGCTAGTTTTTTTAGAAAAAGTGCTCTTGACTCATTATATAGTGAACTGTGTGCTATAATTATATTCTCAAGTTGTTCCTTTATCGCGTTAACTACTCTTGGGTACCCGTGGCCTAAAATTGCTACACCATATCCTGTCATGAAATCAATGTATTCTTTACCATTAACATCCCATACCTTGCATCCCCTGCCGCTTTTT
>JARVJS010000044.1 GCA_029776125.1 Nitrososphaeria archaeon
ATTAATAAACAAAGTTTTAAGAACATTGGATTTATACGAGCTGGAAGACACAACCAGAAAACTTGATACGGTTATAAGAGCAGAAAAGAGAGGATTTGCTTTTTAAAAATATCAACGAAACTTATAGGTTTCCATCCTGCTCCATGAAGCAGTACTTTAAAGTCTTCAAGATGATTTGGATGCATAAATAATCCTTGCTATAATAGCGGATAATGTTTTCTCGTCCAAAATTCTTTTCTTCTGTAAAGGTTCCAGTTTTTCAAAGGTCTATAATATCCTATAATCCTACTCCACACTTCAACTTTTTCACTTCCACAGAGTGGGCAGCGCGAAAATATACCGGTAAAACCTCTTTCACACTTTAAGCAAACTGTAATTGCGGGAGTAAAACTCCAGTAAACTAGATCCGAATTCACTAACCTCTTATTAAATTCAGCTAAAGCGTCAGCATCCGGTTCCTCGCCTAAAAAGATGTGCATCATAACTCCTCCAGTAAAACTTTTCTGAACCCTCGATTCAATTTCAATCCTGTCAGGTAAATCAATTTCCCCATAATATGGGGCAATACTTGTAGAATATATTGGATTCTTTGGTTCAACAAAGTATTCTAAAACCTCAGGATATTTGGTTGCGTCGATTTCGGCAAGTTTTGCGGCAGCAGACTCTCCAGGAACCTCTTCAACATTCCACGGGAAACCGTCTTCTAACATCCATTCTCTAGCCTTCTCTACAATATACTCAACAACCTTCTTCATCCATTCAGCCGCATTTAACCAGTCTCTTCTGGACCCCTCAAACCATAGCTTAGGTGATCCATAAAAGATTGCAGCAGCCTCAGGCAAACCTAGAATGCCGATGGTGTTAAAATGCATTTGTGGGAACTCGTTCATGTAAACTCTTATCATATAATATAGGTCGGGGAAATCGTTTAACAGCTTAAGGTAACGTTCTCTCATCCATCTGCCGCCAACTCTAACATGATCTAGTATACTATCAAGTTTCTCGTAAAAGTTATTCTCTTCAGAACCAGACTCAAGCACTACACGTGGCAAATTTACTGTGATAACGCCAATAGAGCCTGTGACATCGGGTATGGACCATAGACCACCAAACCTTTTCCTCTCAAACCCTCCACAGGAAACTTCACCAAGTCTCTTGTTAGCGTAATCGAGATCCCTCCTATCTATTGAAAGTCTACAACACATCGCATATACTGAATCAGTGTCAACAACTCTGCCATTAAGCCAATAAAAGCTTCCTCTCTTAGCACTTGTGGAAAATATAGAATTAAAAATTTCAGAATCTTCATACAAAATTTTACTCGTAGCCATAATAGTAGGAATAGGGAATGTGAAAGGCTGTCCAACGCCATCACCATTCATAAGAATATTCGCTAACCCTAAAACAAAAAGCCTAGCCTCGTCAACAAAATCCCCCAGCAAACCAACATATTTTCCTCCAAAAACAGCCTTACCCTCCCTAAGCAACCTTTTACCAGAATCAAGTATAATCGTAAAATTAGTAAAAGGAGTCTGCATGCCAATCCTACTAGGAAAATTCAGATTGTAAACAAGCCTCTGAACCTGCTGCTCAACATACTTTAAACTACTTCCCGCTTCTCTAATAAATGGTCCAGCATACAATTCTATACCAGAAAGAGCCTGGGCACCACTAAAATAATGCTGCATAGTAATAAGGTAGTTCGCAATATGGTCAACAAAACTATCCAAATGCCTAGCAGGCCCAGCAACAATCGTAGGAGTCTTAAGCCCATGCTCTAAAAGCCTAGACAAACTATGTCCAGTACAATATGGAACATAAAGACTATAAGGTAGCTTATGAACATAAATCAGGCCATCACAATGCATTCTAACAACATCAGGAGGAATAATAGAAATGTATCTCCCCAACACTCTCTCCGTTACATAGGCAAAAAAACCTGTTGGACCAGGATAACGGTTCGCGTTCTCGTAAGCGTCAAAACCTTCAGGTCTAACATACTTCTTCAACAATTCTTCTGCTTCTTCTTTTTCCAAATTATCACCATTGGATGGATAATCCATCCAATATATGCAATATAACTTTTTCTTTAATCAAGCATGCAAAAAACCTAACACCCTCAAAAACATGTTCACATAAATATTATCATCTCCATAAAAATCTTAATGCGGATCCTGTTAAAAAAATAAATACAATAATATTGATACCTTTCTGATAATCTCTAGAAGGAATGTAGAACAAGGATAAACTTCTGATCTACAAAATTTCTAACTCTAGAAGAAGCTTATTTACAGTATTTAAAACATATTTTGCATCTGATAACGCTTTCTCTGCATCCTTCACATCAAATATTTCCGCTGCGGTTTTACCAAGTGATTCTATTCCATAAAGACTTGGGCTTCTCTTATCCGCCAGCTCTCTTGAAATCTCTCCAATTTTTTCGACTTCCCTTCTAAACCATTCCGGGAACCTGTCCTTCACTGCCTTTAAAATTCTACTCATATCATGTTCCTTAGGATATTCTACACCAACTGACCTTAATGCGGCCTTCAGGGAAAGTTCTACACATTCCTGACTGTACCTAACAACATCCGGATACGATTTTTCTGAATATGCGAGTTCTGCACTCTTAACTCTAATTTTAGCCCTATTAAAATAGTCTTCAGCTAACCTTGCCATATTCATAACTCTATTTCCCTCGCATTTTCAGGATTTTGACTTATAATCCAATACCAGCTTCCATCAGGTTCCTCAAACCTTTTAGCCCCAATCTTTTCAAGCCTCATCCTAACTTCCTCAATCTTATTAGACATAATCTTATACTTATCATATATAATTATAGCATCCTTTACCATATCCAAATAGAATGGGTGAGTTACATTGGCTTCACTCTCATCAACTAACAGTATGTCTAAATCTGCATAAATGCCATAATTATTCCACAAATAAATTATAATATCATCCATCAACTTAAAGGACACAATCTCACGTATAATGTTTGTTCTCTCACTGTAACTTTTAGGCAACTCTCTTGCCACAACAAGCAAATCTATATCACTTTCAGGCCTAGCCGTACCCTTAGAAAGTGAACCAAACAATACTATAGATACCAGCCTAGAGCCCAATACTTCAAACAGTCTAGCAACACAAAGTTCAAGCACAGGCAACCTATCCCTCTGCTTTATCTTATCCCTCCAGACAAAACCTGAAACTTCCATCAAAGCAACGAATGGATGAACAATCCTATAAACTCCCCTACCCAACTTATCCATCCAACCATACTCACACATCCTATACAAGGAAAGTGAAATATTTCTATCATCTAAAACTACTTTAGCATCCTCAAACCTAAAAGGAATAATGTTAAAGGATGAAAACAGAGCAAAATATTTTATAGCTAACCAATTCGGTAAAGACCTAGCCATACCCCCTAAATATAGGACTCTATCTAATAAATCTTTTCTAATTAGTTAATAATTACTAATTAGAAAGGTAGTATTGCATGTGGCATCAGTTATCAAAAATCATAATTAACAGTTTTTCAAAACTATTTATAGAACATTATATTATAAACAAACTGTTCATGTGGTTGGGTCTATATCTGAGTACCGATGAAATTGTAGGCCAAGTTGTAGATGAAAATCTCAAACCTGTATCCTTAAAGAGGAGGCCTATCATCACTTATACTCCTAAAAGTGGCTATGCCGAACAGGATCCGGAAGAATGGTGGAATACACTTCTAGTAGTTGCTAAAGATATAATTCATGAACTCAAAGGTAAGAAGATAAGCGCAATTTCTGTAACCTCCCAGAGGGAAGGTCTTGTATTTGTTAATGAGCAAGGAGAATCGTTAGGAAGATGTATAATATGGATGGATACTAGAGCATTAAAAGAATCAGAATATCTTAAGCGTAGAATAGGGAAAAACACAATTTATAACTTTACAGGTCTTCCAATAGATGCAACCTTCAGTTTCCCCCGACTCTTATGGATAAAAGAGCACACCCCAATATTAAGAAAGACAAAATATTATTTACAGCCTAAAGACTATATAGTCTATAAGCTTACGGGAAAATTCTCAACCGATCCTACACTTGCATGTAGAACACTCTTATATGACATTAGACGATTAGAATGGATAGACGAATTCTTTAAAGATTTTCATATACCAAACCTTTTCCCTCCTATAGTAAAATCAACAGATATTGTAGGTTTTGTCAAAGAAGATGTTGTCCAAAAGCTTGGATTAAAAGGTAATGTGCCTATTATTGAAGGTGGCGGAGACAGACCTGTACAGATGCTTGCAGCTGGAGCTAAAAAGACTGGCGAATTTGTTGAACATATTGGTAGTGTAGTAAACTTAAGCACAATATTGGACACGCCAAAACTTTTTGGAGATTCAAAAATTGGAGTCGGACTACATGTTATAGATGGAAAATGGTTAGCGGAAGCAAGTGTTTCAGCGGGCGGTCTTATACTTAATTGGTTAAAAGAACTTCTAGGCGTAGAGAAGGAAGGTGATACATTAATAGACTATAATGTGTCACAGGTTCCACCTGCTTGTGAAGGTTTACTTTTTATACCACATTTGCAGGGTGCAAGAGCTCCATGGTGGACTGCATACAGTAAGGGAACACTATATAACTTGACTCTAAAACATACAAAATGGTATATCATAAGAGCATTTATGGAAAGCATTTCATACGAAATTAAATTAGCATTTGATATGTTCAAAGAGAATGAAATCGTTCCAACAGAGATAGTCTGTCTAGAAAAAATGGATAAATTAAGAACATGGCATATAATAAAAAGCTCATGCATAAATTTCCCATACACTTTCACAAACCTCGATGAACCAACTTCATTCGGTTCCGCTCTTTTAGCAATGTATGGTAACGGGCAAAAGGAACTCGTAAACGAATGGATTAGAAAAAGAAACTTCAGTAAAATTGAACCAAATAAGGAACTTATAAAAGTCTATGAAAAAGCATTAAGCAGATATGTAAAAACAGTAAAATATTCTCTAAATTATTATAAAAAAGCATCTTGAAAATACCTTCAAAATTTTATTAAAAACAACTTGATGTCACAAATAATTTTTTATCCAAGGCTTAAAGGTTCTTTTGTATTGTATTAAATTTTTAGTGGGACATTTAAATA
>JARVJS010000136.1 GCA_029776125.1 Nitrososphaeria archaeon
ATATAATATGATAAAAGATATTAGGGAAACACCTTTTGCATTAAATGCTGTTATAAAAGAAATGGAGAAAATAGAAAGATTATGTAGTACAGGAAACAAGTTTAAGAAGATCTTTTTTATTGGATGCGGTTCATCATATTATGCAGCATTTTATGGGGCTTGGCCTCTTTTAAGGAATGATAAAATTTTAACATATGCACTACCGTCTTCTGAACTGTTATTTCATTATATAGAAAAAGTGGACAAAAATAGTTTAGTCGTTGGAGTTTCAAGGTCAGGAAACACAGCTGAGACAATTACAGCGCTAGAAAGATGCAAGAAAAATGGAGCACATGTTATTGGATTCACAATAGAAAAAGGAAGCAAAATATTTGATGCCGCAAGTGAGGTAATAGCGTTTGACATTGGAGAAGAAAAAAGTATTATAATGACAAAAAGTTTTACATCCTTTTCACTTGCAACAGCACTTCTTTCAACTATATTAAATGAAAAACTTTTTAACATTAAACAGCGATTTTTAGATGAAAGTAAGAACCTACCCTCCTTATCTGAAAACATTTTATATGAAGAGAACAAGATTATACCTATCTCAAATAGACTGGTTGCCGAAAATGTTGAAAGATTTGTTTTCCTAGGTTCTGGACCGTCATATCCAATTGTATTGGAGGGAGCGCTAAAGATTAAGGAGACATCATATGTTGCTACAGAAGGACTACATTTACTTGAATTTAGACACGGGCCCATGGCAAGTATAGGGGAAAAGCAAACGTTAATTATATCATGCTTTCTAGAAGAAAATCATGTTTATTTAAAAAATTTTGTTAAAGAGTTTATTGATAAGCATGCAGACATTATATTAGTAACAGATTCTGAAGATTTTGGAGAAAATGTGATAAGAATTCCTCAAGAATATAGTGATGAAAGTAAAGCTCTTTTGTCAATCATACCTATCCAAATTTTAGCATATTATTATGCAGTAGGTAAGGGAAGAAACCCGGACAAGCCAAGAAATCTTTCACGATACATACAAAGGTTTTAGATATGCTCATCCTTTGTATGGATATTGGTAAGACAAAGACACTAGCGATTACTTTAGACCAAAATGGGAACATTTTTGGAAAGTTCACTGCAGGACCGTCTGGAATGTGGTTAAAGGAGGAAGTTGTAATAAGAAATATTAAGGAGGCAATAAATGGATGCTTATCTATTTCAAATTTTAAATTAGAAGATGTTGACTTAATTTCAATTAGCTGGGCTGACCTAGATACACAGAAGGATTGGGAAAATGCTTGGAAGGTCATTGAAAGAATAGGAATTGAAAAGAAAAGGGTGTTAATTGAACATGATGCTGTAGCAGCATATTATGCAGTAACATGGGGTGAACCAGGAGCGGCTGTAATCGGTGGCACAGGAAGTATTGCCTTTGGAGTGAATAGAAGAGGACAAAGTATGAGGTCAAGCGGCTGGGGATGGCTTATAGGCGACGAGGGAAGCGCATACTGGATTGCAGTAAAGGCATTAAATGCGGTTTCGAGAGCTCATGATGGTAGGGGGAAAGAAACAATTTTATCGAAAATGTTTACTGAATACTTTAATGTGGCGAACGAACTGGATATACTTCATAAGGTTTACAAAGAATTAGGTGGCGACCCTACAGAGATTTCTAAACTCGCTAAAATTGTGGATAGGGCAGCATGCTTAGGAGATGAGGTTGCAATAGAAATACTTGATGAAGCTGGAAAAGAGTTAGCCTTAGCAATATCATGTATAGTCAAAAGGCTTGGCATGGAAGATGAAAGAATTGTTGTTGGAGGTTTGGGTGGAGTATTTAGGTCAAATATTGTTAAAGAGTCTTTTATGTATGCAATTAAAGAAAGTGTTCCAAAGGCTATCGTAAGGGAGCCGCTGATAGGAGATAAGGCTATATTAGGACCTATAGTTATTGCCTATAAGAGACTCGGTTTAAAGGTCTCCGAAGAAAATATAAGATTGATTTTGAATAAATTGGAAGAATAATTTTAGAAGAAAACAGTTCCCTTTAGGTATCTTGTACCAACAATCTTCAGGTACACAAATATTACTGTAAGAGATATTATTTGCAAGATTGACGCTTCAGCGGCCACAAAACCAAGCATTCCAGCATGTGATATGTCATCAAAAACCTTTACAGGAGCAGTTAGGATACCAGTAGGTCCTGCAAGCAAAAAAGCGGTAATGAACTCGTTAAATGATAGTACAAATGTTAAAAGTATACCTGATGTTATACCTGGGCCAATTAATGGCAAGACTATGTATATGAACCTCTTTAAGCCAGTTGCACCCAAACATGCTGCAGCCTCTTCATATGATATGTCCAACCTTCTGAATGCAACAATAGATGAAAGTAGCATCATAGGAAGAAAGCCAGTAGTATAGGTTACAATGAAACCGAGGATACTAAGACACTGTTTGTATATTAGATAAAACGAAAGCACCAATGATAATGCATATGCTATGCCTGGAACATACCATACACCAATCAAGGTAAGCAATATTGGTCTCTTTCCTTTAAACTCGTATCTTGTTAAAGCGTAAGCAGCAGGTATGGCAATTAACAAGTCTAAGACTACAGTTATAAGCGAAAGTTGTAGACTTAACCAAACTCTAGGCCAGAAGACACCAGCCATACTGAAATAGTTTGATAAGCCAATCTGGCCATCAGGAGTCCAAAGAGAACGCCAAAAGGAAATCATAAAGGGTATAAATATAAGGATAGAAACAAAAATTATATATAAGTAGGATATTATTGTTGAGAGATCAAAATTTCTGTTCAAATCAAAACACCTCTTGACACCTTAAGAGAAATGAACGTGAATATTAGGGATATTATCACTAGAGCTGATGCAAGTGCTGCTGCGAGACCATAGTTCATCATCAAAAGACCGACCATTCTAATCTGTATGGACAGAACCCTTTGACCAACTATAACACCACCCATCAGATATGGTATTGCGTAAGCACCAATATTCCATCCAAAAGCCATAAACCAGCCGCTCATAAGACCGGGCAAACTTAATGGTAAAAGAATGTGAATAAACCTTCTCAACCTATTTGCACCAAGACAACTCGACGCCTCCTCAAGAACAGGATCTATTTGGCTAATGTTTATACCCATCTGCAATACTGCAAAGGGTAAAGTGTAAATTGCAAGAGCCAATGCAGCAGTAACAGGAGTATACAATATAGCAAAAGGAGAAATGCCAATTGCTTCAAGAAAAGATGAGAATGGACCCTTAGGCAAAAAAAGCCACCAGAAACCATAAGCTATGTAAAGTTCTCCAAGCAGAGGAACCATCAAAATTGACCTAAAAAAGTCTGAAAGAAACCTTATCTTCCTCAACAAAAGATATGCATAAGGGTATCCTACAATAACATCCAAAGTAGCAGATAATGCAGCCAACATCAAAGTATTTCTAAAATCAGGAATATAGTTTGTTGCAATTTTCAAATAATTTTCTAAAGTAAAGATCGGTTGGAAAAAATAGCTTGAACCTTGAGTGAAACTTACATAGAATAGGAGTATAAATGGTATTATAAAGAAGAGCACTGCGAATGTTAAAGCTGGTAAAATAAAAAATATTGGTTTTATTTTATCAAAATATTCACTCATGACATTCTACCCAAAAAAATTAAAGGGATACAGAAGCTAACCACCTATAAGCTTCTGATAGTACGATACCCATTCTTCAGCATGTGAGTTAATGTACTCCCAGTCCAGAACCTTCATAGATGGATAGATTTTCGCCTTATACTCGTCAAGCGTTGGGAAGACCTTATAGAAGCCTTCTTTGCCACCCCACCAATCTGGTATAAACTGTTCATAGTATGGACCAAGTGGACCTTCAATCATACCCGCCCAAAGCTTCTTTGCTTCTGTGGGATTTAGTTCCTTAAATCCTGGAGCATTTATATCAGGGAACTGGAATTCTTTGCTTAAAAGCCAGTCGACATATATTTGAGCTAATACAGGATGCTGGGCCTTCTTTGGTATCCATACAACACCAGGCAAGTTTGGCATGAAGGGTTCAAGAAGTTTTGGACCCAGCCACTTGTTTCCAGCAGCCTGCTCCATTTCATAACTACAACACCAGTATGCTGTAATCCATGTAACATTCTTTTCAGACAATTCTATAATTTCAGCCTCATCACTTGTATACTTTAGAACATTAGGATGAATATTCTTAGCAACCCACTCTATAGCCTTATTCATTTGAGCAGGATCTTTGTAGTCGTAACCAAGTGCCGTCGCAACAGTAGCCAAGAAAGCCCAGAAACCATTGTCTGAAAGAGACCACAATGTAATTTTACCCTTCAGCCTTGGGTCCGCAAGGTCAAGCCAGCTTTTAACAAATTCAGTTTTTTCAAGATTAAATACTGGTGTTACCATCGCATGCTGCTGGAACTGAACACCATAAGGTGCAAATATGAAAACAGGGTCTACAAAGGCTAGGTTTGGTACAAGGGGGGAAGGCAAAAATGGTTCAGCAACATCCTTAGCCTTAGCTTCCTCGAAGAAATTGATTTCAATATGCATTGCATCGTAGGGTGCTGGTAGTCCAGCTTGGTATGCAGAATAAAGTTGGTACATGAATCCACCCTTAGCCTCTTGCGTTCCAACAAACTTTACTTCAATGTCGACACCATACTTGCTTTTGACATAATTTTTAAACGAAGGTATAAAGTAGGTGTCAACAAGACCCCAGTATGTCCAGTCTGCAATCGTTATTGAACCCTCCTTCTTTATTTCAGCAACAACTTCTTCATAGGTCATATACTTGTTTAATATTGGAATCCAGACTTTACCCTCGTAAGGCCATGGTGCACCACCAGCCTGAGTTACAGTCTTAGTGACGGTGGTCACACCAGCCGTCGGTAGAGTGAGCAAGTACAAGGGTGATGGGTCTGTGTACTCTTTTTCACATTCAGGACACATTTTAAACTTTTTCATTGTGGTGTTTTCTCTATCATAAGGGAGCTTTTCTATAATTGAAAATCT
>JARVJS010000031.1 GCA_029776125.1 Nitrososphaeria archaeon
TTGTTTTATGTGAGAATGCATGAAAATACAGGTGGGGCTGGAGGATTCCATGAAGGTCTGAAAAGAGCATACGAAAAGGGATATGACTGGTTTTGGTTGATGGATGATGACGGAAAGCCAGAAGAAAATTGTCTTAAATTGCTATTATCTAAAACAGACATTGCAGATTTTCTTACACCATTGGTTGTTAGAATAGATAAACCAGATGAGTTAGTTTTCGGTCTTGGTAAAAATATTAAAACAGTTCAAGACTGTAAGCTAAAGTCTAAAGGTGGTGTTTTAGAAAACGTTGCGAATCCATTTAATGGCACTTTAATTTCTAGAAAATTGGTGGATACGATAGGTTTTCCTAAGAAAGAAATGTTTATATGGGGTGATGAAACTGAATATTTTTATAGAACTTTGTATTTTGGTCTAAAAGTTGTTACTGTTGTGGATGCCAAATTTTATCATCCAAAATCAGAAGGAGAAAATTTTCGTATAAGATGGACGAAGTTTAAGGTATATCTCAGTCAAAACAAGCTTAAAAATTATTGTCTTATAAGGAATTCTGCATATATATTTTACAAATACAATAAAAAGGCATTAATAAAATTTATCGTGAAATACATGCTATTTTTTGTAAGTAATCTTGATATGAAAGGACTACTATTTTTTATAAGGGGAACATTGCATGGTATACTCGGTATATGGGGTAAAGAAAAGAAATACGTTAGTAATTCTCAATGATATTTTTTGTGTTGATGCTACAACCCTTATTGAGGTCCTTGAGCATGAGCATAAGTATAAGCTGGTAGAGTTTTTAGAGACAATTATATCAGAATACTTTCAGTGTAAGTCATAACCATGGCAAAAGCTATATTTATTCCATCAATTGGAACAGGTGGTGCGGAAAGGGTGGCAGTGAACTTGATAAAGAAGTTAAACTTTGACTATCTAATTCTATTGGATGATACACACATAGCTTATCCCATTCCCTTGCCTAAGGAAAGAATAATATCCATTAAATCACCTGCATCTCAAAGTTTGATTAAAAAATTTATTAACCTGCCTATAAGGTATTTCAGACTAAAAAGGGTTAAATCTAAATACAAAATCACAACATGTTTAAGCCTACTTGAACCTGCAAATTTTTTGAATTCTTTAAGCGGAGGTATTCATTAAGATGATTAATAAACCTCTTGTTTCAGTAATTATGAGCGTTTACAAAGAGCCTGAGGAGTATATAAGGAAAGCAATAGAGTCTATATTAAACCAGACTTTTGAAGATTTTGAATTTCTGATAGCTTTGGATAATCCGGAAAATGAGTTGGCTTTGCAGGTTATAAAAGAATACGCTGAGAAAGATAGAAGGATAAAGTTTTATATTAATGAAAAAAATATAGGACTTCCTCGCTCTCTAAACTTTCTTATATCTAAATCTTCAGGAAGTTATATATTTAGAATGGATGCTGACGATATTAGTTTACCACAAAGATTGGAAGTCCAAGTTGATTATTTAAAAAATTCAGATGTTGGTATTTTAGGTTCGTGGGGCTATAAAATGAATGAGAAGGATGAAAATTATGGAGTTCTTAAAATGCCCACAACTGAAGAGTGTATTAGAATTTATCTTGAATCTGGCTTTACACCCATGATTCATCCATCTATAGCAGTAAGAAAAGAAGTTTTTCAAATTATAAAAGGCTATAGGAATTTTCAATATGCTCAAGATTATGACTTCTTACTTAGAGCCTACAAACTTGGTGTAAAGCTGGCTAATATTAGCCAAGTTTTAATTAGTTATAGAGTTCATTCACACTTTCACAAGACTGGCACTCAAAAATCCTATGACCAATATAAATTCGTTAAGCTTAGTCAAAGACTATTGAAAGAAAACAATTTTTCGGAAGTAGATATTGATTTGAAACCTGATAATATCTTAGATAAGTTTTTTAGATTTCTATACAATTTTTCTCGCTATAATTTTATAAAAGCTAGTGATAGTAAGAGCAAAGGAAAATATTTGAGTATGTTGTCACGTATCCCACTCGTTTTTGTATCTCCTCATCATACGGAATACTTTTTAAGGCTTTTAAGGGTTAAGTTAATGTGTAAGTTAATACGTAAAAATCAAGAAAAGCTTAACACATATGATTGAACAATTAATTATAATACTTGTTATTTTGAATATTTCTCTAATGCTGGTCATTCTGAAACCGTTTAATTTAGGCTTACTATCTTTTAAATCTTTATTTTTTATATTTTTTGTATTAAGTATTGTAAAAGATTTAAAGGGTTATTATGAATATAAACATGTCCAAGACTACGATCTTATATTGATATCGTTTTACACAGGAACTATAATAGGCCTACTTTACTTATATCTTATTGTTTCACTAACAAGAATTAATACTCAAAATAGATTTAAGATTATTCTCGAAAAGTTCGAAAATATGGTACACAGATATAGTGCAGTTAAGCTTTGGGTGTTATACATATTAGCAGTAATGGTTAGTAGTATTCCAGGCTACTTCATTATTATTACGAGCGGAGATGTTTTAGGATACAGGAAGTTAGTTCAGCTAGGAGGGCTTGGTTTACCGTATATTTACCTTTTTATTTCAACTATTGTGAAATTACTGTTCATATTGTTAATATTAAAGCATCTTAGGGCTGGAAAAATGTTAATGGGATTAATTATTCTTATTATAGCTTTAATATATGCTATTCCATATGGTTCAAATAGTTTTACTATGTCTTTCATTCTTATTTTTATAATACTATACACAGAAGTAATAAGGAAAGGTAATGTATCTTTTCGTTTTTATTCTTTTATAGCAATTCTTTCGATGCTAATTATTTTCTTAATCAGTATTCAATACTTGCTTAGATGGGGTCTTCCTTACTCAGTTTCTGAAATAAATATTGTATTTATTATAAAAATCTTTCTAAACAGATTTTTCGAGAATTATTTTGGTTTATTTTTAGAAAGATTTGATCATGAGTTTTTGTACGGATTATCGTTTTTACATTTATTTTTACAGCCGATTCCCAGGTTTATTTTTCCAGAAAAACCTTATTTAACTGATGACTACATAACGTATAAGTATTTTTTTGAGCAAAATGCTTTGTTACAGTTTGGAGCTATAGCTGAAGGATATATTAATTTCGGTATTTTAGGAGCCTTTCTCTGGGGGTTTATGGCTTCATTTGCTATAACAGGATTTGTTATATTAAGGTATGTAAATGTATTTTTTTACATATTTACCACTATTTCTATCACTCAAGGGATCTTAGGATTTGATTTTGGTGTAAACAGATATTTTATGATCTCGCTAATTTACAACTTAATTTTTATTCCATTTGCTATAATATTAGTAAGGAGGTTATGCGGTATAAAACGAAGAAAGTTCTTTTGATTACAACAGACTTTGTTCAAGGCGGATTAGGCAAGCAAAGTTATCTTTGGTTAACGAAATTCAAAATAGCTAGTAAATTTGTGGTTTTTGATGTGCAAGAGTCCCTTAGTGAGGTTTCTAAAGAGGATTCAAAGGTTATATCTTTGAATTGCAAAATTTGGTTGGGAAGTAAGGCAGGGAAAATGTTATATGAATTAAAAAGAGTGTTTTGCATTTTAAAGTCAGCTTTTTATATTTTATCCATTCTTAAAAAAGAAAAGCCAAATATTGTTATATCTTTTTCTTATATACCAAATATCTACAATATATTTAGTTCATATCTTAATAGGCATTATGCAATATTAGTTGAACATAGTTATCCAAAATTTGATTTAAACAAATCTATAAAAACGAGAATATTTTTAAAGATTCTGTCATCTATTTATAAAATATCAAAAAATAACAAGCATATATATTTTATAGCAATATCAAAAGATATAAAGCGGTTCTATGAATATGAAATAGGTATAGAACCAGAAAGAGTAGTTTATATTCCGAACGCTTACGATATACATGAGATTCTACACAAATCGCAACAACCTGTGCAATATTTTCTTAGGGATTTCTTAGATAATATAGAATGTATAATAAATGTGGGAAGGTTAACTAAGCAAAAAGGACAGTGGTATTTATTGAGGATTTTCTCAAATTTAAAGCGATATTTTCCAAATCTAAAGTTGTTAATTCTTGGCGATGGAGAGCTAAAGCAAAAATTAGTTAATTTATCCGAAAATCTTGGTATGAGAACATTTGTATGGGACAGAGATATTTTCTCAAGCAATTTCGATGTATACTTTTTGGGATATCAAAAAAATCCTTTCAATATAATCTCCAAAGGGAGACTATTCGTTTTAACTTCCCTTTGGGAGGGCCTTCCGAATGTTATAATTGAAGCTCTTGCATGCCAAATTCCAATAATATCAACAGATTGTAAATCTGGTCCAAGGGATATATTAGCTCCAAATTTAGATGAAGATGTAAAGATTAAGCAACCTTACTTTGCAGATTATGGCATATTAATGCCAGAGTTTAGTAATAACTACAAAGAACATTTAGAACCTTTGGATAAAGTGGAAAGAATGTGGGTAGAAACCATAAAATTTGTATTGATGAACCCACATATTCTCTCAGAATATAAAAATAAGGCTTTACAAAGGGCATATGACTTTGATATAGGAAAAGTTCACGAAATGTGGGAAAATTTTATTGAAAATCTTGCAGATGGGAAGATACAAAGCAGATAATAAATCTATTTCTTGGTTTGTGGAGCAGAGTACATGTGTAGAATAGCAGGCTTTTGGGATTTTAACTTCAATGACCAATACAACCTTGAGAAGACTGCCATAAGAATGAGAGACTCTCTATCTCATGGTGGTCCAGATGATGCTGGACTATATGTGGACTTGTCTTTGGGGCTTGCCTTAAGCCACAGGAGGCTTTCTATCTTAGACCTTTCTCCTCTTGGGCATCAGCCTATGGAGTTTGAAAACTTGGTTATAACC
>JARVJS010000030.1 GCA_029776125.1 Nitrososphaeria archaeon
TAAGGCGATTTTAGCGTTGGTAACCCTCTTAGGCATACCACTATGAACAACCTCCTTGTCTAGAACTATTCCTTGTATTAGTTTGCTGTCTGTTATGCTTCCCCCTGGCTTCTTCTCAACTTTAACATCATCGATGTCAACTTTGAGTTTTCCATTTTGTTCTTCTGCTACTAATAGTAGTGCGTCAACTACGAGAGTTGCCAAATATTTTCCTTCTGATGCAACAAGCTTTGTAGCCATACTTGTTTTCGCAATTTTATTTAACCATTCCTTGTCTTTTGGATCAACTTTTATAGCTACTGATGAAAGAATTTCTTTTGCCTTCTCAGCAGCCTTCTTGTATCCGTCGACAATGACTGTCGGGTGCACATCTTTATCCAGAAGTTCTTCAGCCTTTTCCAAGAGCGAAGACGCTAACACAACCGCGGAAGTTGTTCCATCTCCTACTTCGTTGTCTGTTGCCTTTGAGATTTCTACCATCGCCTTTGCGGCTGGATGCTGTACGTCAATTTCCTTTAGTATAGTTGCACCATCGTTTGTGACTGTTACATCACCTAGGCTGTCGACAAGCATCTTATCCATTCCACGTGGTCCTAATGATGTCCTAACGATTTCTCCAACAAGTTTTGCCGCAAGAATATTATTTCTTTGCGCTTCTCTTCCTCTTGTCTGGGCTGTACCCTCTTTTAGTATGAGTACAGGTTGGCCAGACGAGGTTACTGCTGGTATTGCCGTTGTTGACATAATTTTTTCACCTAAAATCCAGAAACCCTATAAAACTCATGTTTATAAATTTTCTTTAAATCTAATTTTTTAAAGCTTTTAACTTTATATCTAATACAATTTGATCTATTTTTGGACCAACTTCTCTTACAACTCTTCCTCCTATATCCTCTAAAACAAATTTTTTTCCAAAATCAAGTTTGGGCAAAACTTCGTCAATTACCTCCTTTATTGGCTTACTTTTCACGTGAAGATACACGTGTATGGTTCCACCCTCATCCTTTAATGCCTTTACTGCGAAAGGAAAATATTCTATTGCAATCTCAGGATATGGCATCAGTACCCTATCTGCGCATCCTGATAGCTGATATTCTATTATTCTTCCAGCATCTCCCAAATATGCTGTTACCCTATCCTCAACTTTATTCAAGAATGCGTTTTTTAAAATTAGCTGATATGCGTCTGGGTTTATGTCTATTGCATGATGTTTTGTCATCTTACGCTTTTTGGCAATTATTATAGAAAATGTTCCAACTCCAGCAAACATGTTCACAATCACTTCATTGTCTTTGACTAAGTTCGCTATACGTAATCTTTCTCCAGATAATCTTGGAGAAAAGTAGACTTTAGCGATATCAACATAGAATCTGCACCCGCTTTCCCTATATTCTGTGTAGGTTCTATCTTCTCCTGCTAAATGTTCAAGCTCCATGAGCCTATATTCTCCAGAAATTGGGGAAACCTGTCTAAACACACATCTTATGCTCTTAACGTTTTCTAATAATGTTTCAGCTATCAAATGTTTTTTTGGTAAAAGCTTGTCTGGAATTTTTAAAATTGCGATATCTCCTATCACATCAAAACCTGAAATAACTTCCTTCAATTCTTCTGGGGAAAGTTTATCTGCTAAAATTTTTTTGATGAGGCGACTCAACTAATTTTACACTTTAGCTTTTCGAGCAAATTTTGTGTTTATAAAGTTTTGTTTAAAATTATTCTTTTTCTTCAAATCTTGCAAGGTAATAGTATCTTCCTTCTTCCTTCTGCTGTCTATCTAGTTTACTACCTGGCTTGTTTATCCTAGGCCTTCCTGTGGAAATATCCCTTCTATATGTTATCTTTAGATCCTTTAGAAAATTGTTCATTCCCTCCTCTTTGTTTGATGGACTTTCTGCATGGCCTAAAACAGAAGGTTCTCCTCTAAATATTATCATTCGGTCAGATATAATGTCTATCAATTGAACATCATGGTCTACAACTATCGCCGTCTTATTTTTGAAGCGGATATACCTCTGTATAATTTTTGCAAGCTCAACCCTATCCTCTGCATCAATAAATGCTGAAGGTTCATCCAAAGCATACACATCTGCATTCTGTAAAAGTGCTGCAACTACTGCTACCTTCTGGAGTTCCCCTCCGCTTAATTTTGAAATCTCTTTCTCGAAAAGTTTGTCCACGTGCAATGGTACTATTATCTCATTAAATTCGGGAACTGATGTGATGTCGCTTCCACATATGTGGTCCAAAAGTTCTTTAACGTACTGGAATCCTTTTGGAGGTGATATGTACTGTGGCTTGTATGAAATTTTTGAAGACGAAGAGATTATTCCCTTTTCTGGCTTCTCTATTCCAGCTAACATTTTTATGAATGTTGTTTTTCCTAATGCATTTGCTCCTACAACTCCTACAACTTCTCCTAGCATAAGTTTTCCTTTAGAAACGGTTAATCTAAAGTTTTCATAATTTTTTTCTAGCTCACTATATTCGAGCAAAGTTTTACTTTCTACACTTTCTTGTTTTGGTGCATATACGTCAAAGTTTATTTTTCGTTCTCTAAATCTAACATTTTCTTCTGGAAGGTATCCGTCTAAAAATGCGTTTATTCCTGCTCTTGTGGACATAACACCCGACACTATACCGTATACTCCAGGTTCTCCATACAGTATGTGAACTTGATCGCATAAGTAGTCCAAAATTGTTAGGTCATGCTCTACAACAAAAACACATTTTCCTGTTCTCGCAACATCCATTATAACTTCAGCAACTGCAAGTCTCTGGTAAACATCATTATAAGATGATGGTTCATCAAAAAAGTATATGTCCGCATCTTTTGCAGCTGCAACAGCTATAGCTAGCCTTTGGAGTTCTCCTCCACTTAATTGCTGAACAGGTTTATTTATCGAATTTTCTAAATTCAATTTTGAAATCAATTCATCCATTACCCCACGTTGGTCCATCATGTGCAAAAGTGTTAGGCCATCGCCTCTCCAAACATTTACCAAATTATATACTGCCTGGGGTTTAACACTTACCTTAAGCTCGTTTGCCACAATCTTTTCAAAATGCTCTTTTAACGCTGTTCCCTTAAAATATTCTATTACCTCATCCCATGAAGGTTCTGGAGTTTTTCCTAGGTTTGGTTTAAGTAAGCCGGATAATATGTTTATGACTGTTGATTTTCCAACGCCATTTCTTCCTAACAGGCCTATAACCGTTTTTTCTCTGGGTGCTGGTAAACGATAGAGGCGGTAACTGTTCGGTCCATACTGGTGGATCTTTTCCTCCGACAATTCTTCGGCCAAATTCACTATAGAAATTGCCTGAAAGGGGCATCTTTTAACGCATATTCCGCACCCTGTACATAATATTTCACTAATAACTGGGAAACCGTCTTCTCCCTTTTTAACCGTCTCTTTACGCATTCTGTTTATTGGGCACACGTTTACGCAAATGAAAGGACATTTTTTGGGATTACATAATTCTTTATCTATTACTGCTATTCTATGAACCATATTCGATCACCAACTATTCTTCTATTAAATGTGCTGGAATTGGACAATAGTCGCATATTGCACCATTGTCGTAGACCCCGAACTGTTGTGCCGTATAAACATTTTTTAACTTATCCCATACCTCCTTCTCTGAAAAATTTGCTTCCAAATGTATTCTCTCATGATCTATTATCAGTTTCTTAAACTTGCAATTGTAGCATTTTCTTCTTATAAAAACAATACCCATAACATATGTGTTAAACAATAATAGTGTACCAAATGACCCTATATATATAAAAAAGATTATGTAAGAAAATAGCCATAAATATTTTGTGAACAGTTTTCCTAAAAATAGCCATAATCCAATAAAAAGTATTCCGAAGACTCCCATTATATGGTCTCTTGTTAAAGAAAATGCTAGGTTCCTTTTATCGATATAATGTACTAGAAGCTGTGGTAAGAGTACTAGAAGTAAAGGATTTATTACAACCACCTTGTATCTTTCACTTTTTCTACCCAAATCGAACACTCTCATGTAAATGCTGGTTCGACCTTAACATTATATTCTCTACCTAATTTAATAACCTTATAATATACTTTCCTAAAATCGTCTTCCATCATATGGCTTCTAATCTTGTCAAACTCTTCTCCTAAATGTTTCTCCATTCTTTTAGAGAGAATGGGTTTAAGTCTTAATTTATCGTACATTAAATAACTTCCAGTCCTTTTTGCTAAAGATATTATATTCTTGACAGTTTCATCATCATCGTTAAATCCGCATATTATGGGTCCATAAAATATCCATGTTTTCACTTTCTTTTCTGAAAAGGCTTCTAGAGCCTGTACTCGTTCTTCTGGAGGTGATGCATTTGGTTCAAACTTTTTGGTAAACTCTTCATCTAAGGATGTAATAGTGAATCCGACATCTACCCTATCACCCCCTATTATGTCCAAATCTCTAAGTATTAGTGATGATTTCGTCTGAAAAGAAATCCTGAAATTGTTTTGCAATAGCATTTCAATAACTTTTCTAGCAAAACACATTTTCTTCTCGTAAGGTTGGTAGGGGTCTGTTATAGTACTGTATCCTACAACTCCAGGTTTTATATATCTAACTTCTTTTGAAAGAACTTCAACAATATTTTCTTTCGCATAAACTATTTCCCCCCAACCGTTTAGGAACTCTTTTCTTCTTATCACATCAGGAACGTAACAGTATATGCATCCATGTTCACATCCGATGTATGGGTTTATTGTATACTCTAGTCCTGGAAGATTACTTTTGGAAATTGCGCTTCTACATCTTATTCTACTATAGTTTGGGACCAATTGTATGCAAAGAATTTTTGCGTGAATTTAAAATTTTTC
>JARVJS010000131.1 GCA_029776125.1 Nitrososphaeria archaeon
TGGTGAGAATATTCAAATATCATATGTTTACACTACAAGATGGATGAAAGTTATCGTGATTGAAATGAAGTTAGCTCTTTTGGGAAGTGTATAGTTATGATAAGAAGAAAAAGGAAGGGTCAGCTGCTGATTTTTGCTGGAATTATTCTAACATTATTGATATTCTACATTGCTATAACAGTTCATGTAACATCTACTTCTTACCAAAATTTAAGGTATGAAGAGGTAAAGGAGATCGTTGACAACTTTAACGAAGACTTCAGACGAGCCCTAAAATATATTCTAGCATCCATGACACAAGAATATAACGCAACAGCTGAAATGGACACTCCAAGATATAATTCATTTGAAAGATTCACGCTATGGATGAAAACCGCCATAAGAACATTTTCTGCAAGAGGCATACAAGTAAACTTCACATTCAACAAAGTTCTACTCCAACCTCAAAAACTTTTGTTCGGCAAACTTAGAATACCAGAAAGATACGTGTACGATTTAGCAAAACTTTACTGGTATTCTCCACAAAGCATTTCAGCAATTTCAGCAAACTTTAGCCTAAATGTGCCTGGAAGCGGATTCTATGGTTGGAAGGGCCAAATGCTTATACTATTAAATATGACTGTTTACGTTGATTCTATTGAAAACGATAACAAGCTAGGTACAAAAGTTACAGTCTCATTAAACAAGGAGTATGGTGAACCCGTTGAAGACCTAACAGCAAAAAACTTTAGAATATTATACTTTGACAAGTCAACTTCAAAATGGGAAAATGCTAAGATAGTTGTATTATTAAATAACGGCGGTGGAAACTACACAATATACTTTAAATCAATAAGTGATAAAATTATCGATGAACCATATAATAGATATATAATGGTTTCCGTAATAGATAACAGAGAAATAATTGTTGAATCCTATACCTACACAGCAGTGGAATATGTGATACAAGAGAATGCAGTAAACCAATTCTATCCCAATACACCTAAGCCTGAAGAGGTTTACTCGCTAGAAGTTATATTAAATGGAACAATACTATGGTTTAATAGACAACTAGCATTTTCAGGCACCTATCCACCAATACCAATGCCGCCAGTAAAACAATTCAGAGTATACAGTACAACAAACGGACCTAATGACCAAAATCTCAAAGAAATTCCAAGTCAAGTTGAAGTATGGACATCAAACTATCTTGTTCCAACACTACAGTTTGCAGAATGGAGAAGAAGATTTTCAGTAGGAGACAAGCTTGTCTTCCTAGTAAATTTTTCTAATCCAGGTATTGTACAACAGAAGATTAGGATAGAATGGCTTTGGGACGCCGATGCCCCCCCTCCAACATACTTAATGCAATTTAGCATTAATCCTCCATATGTCTATTTAAACAATGGAGTATATGAACTACAGCTTGTTGCTAATCCAGGATATAGTGACTGGATTGATTGGTCTATAAGTCTTCATGGTAACGGTTATCATGTAGAATATACGTTGTTCGGATATGATGTTCATCCAATAAGTAGTGGTTGGTGGTTTCCTAAAAAGTTGCCTGGTGGAAATTGGGCTGTCTTACCAGGGCCTATACGGGCTGTTGCATATAGAGAAAATAATATTACTGTCGTTCCACCTTTGAAACAAAATCTTACAAATGAGCTATATCATAGAGAGATAATAATTGTACCTTATGGAGTGAAATATTTTATTTATTATGCAAATTATGAATGGCTTAAAGATGTAAAAATAGATTATAGATATCTTGCACTAATTGGACAGGTTTCTGGTACTAAAAATGATACTAGTTCACCTTATAGGATGAAGTATGGTGGCTTACAATTATCAAATGGTAATTATGTAACTGGAAACTATACAATATATGGAATATCACCATGGAATGTGATGCATAGGGTTCGTTATCTTACAAGTCAGGCAGGGGATTTCGGGTATTGGGTTTGTCAATATGGTCCGTATTCTGGACAAGCTTTATTCTTATCACAGCAAACATATGATTTATTATCAAAGCAATATAAACAATATTCTCAAGTGTGGGCGTGGTCAACATATGATTGGGCTCGAAGGGTTATAGAGTATGATCTTCTCTACTGGGACAAAAATAATCCAAGTAGTTATCAGATTAATAAGGGTACAAAAATGCAAGTTTATGCAGCGGCTTTATTATATTCTGGAGGCACAGTTTCAGGTCCTTACAAAGACGATAATGTATGGCGTACAGAGAATAAAGATTATATTCGTGCTTTCAGTTCAAGTACTGGTGTATTAGTACCACAAAAATACTATCGCATGTTTGTTGAAACATATTTTCCAACAATTGTAAGCGTATCAGCTGCACTATAGAAAACTTTAAAATGCCCATATAGGTGATTTGCATAATAATGGAGAAAATTTGGTTTAAAAATAATTTGCACAAAAATTTTGTCTGTTCAATTTTAATAATATCTTTTATTATAATCTTATCTTTTAATAGATCCTTTAATGTTAACGCTGCTGTTGTACAGTTTAATGTTCAGGCTGTTGATGTTCGGGATATGCCTTTGGTAGGTGCTAGGATATCTCTTTTTGCTCCTCCTCCAGGTGCATACCTTATCGCTGAAACCATAACTGACGGTAAAGGTGTCGCGGCATTCACATTAACCGACCCTCCTAATGAAATCAATGTTTTTGTCTCATGGAAAGATGTTGTTGTAGCACAGTCAAGAATTTCTTCAAGTGCTGGATTCAGTAAGGTCGTATGTAATGTCGGTTTTGTTAAAGTTCGTGTGATGACTTTAACAAATAAGATTGTTTCAGACTGTAAGGTAACCTTAACATGGAACACTGTTTCTGGTCCAAAAAGTATCTACAATTTTACTGGAAGAGACGGTTTTGCAGTCTTCTCTTCGATGCCCTTGCAATCTTATAGCCTAGACATATATTGGCTTGACACCTCCTACAAGGTTTATTCTGAAACATTTACAGCAAAACCTGACATCTTGCATGATGTTAAAGTTCCATTATACGAGTTTATAGTTGAGGTTAGAGATACTGGCGGTAAGCCTGTTTCTAATGTGGAAGTTGTTTTTGGAAACAAGTTGAAAACGTTCAAATCTTATACTCAAAATGGTATCGCAACTTTCAAAAATCTTATTCAAGATACCTATTCTTTAAGGGTATATTATGCTGGAAAAATCTATAGAACGTTAGAAATAAATCTTGAGTCTGACAAACAGTTTTCTGTTATTGTACCAGAATTAAAATCCTATACTCTTACTGTGCAAGTCGTGGATGAAGAAGGTAAACCTCTACCCAATTCGAAGGTGACAGTAGTTGATATGGAAAATAATGTTAGAGGGGACGCTTTAACTGACAAAGATGGTCAAACAAGTTTTCTTCTTTCAGAAGGAGTTTACAAAATACTTGTATTATATGGTACTATAACATCAAAATCTGAAATACAGTTGTCCTCAAACCAGTACCATAAAATTGTTATTTCTGAAAAATCAAGCACACCAACCACTACCTCACCTCTTATACAATCATTCGATCCTATTCCAATTCTAATAGTTTTGGCCACAATCATATCTGCTATAATAATATTCTTTGTAATATTAAAAAGAACTTTAAGCACATAAACAAAATATTTGTTCTACACACTTAAGCCAGACCTTTTATCCAATTCCTAAACTTTTAGAATGTTTAGAAAATGTTTTAAGTTAGCGTTAACATTCTTTTTATGTTGAGCAACAGTAGAATTGTTGAAGAGATAAGGCCATTTTTTAATCCATCTTCAGTTGCAATTGTAGGCGCATCAAAGAATGTTGACAAAGCGGGGCATGTTATTTTTAAAAACTTTGTTGAAAACAAGCGTTTAGGGCTTTTTAAAGGAGAACTTTATCCAATTAACCCAAGAGAGGAATCGATATTAGGGTACAAATGTTTTCCATCAATAAGTAAAATCCCGGTGAGCGAAATTGAATTGGTTGTTGTAGTCGTACCCGCCGCATATGTTCCACAGGTTATGATTGAAGCTAAAGAGAAGCATGCTAAGGCTTCAATAATAATCTCAAGTGGTTTTAGTGAAGTTGGAAATCGTGAACTTGAGAATGAGGTTAAAAGTATAGCAGTCGAGGGAGGTATTAGAGTCTTAGGACCAAACTGTTTAGGTGTTTATGATCCTGTATCTGGGGTAGACACTCTCTTTCTACCGATAACAAAAACTCTTATTTCCGGTGAAGAAGTGATTGCCACACCTCGTCCTAAAGAGGGGAAAATTGCTGTAGTAACCCAAAGTGGTGCTTTCGGTGTTGCAGCATTAGACTATTTGGCTGGTAGACAGCTTGGTATAAGCAAATTCGTTAGCTTTGGGAATAGAATAGATTTGGATGAATCAGACCTTCTAAATTACTTTTTACACGATGAAAGGACAAATGTAATTCTAATGTACATTGAATCTGTAAGAGATGGAAATAAATTTGTTGAGACAGCAAAAAATGTGACCAGAATAAAGCCCATAATTACACTAAAAACTGGTCGAACAAAGGCTGGTGCAAAAGCCGCATTATCACATACTGCCTCAATCGCTGGTTCAGATGAAGTGTATAATGCTGCTTTCTTGCAGAGTGGTATTATTAGAGCACAGAATATGAACGAATTTTTTAACATGGGTAAAGCTCTTTCTATACAGCCTCCTGCAAGAGGCAAAAATATCTGTATTATAACAGATGCTGGTGGACCCGCTATCATGGTTGCTGAGATTTGGGTAGGTTCTTTTGCAAAGATAGAGAACTTGAAGGGCGATTTGTCAGTCGATATGTGTCCAGCCGAA
>JARVJS010000055.1 GCA_029776125.1 Nitrososphaeria archaeon
CTACTTCTAATTCTTTTCCCTTCACCTCGTTAAATGAGTTTTCTAGTTCCTTGTTTAGGCTATGTATGCTCTTTATACAAATCTTTTGCCATCTTTTTATTGGGAGTATGTTTGGTTTCTCTATAGTCCTTTTAAGAAGTCTTTTTTCGTAGTTGTTGCAGAATCTTTTTTCTTGAATCTTTTTCTGCATTATTTTACAATACGTTTTATAAACGAATCCCATTTTCCTTTTGGTTTCACTAACTTTGTAGAGCAAATTTACTCCAAAGTATGGGATTTCCTCCTTTCTCTCAATTTCAAGGTTTGTTTCGAAACCTAATACTACTGGAACTAAGAGATTTTCTGGACTACTTATATCGTATTCTGGTCCTATACTGAAGTAGTTTACATCAGAGTATATTGAAAGCATTAAACTTAGTGCTTCTGATGAATAAGAGTTGGCGTAAATTATATCAACACTTTGGTCTTCTTTCAATTTTGATGCAAAAAAGGCTGCGATATGGCATGCTTTTTCTAGAACTGCTGTCATTTCTCTTCTCATCTTGAGTTTCCAAGCTGTATTCGACAGCCAAAACCGAATATTTTTCTCTTCGATGGAAATGTTTTCTTTAAATACCTTATTATTATATAATATTTCGAGCATTCTTTCTGCTTTTTTGGCTCTAATCTTTTTTAAAAGATTTAAAGATTCTTGGAAGGATATCACCTTTTTATAGTATAGCAGTTGCACTAAAGATGATATCACAAGCTTTTTCTCTCTCTCATTATTTATTCTCATATTGAGCAGCAATATGGGATATTATATCGGTGGATTTAAAGGTAATAGTCAAATAATGTACTTTAGTTTCGGAAATTTTTGAACACCTTTTCCAGGCTCTATTGCATAAGGTATCATCTCGGAAATGTCCTTGTTTCTCAAAAAGGGTGATAAAAAAGTTGTAGAAGGATTTAGGTTTATGTCTGTTCCATATGCTGCAGGAGATAGTGAAGGTAAAACTATAAGCGTCTTTTTATCAACTTTTCCATATAAAAGGCATTTAAACCTGTGAAGATATCCTAATTTGTCTCTTATTGCTATTGATGGATGTTCGTGGCCAAATATGATAAAATTTGTTGTATCATATTCTTCTTCAGGAATATGTCCGTGTGTGAATGTCATGTCTCCTATTATGATATGTGGTTGGATTAGCTCTATGTTAAATTCTTTTAGGATTGCAATGATATAATTATCGTGATTACCTCGCACTATTCTTAATTTTATATTAAGTTCTTTTAAATTTGATATAAGTTTTTTTGTTGAAATCCATTCACTAGGTGAAGGGTATCCAAACTCATGTTTTACATCGCCTAAAATTAGTACCTCATTCAAGCCCATTTCCTTTACTGGCTTTGTTATAAAGTTTATTATTTTTGGAGCAAGGGATGACGGAACATGTATCCCTTCTGCCTCCAACTCTTCTTCTATGCCAAAATGTAGGTCTGAAACCACTAATATGTTATCATCTAGAATAAGTGCTGGCCAAGGTTCTACTATCTTTAACCGCTTGGTTAATTTAATTTCTGAAGGCAAACAAATACTATAACCTTATACTTCCTTTCATATAAGATTTAGGTTTCAGTAAGTGTGATTCCGCTTGCCCTTATTCTTGAAATAACTTCATCATATAGGTCTCTCAATAGTGCTTTTTTGTCCTCCATTAAAACGATATCACTATATCCTGTTAATAGCATATCGTGCGAAAATGGTGATGGTAAATCATAGGGTTTTAGTATTATAAATTTTCTGACTCCTTTTTCAATGTCCTCTATTACTTTTGTAGCATTTTCGACGTCCATTAGATCCTCAACTATTTCCCTATATGTTTCATTTAAAACTGGGAAGTCTTTTAATTCTTCAACTAGTGTCATGAGCGTTTGTGAACTTACTTGCTGTCTATTCACTGTTATCTCATGTCCTTTATAGTTTCTTAGAACCATTAACGATCTTGTGGCACAGTGTCTAAATCTTCTTCTAACTAGTTCAGTATTCTTTATTGCCTCAATGAGAAGTGTTCTTGCATTTTCCTTTGAAACCATTTCTATAACCTTTTTTATGTCTAGTGGAATGTAGCCTGGAACTGTTAGCACAAATCCTGAATCTGTAACCGTTACAGAAACATTTCTTTTTGCATGTTTCATTATAACATACGCATAGATTCTTGACAGTGCCTCGTTAACCCTTCTCCCGAATACTGCGTGGAAGATAAAATTTTGTCTATTGTTTGGGTCAATATAATTTTCCACTATTATATTCTTATCAGAATGTCTATATTCTACGTGTATATGTTTTAGAAATTCCTCTTGTGCCATAAAATAAGAGTATATCGATTCGCATGCTTTTGGGTCAGAAGATGTTTCCTTTTTGATAAATTTTATTATCTCATTTTTTGGAACATTTTCTTTTATCATTTTAAAGAGTTTTTCTCTAAATCGTCCTATAGCTTCTGCGGTATCAAAACTTAAGGGTAACATTTCACTGAACCATGTTGGTACTGTCGGTTTTTCACCTTCAGCTGGAGAAACGTATGCTGTTAGACCCTTTGCATACTTGAACTCGTACGGTCTTCCTCCTAATAAGAAAATGTCTCCAGGTATCAGTCTTTCAAGGAATTCTTCTTCAATCATTCCTACCCATCTGTTATTTAATGTTAAAACTTTGACGTGAACGTTTTCAGGGATTGTTCCAATGTTCGTAGAATATATCACTCTTATTAGGGCTCCCCTTCTTCCAAACTTTTTTTCATTGGTATCGTACCATATTTTGCCATAAACCTTGTGGCCTTCAAGCTGCTGATATCCTCCACTCAAATATTTTAGAACATTTTCAAACATGTTCAGTGGTAGGTTGTGGTAGCAGTAGCTTCTTTTAATTAGACTATATGCTTCCTCTACATCCCACTTTTGCTCTATCGCCATTCCAACAATATGCTGTGCAAGAACATCTAAACAATTTTTGGGAATATGTACTCTGTCTAAGGCTCCCTTTTTAGCCTCACTTACAATGACTGCATCTTCTACTAGGTCATCCCTTTCTAATGGTATAAGATATCCTTTAGAAAGCTTTTCAAGGGAATGCCCTGATCTTCCAACCCTCTGTAAGCATTTTGAAACAGATTTCGGTGACCCTATCTGCACTACAGCCTCTATGCTTCCGACATCAATTCCAAGTTCAAGCGAGGTGCTGGTGACAACAGCCTTCATTAGCCCATGTTTTAATCTATCCTCTATATCATGCCTTATTTCTCTTGAAAGTGATCCATGGTGTGCTGCAAGCTCGTCTCCGTCTACAACTTTTAGCTTTGAAAGCTGGAAGACAACTCTTTCTGTACCTGATCTTGTGTTGGTGAAGATTAGGGTTGTCTTATGTCTTTTCACAATATTCTTTATAAGCTTATACATTTTTAAGGTCGTTTCTTCAGCTGGTGTGTGAACTAGGTCTTTTACTGGGCACACTACCTTTAACTCTATTGGTTTAACGAATCTTGTGTCCACAATTAGGCAGTCTCTTTCTTTGCCATCATCATTGTATCCTACAAGATATTTGGCAACCTCTTCAATTGGGTGTATTGTAGCCGATAAGCCAATTCTAACTATGTTGCCTAAGGTGAGATTATGTAATCTTTCTAGGCTTAGTGAAAGGTGGACGCCCCTTTTACTACTACATATCTCGTGTATTTCGTCTACTATAACCCATTTGACTGATTTCATTTTTTCCCTAAATTTTGGTGCAACCAAGAGTATCGCTATACTCTCTGGTGTTGTAACAAGAATGTGAGGTGGTTTTTTAAGCATTCTTGTTCTCTCAATTTGTGTAGTGTCTCCTGTTCTAACACCAACTCTTATCCTAGTAACCTTATCTTTAAGCCCTTTGTCTTGAAATATTTCATTAAGTGGTTGGTTAAGATTCTTTTCTATGTCATAGTCTAAAGCTTTTAATGGTGAAACGTAAACACAATAAACTTTGTCCTCAAGTTGTCCACTTTTACTCATCTTTAAAAGCTCATTTATTATGCTTAAGAAAACAGCAAAAGTTTTCCCAGATCCTGTTGGTGCAGCAATTAGCGTGTTTTTTCCCTCCATTATAGGAATTATCGAATACTCTTGTGGTGGTGTTAATTTTTTGAATTTACTAAACCATTTACCTAGCTCAGGCTCAAGTACGCTTATAACTTCATCCATTGTGTACCGTCTTCTAGCATATTCTATTACCATACTATACCACTAATCGCTTTTATAAAATTCTTCTAGTAAAGGCTGGCTGCTATAGAGTGCTTCGGCATCGTATCCCATTTTTCTGAGTTCTATAGCAAATTCTTTCGCATAGCCGTGTACTGTGTAAATTTTTTCTGGTTCAACGCATTTTACAACTTTTATTAAGTCATTATAGTCACAGTGGTCGCTTAGGGGAAATGAGTAGTCTGCTCCATTATAGCCATTTTTATTATACAAAGCCCATCCAGAGAAATAGAACGTCACAGCCTCATACCTTTTCTTCAAAAATTTTATCAAACTACTTTTTAATGAATATGAAGGTGCCAATAGTATCCATGGTCTTTTCTCTAGTAATCCTTCCCTTTTTGCTTCATAGTATGATTTGAGTTTCTTTAATGGAATACCTATCGCTCTACAGATCGG
>JARVJS010000043.1 GCA_029776125.1 Nitrososphaeria archaeon
TTGAACTTAACACCGTCTTAAAATATGTCAAGCCAATTCTTGAAGACCCAAACATTAAAAAATGCGGTCAAAATTTGAAATATATTATTCTTATAAAAAATTTTTAAAATTTGTTTTTCTAGGGTTAAAGTCGGTTGAAAATTATGCCTGTAGTGGCTGATTTATCTATAATGCCTGTTGGTGAAGGTACAAGCTTAAGCAAATATGTGAAAAGGGCTGTTGAAGAATTGAAGAAGGCTGGCTTAAAGGTTGATGTTGGTGCAATGTCAACGTCCGTCGAGGCTGAGACTACTGAGGAAATTTTTAGAGCATTTGAGAAGGCGAAAGAAGCGCTTTTTGAAATGGGTGCGAAAAGAGTTTACATGGTTATTAAGATCGATGAACGAAGAGATAAGCATATATCAATAGAATATAAAAAATCAGCTATACTAAAATAAATAATAAGTTAATAATATAGAAGAAAGTTGCATGAAATTTGCTTAAAATTATTTTACAATATAGTGTACAAAGTTTTTCATCGAATGATAAAATTGCTAAAATATAGTATAGGCCTGAGCTCATGCGTCCTTGGCAAACAGCCAAGTTGAAGGTGAAAGACAGGCCATGCGCATGCATCCTCCGCCCGGGAGGTGGATGATGGGGACCCCCTGTCCGTAGCCTTCAACAAAGCTGTTTCCTCCCAAGGAAATGGGTTTCAAGTCCTCAAACGGACTACGAGCCGTGGTCTAGACAACTAGGCCACCGAAAGTGGATGGGTTGACCTGAAGCTTTCGGTTAAAAACGGTGAGTAGGAAGGGCGAGGGCAAGAAATCTGTTTCTGAGGGAAATAGGGCGCATGGGCCCTATAAAGTTTTTCTCTTAATTTTTAGATATATTCAGATATACTTTTGCAAGCTATTTCAAAATTTTGTATAAGATTTTGGTCTTCTATTATTTCAGCGTACAGCTTTAATATTGTTAATATCTTTAGTATATCTTTTTTAGAGGATGCGATCATATTTTCAAGTTCTTCTTTTCCCTTTTGAGTTATTATATATTTGGGATACTTTTCCTCTTCCACTTTCAACTTTTTTAGAAGTCCTTTAGTTTCGAGTTCATTTGTTAAGTAGTATATTGAGCCTGGACTCGGTCTCCATATTCCGCCTGTTCTTTCAGCCATCCTATCAATTAATTTGATTGCAGAAAGTGGTGCTCTTGATGCTTCTTTCAAAATTATTGTTTTTAGTAATCCTGAAGGCACATTTATTACAGTCATATGATACTATCTCATCTTATTAATATATAAAGAATTTTTCATTTTACTTTTAGGAGTCTTTCACAGTATTCCCTCGAGCCCTTGTAAGCGTCTTTAAAGATTTCGAAATATTGTCTATAAACTTTTACGTTATCATTCTTAGGCTCATGTATTTCTCCATCTTTTACAAGTTTTTCTGAAGCATCTTCCATACTCTTATAGTCTCCAACAGCTATACCTGCTAATATTGCCGCACCTAAAGCAGACGCTTCTTCAACATTGGTTTTAACAACTTTTTTCTCGAAAATGTCACTAACTATTTGTCTCCACAAAGGTGACCTTGCTCCACCTCCACTAATCTTGATAATTTTTATACTTGTATGCTCTTCTAACGCGTCAGCTATCCACTTTATCGTAAATGTTATACCTTCCATCATAGACCTTATAATATGTCCTTTTACATGCCCAAGGCTTAAGCCAAAAAACATTCCTCTCACATAAGGGTCTCTTATCGGAAACCTTTCACCTGACATGAAGGGTAAGAATATTAAACCATCACATCCAGCACGAACTTTTTCAGCCTCCTCATCTAATAATCTATAAGCATCTATACCCAACTCTGAAGCCTTTTCTCGCTCTTTATCCGCTAGGTTATCTCTATACCATCTCAAAACAATTCCACAGTTGTTTACTGCTCCTCCACAAAGCCAATGTTTTGAAGCAATATAGTAGCAGAAGAATCTCATCTTACCATTATCCCATATTGGACGCTTAGAAACTACTCTAACTGCACCGCTTGAGCCCAAATTCACTGCACAGACTCCCTCTTTAACAGCGCCTAGTCCAACATTTGATAATGCGCCATCAGATGCTCCTAAAGCAACTGGTACACCTTCATCTAAACTTAACTGGGTTGCCACATGAGAAGGTAATTTGTCAAAAACTCTATCACCTTCAACTAAAACTGGAAGGTAGTCTTCACTTACCCCAACAGCTTCCAAAAGCTTTTCATCCCACTTAACAGAATTTATGTTAAGCAGCTGCGAACCAGATGCTAGTGAAGGATTTGTATAATAGTCTCCAAATAGTCTGAAGATGACATAATCTTGTGCTGTTAAAATCTTTTTGCATTGTGAGAAAATTTCTGGACGGTTTTCTTTCATCCAAAGTATTTTTGGAGCAATATACACAAACAATGGTGGACAGCCTGTCCTCTTATAAATCTCTTCAGCACCAAGCATATTCTCAAGTTTTTTCGCCTGTTCTCCCGCCCTCACATCTACCCACGGTATTAGTTTGGTTAACGGTTTCCCATATTTGTCGAAGCAACAAAGTCCATGCATCTGTCCTGAAAAACCAATAGCTCTAACACGTTTCCCAACATACTTTGTTACAGCTTGGACTGCCTGTATTGTTGAATCGTAGATTTCTTCAGGGTCTTGTTCGGCCCAACTTGGCATTGGATGATCGACCTTTACCTCAATTTTTGACTCTCTAACGATTTTTCCGGTTTCATCAAATGCGAATGCTCTAACTGCTGTTGTGCCAATATCTATACCAAGCAGAAGGTCTCTATCCAATCTGTATCACGTCCAATAAATATTGTGTTTATCTAATTAATTAACTTTAAAATATTTTTTAGTAGCTATGTTTTAACCGGTTACCATGAGTGAACAGTTACCAGAATTTGTATGTGAAGTATGTGGTTTTAGAAAGCCTGTTCCAGTCCATCATGGTGTCCCTATGAGGCCTATTAAGGAAGGGTTTATTAAAAAGAGGGTGGTTAAAATTGAATGCGAATCATGTGATTTTTCCCAACCAATTCCACTACATTGTGGCAGGCCCATGAATTATGTAGGTGAAAAGAAAAAGAAAAAATAATTTTATTTTCTTCTTTTTCCAAACATGTAAAGTGCATATGCTGCCCTTGCACACTGCTCAGGTGTACGATACACCGGAAACCTATATCTTTTTAACAGTTTTATTATGGGGCTAGAAAAGTTTGTAAGAGAAAAGATCAATGGTTTATTATACTCCTTCTCTAATTTGAGAAATTCTATCACAGTCTCCGCTTCCTCTTTTAGAGCCTCTACTGTATCTATTAGGCCAAATGTTGGGGAAACAATCACAATATCAATATACTCTTTTTCTAAGAGAATTTTAGCTATTTTCGAGTAAATTTGGTTTCTTAAATCTCCAGCTGTATCTATCGGATTATATGGTTCACTCGCATGAGGCATAAGTATTTTCTTTACTTCTTTTCTTGTGTCGATATCTAGGGTTGGTATTTCTAGTCCAAGCTCATAGGCTGCATCTGCTAATGAAACGCAAAATCCTCCACTCGACGACAGTATACCCAGCCTATTTCCATCAGCTGTATGCTGTGCTTCTAAAGCCTGTGCGTACTCAAACAGGTGAAAAGATTCTAAAACTCTTATTGCTCCCGCTTTCTCGAAGGCTGCATCATATATTTTATCGTTACCAGCTAATGATGCAGTATGTGATAGTGCTGCTTTTGCACCGACTGGACTTTTTCCTGCCTTATAAACAACTACTGGCTTTTGTTTAGACACTTTTGAGCACACTTCAGTAAACCTTTTTCCATCTTTTAAGCCTTCAATATATAAGGTTATTACTTTAGTGTTTTCTTCATAAAGTAGGTATTCCATCACCTCATGCACTTGTATGTCACATTGGTTTCCAACGTTAACAAATATACTGAATCCAATATCTTCTATATTTGCTGCGGAAAATAGTTGTGCTCCAAAGTATCCACTTTGTGATATAAAAGCAATATTTCCAGGTTTAGGTGCAAAAGCCGTGAATGTCGCGTTCATATTCATTGTAGCCGAATACACACCCATGGTATTTGGTCCCAAAATTCTAAATCCATATTTTTTTGCAACATGAATTAAGCCATTTTCAATTTCTTCTCCACTTTTTCCAATTTCACTAAATCCTCCTGAAATTATTATTACTCCTTTAACACCCTTTTCTCCACACTCCTTTAATACGTTATGAACAAGATTTGCTGGTATAGCAATGTATGCACATTCTATATCATCTTTAATATCTAAAATTGAACTGTAGCATTTTAGGCCATAAATTTCTTTAATATTTGGATTTACGGGATAAACTTTTCCCTTGTATCCTCTTTCAATAAGATTTCTTAAAACTATGTTTCCCCATTTCTTTTCTTCACGTGACGCTCCAATTAAAGCTATAGTTTTCGGTTTAAAAATAGGGTCTAGTTCTTCAACAATTTTTTCAACCATGAATTTGCACCTAAAGGTACCAAGGTAACTTATCTAACTTTTCTAATTCTATGAGCATTTTCCAATATTTGTTAACATCGTTTTGTATCATGTCTATTTCATTATTTGTTAGATGCTTGTATCTTCCTTGGATGC
>JARVJS010000114.1 GCA_029776125.1 Nitrososphaeria archaeon
TGTCCGCGATGGATAAAAGGGCCTCTTTGGGCGGGCAATGATTTTACCAACAACCCAGCAGCCTATCATCGCATACATAAGTGGTGTACTTGGAACCCTTATCGGAGCAGACTTAACCAATATAGGGAAAATTGGTTCTTTGGGAACACCCTATGCAAGTATAGGTGGGGCCGGAACATTTGATGGAATATTCTTAAGTGGCATACTAGCGGTACTTTTATCCTAAAAATTTAAACCCATTTTAATATTATTTATTTTATTTTGAAAGCTCCTGTAGCCTATGCTTTAACTTTACAGCTTCCATAACATCGAGAGCATCACCGCCTTCTCTATAGTTCTCTAAAGCTTTTTCACAATATGGTAGAGCTTGTTTCGCCTTTAACCTTATTTCAGAATCTTGTGATAGCACAATTTTTACTGCTTCGAGATACCAGTCTCCACTTAGTTTTAGGTCATTTAATTTTTTATAACATTCTGCAATCCATACACAATATTCTATACGCTCATTAGTGGGTTTACTCTTATCTTTAACAATCTTTTCCATTAGCGATATTGCTGACCCATATTCTCCACGATTTATCAGGCTAACAATTTCTGGTAGCACCAAAGTGACCACACAAAATTTTGTAAGATTAGAATAAAAACTTTTTCTAAAAAATTTTTTAAAATAAGTTTTAATAAAATAATTTTTTGAACTATAAGGTGAGTAATATTGCCTCAAGACATCGAGTCCTTTGACACCCTACAGAAAAGAATAATTTTGATTTCAACGACCATGGCGTCCTTCCTAGTTTCATATACAATTTCAGCAATAAATGTAGCACTGCCGACGATAGGAAAAGAATTTAATCTATCTCCTATAGAAATTGGATGGATACAGAATACTTACCTTTTAGCATCAGTAGTCTTATTGATTCCTTTTGGAAGACTTGCAGACATAAGGGGTAGGAAAAAGGTTTTTTTAATAGGACTAGCACTTTTCACAATATTCTCTTTCCTAACATACTTTACACCTACAAAAGAACTCTTTTACATACTCCGCTTTATTCAGGGGACAGGGGCTTCAATGATAGTGAGTACGAGTGTCGCAATAATAACATCTGTATTCTCCAAAAATGGTCTTGGAAAAGCGCTGGGAATAAATACTGCAGTACTTTATGTAGGATTATCAGTTGGCCCCTATATTGGAGGGTTTTTAACTCAAAATTTTGGATGGAAAAGCATCTTCATTTCAAGCGTAATCGTAGGCGCATCCGCACTCTCGCTAACCATGTCCAAGATAAAAGTTGAATGGAAGAAAGAGTATAGTAGTTTTGATTATATTGGCACAATTTTTTATGTAATTTCTTTAGCTGCGATTGTTTATGGTACAACATATGTTGAATTGGCCTCTAATGTGATCTTAAACTCTTATATAATTTTATCTATAGGCATACTATCTCTAATTATATTCATTTTATGGCAGTTAAAGAATCCTGAACCATTAATTGATATTAGAATATTTAGATGTAACAGACCTTTCACCTACTCAAATCTTGCTGCATTGATAAATTATAGTGCAACATATATGCTTTCCTTCCTGTTAAGCATATATCTTCAAGTTGTAAGAGAATTTACTCCAGAGACTGCAGGCCTAATACTTATATCACAACCCCTAGTTCAATCAATTTTATCACCAGTAGCCGGAACATTATCTGATAAGATACAGCCAAGAATAATTGCATCTATAGGTATGGGCATGAACACAATAGGAATATTCCTTTTAACGTCCTTGGACAATAATACAAATCTAACTTTCATATTAGCGGATTTAATTTTTATGGGAGCAGGTTTTGCACTATTCAGTTCACCGAACACGAATGCCTTAATGAGTGCTGTCAGTAAAGAGAACTTTGGCGTAGCAAATGCTGTACTTTCAACAATGCGTCAGGTTGGAATGATAATGAGCACAATAATTTCTACCACCACATTAACTTACTTCATCAAGGGAATAGAATTGTCAAATGCACCAAAACATTTGATAATAACTGGAATAAACTACTCATTTGCAATATCTTCAGTCTTATGCGCCATTGGAGTGTTGTTTTCTATTGCTGGTATAAAATGGAAAAAGGTAAAACATTCTAATTTTATAAACAATAGTGATATTAAAAGGCAATTTTATATGCTTTAACAGCAATATTGCAAAAAAATTTTTATATTAGTGCATTTGGAAAAAAATTTATGAGCGCACATACAGATTTAGGAAAGAAAACAAAAATTGTTTTTGCAGCACTCATCTTAGTAATCCTTATACTTTCACCACAATCAATAGGATACACATCCTCACCCTTAACTCAAATGAAATCTGGAGAATACATAAAACATGATAAAGTAAAGATTGTTGGAAACGAAAAACTTGCGACACATATTAGGTTTCAAGAACATGTTATGGGCACAGCTATAGGCTCATTAGATGCAATAAACCAAGTCAAAACATTGGCAAAGGCAACTACAAACGTTATAAAACTAAAAGATGGCTATTCAATAAAGTTTCTTATACACAAGGACAAGATAGGATTACTCGAGAATATAAGGGGCTTGTATAAAGTTGCATTAAACAAGGTGCCCCAACTCCAGACAGCATCAATTCCAAAGGAAGAACTTTCTTCAGAAGCATTACCAGACATGTTTATTGTAAGGGAATTCACTGGAGTAAACCAAGTTAATAACACGTTCGGATTGGAAGGCGAAGGTGTAAGGGTTGCGGTTGTTGATACAGGTGTAGAATATGCGCATCCAGACTTAAGAGACGCATTAGATTATGTAATACTTCCCGGAGGATTTAGGGAGCCTCTTGTACTTGATGCTGATGAAAGCCACGTAATGTTTTTGCAAGGATTTGTAAAAAATGAAGCAGGTTATATTGAGACAAAGGATACACTTGCTTACATTTTTGAGCCATGGACTACAACTATAACAGTCACAGAAGACTATTATGTAGGCTCCATTGAATCAGCTAGCGGAGTATATAGATTTGGGCTCACTGACTTATACTTTCCTGATGACATCGTATACAATTTTGGCGTACTATTAGTAGACCCAACTTCTCCAGGAAACTATACAGTGGCATATATAGACTTTAACATGAACGCAGACTTTACTGATGATAAGCCTGTCTACTATGATGGGGATAGGGTGGCTGAAGACTTAGATAATACCGGACTTTATGCTGGTGTTTTAGGAGGATTCTTTTACGACATAGGATCGCACTTTACATATCCGGGAGACTTTATGAGAGGATGGGATCTTAATGGCTACTACCTTTCTATCTTTTATGACTTCTATGGCCATGGTACTAGCTGTGCTGGAAGTATAGCTTCAAGAGGTATTATGCAATATTATATTCAAGGTTATGGTATCAAAAAACTTCCCGGAATAGCTCCTAAGGCAAAGATTGTAGGAGTAAAGGCATTATGGTATGGTAATACGGAGCTTGGAATGTTATGGGTAGCCGGATTCGACGAGCAGTTCGAAGAAGACGGTGTAAGAATGGTATATTCTGGAGCTAAGAGAGCTGATATAATAAGCAATAGTTGGGGCATATCATACCAGTGGTACGATTACTATGCTTTCGGATATGATATGGAGAGCATGATTATAAATGGGCTTTCAGTTCCAGGCTTCCTTGACCCAAACTTTCCTGGAATAATAGTTGTCCAAGCTGCTGGAAATGGAGGATTCGGCTATGGAACTGTAACTGCGCCTGGTGCAGCATCATTCGCAATAACGGTTGGAGCTTCAACAGCAACCCACTTTTACAGCTTTGCAGGATATAATCCTACAGGGTCAGTAGATGATATTGTTTCATGGAGTGCCAGGGGTCCGACGCCAGTTGGGGAAATTAAGCCTGATGTTGTTAATGTTGGTTTAGGATGCTGGGATGCTGCACCATTATGCATAGGAGGATATGATATATTTAGTGGCACAAGCCTAGCGACACCATTAACTGCAGGAACACTAGCGTTGATGCTTGAAGCGTCAAACAAGATGCTTACACCAGCACAAGCCAAAACTCTATTAATGAGCACTGCAAAAGACATCTCATACAATCCTCTTGTTCAAGGGGCAGGTAGAGTTGATGCCTACGCTGCAACCTTAGCAGTAAAAAGACTTTTCGATCTGAACACCCCTGGACCTGTTACAGTAAAGGTTTCTTCAATTGAGACAAGCAAGGTTTTGCAGGACAAGTTGAATGATGCATGGATAGGCCAATACGCATACAATATTCCAGAATACATTAGCGAATGGTTTACTGGTGAACCTCTAATACTACCATATAATGTCCCAAGCTTTACACAAATGGAAAGTTCAAGCATGTTCTTAGGATACCTTAGTACAGGAACGTCTAAGACATTCAACTTTAAGGTTACAAACTTAAATAGCAAGACTGGGATGCGTTTTTCGTCTTACGAAGCCGTTCACTCCCGCTTTGCCAAAGCGCGAGACGCTTTTGTCCGGCTCACGGA
>JARVJS010000150.1 GCA_029776125.1 Nitrososphaeria archaeon
TGAGCATATTCTATAAATATTGTTGGCTCATTATAAGTGTATGCAATACCGTCCGCATCATATTCTACAGCCAATTTTACAAGCCTTTCAGGCATCAGATCGACACCATCAACAGCCTTTCTTTGGCTTATATCATAATTTTGACAATATTGACAAGCCCAATCGCATCCAACAGTACCTATACTTAGAACTTGGGAACCCGGCATATAATGTGAGAAGGGTTTTTTCTCTATTGGGTCCATGTGCACAGCAATGGGCTTACCATATACTAGGAGAACAAGTTTTCCGCTAACATTCTTTCTAACACCACAAAATCCAATTTGGCCTACAGAAAGTTTACAGTACCTAGGACATGCTAGACACTGTATCTTATCACCTTCAATTTTTTTATATAGAACTGCTTCCTTCAACCATTATCCTATAGTTTATGTTATAGGTTAAACTAATACTTTTCGATTTTTGTGCACGAGAATAGTTTTAGATGCCTAATTTGAAGACTTCTAACAAGTTATCGTATAATAACATTTTTGCAATATTCTTGGCTTCCTCCAAACTATATCGTCCTCTATCAACTTTGTCCTGTAGAACTTCGGCAACATTTTTTCTAGCCAGCCTTGAATGGCCATAGACACCCTCAACATGTTTGTAGTCTCCACCAAATCCAATGATTTTGTTTGCAGGGACCATGTCTAATAGTTCATTTAATGCATATTTTGCAGAGGAAGAGGATACAGCATGCAGCCAGCAAAGGTCTACGTAAACATTTGGAAAGTTTTTTGCTAGAACTGCAAGTTCTCGAACATATGGGTATGCTCCATGGAATACGTCAAATTTTACGTTATAGTATTCCATGAAAAGGTTAGCGAGATAAAGAGGGTTAGAGTTGCTTACAAGATTAAGGTTACCTTCCTGTAAACCTGTATGAACCTGTACAGGTAACCTGTATCTACTTGCTGTTTCAAGAATTCTATGAACCATGTAATTTTGGAGCGGGCGAGCTTCTTCTACAGAAATTTCGTCTGACATCGTCAGCCTTATTCCATCTGGACTTGTATATCTGATGAAGGTTCTTTCTGAACCCATTATTTTATTAAAAACCTTTTCTGCTTCATTAAATGTTGTCTTCTCGAAATGTACATCTCTTCTGTAAGCTAAAGCTATTTTAAAGCCGACAATCTTATTTAATATTGATTGAACTTCAGACTCTAAAGCACTTTCAAGACTCTTTAATGAATGAATTGGAATTTTGGTGGCCTCACTTAACCTTCGAACATCCTCCCTGCTTCTTAAAAGAATAAAGTCTTCAAGCCTAACAACTGGAGCAAAAAACTCTCTATCAACATCAACTATATCAGTTATTCCATCAAATATTGAGATCCTAATTTTAGCTTTCTCTTTTAAAACCCACCTATAAAGGCCGATCCTGTTTACGGCTTTCATCTTTTCAGACAATACTTCAATAGTGTTTTCATCTAATTCATTTACACCATACAGGTCCTTCAAAGCTATATTAATCACTTCAAAATATGTTGTATTCTTTGCCTTATCCCAAAATGGTTCTATAATTCTCCAACGTTCTTTTAAAGAAACATTCAGATTAAGAGCCCGTACATAGTCTTCCAAAGAGAGACCAGATGAAATCAGGTCTGAGGAAGCATACTGTGATAAGAGGATTTGAAGAGGATCTGCTTCTGATGAAACACGCTCAACCTCTTGAACTGTATGCTCATGCGAATCAATAATCCACAAATTTTCTATAAAGTCGTATAATTCAGCCATATTCTTACCTTACTATCACCAAGATAATAAAGCTTAAGAAAGGGAAAAATATATTATATAAAAGGATTGGTTGACTTCCAAAAGGTTTTAAATTGTTCTGATGGAGAACAAAATATAATTATTAAATTGTTTTATTACAGTACAATTTATAAGAACTTTAAGATAGTTCTTTCAGAATGAAAGGTTAGAGAGTCACTTGAGCTTGTAGAAAGAGAGTTGAAAGATCCCCTTAAACCCTATAATGAGAATTGCAATTATTGGACAAAGACAAGCTGGAAAAACTTTTAGAACATTTCAATTAATTAAGGAACTTCTAAAAGATATACCAAAAGATAATATTTTATATTAAATTTTGAGCACGAGAGGGGTAAGAAGACTTGATGCAAATAATTTAGAGGATTATGATGTAAAATTAGAAGTGGATAATGCTAAAATAAAATGCATACCATTATGGAAGTGGCTTCTAACATCATCTTAAAATGTTATAGAATAGCTTACTTATGCCAGTCTACTGTTACAGCATGTTTTCCTGACAACCTTTGAACATACTCGTATGCTGAAAGAGCTGCTTTAGCCCCTTCTGCTGCTGATATTACAAGCTGCTTGTATGGTGTATCTGTTATGTCACCGCATGCAAACACACCTTGAGTATTTGTCTCATTTTTATTGTTAACAATTATCTGTTTTCTCTCATCAAAGGTCACCAAACTTTTAAATGGCTCGATATTAACTTCATACCCCAATTCTACAAACACACCATCAACTTGAAGTTCATATGAACCCTTTCCTAAAGTTTCCACCAAAACCTTTTCTACCTTAAACGTTCCAGTTATCTCCTTAACAGAAGTTTCATATAGGACTTTAATATTTGGAGTATTTAAAACCATTTCAATAAGCTCTTTATCGCCGGAAAGAGAAGCTCGTCTTGTTATGAGGTTTACTTCTTTGGCATACTTTGCCAATAGTAATGCAGCATCAAGGGCAATGTTACCATCACCAACTATTATAACACTCTTATTTCTAAATAGGGGTGCATCACATGTGACGCAGTAAGACACACCACTACCCTTAAACCTATCTTCTCCAGGAACTTTAAGGTCTCTTGGAAGTTTACCAGCTGCAATTATAAGTGAACGTGACACGTATTCACCTTTTAATGTCCTTACTCTAAAATAGCCTTCACTCACCTTTTCCACAGAAATCACTTCATCTTGAACAATTTGGGCACCAAAGCCTAAAGCCTGCTCATAAACTTTTTGAACAAGTTCTGCACCACTAGTTCTTTCAACACCCGGATAATTTTCTACCTCTTTAGCGATTAATGCCTGTCCACCAATATCCTTTGATATAATAAGAGTATTCATCTTCTTGCGACAAGCATATATTCCAGCTGAGAGGCCTGAAATACCTGCACCAACTATTATGACATCATACACTTCTTCCATGAATTTTTAATACAATAATCTGTTTTAAAATGTTTCGGTTAAAATGGAATTAAGCCTTTTCAAAGCATTTTTTCTATCATTAAAACCAAGCTCAGAACCTTCTATCGCATCCACCAAAAACTTTATTGATTCCTCATAAGCTTTTTTATCCACCGGATAAGGTACACCATCTTTTCCTCCAACACAGAAACTGTATTTTATCGGATCCTCCCAGTCAACTTCAGCACCATATATTAGATTAGATATTAGGGCTAAAGCGCGAACTGTATTTGGGCCAACACCGTACGTCATTAAAACTTCTTCAAAATCTTTTGGCTGAAAATCATAAAGCTTTCTAATGACGTTCCAGTCAACATTAACAGGCATCACAAGATTCTTAAAAGCCACCTTTTCTCTACCCGGAAACATCCAATCCGTTAATGTTACATTTAATTTATCATTTAATTCACCAACCATATTTCTAACTTTTAATGGCCCTTCTTTGCAAACATCAACTATAACCTTTTGTGCTTCAACACTTTTATGTGATGTAAGATTTAAAACGATATCCTCTATTTTTTCACCAAAAAGACCACTATGTGGTTCCAAAACAAAGCTTTGAACTTTTTCAGAAAGCCAATGATATCTTCTAGCAAACCTATTCTTGGGATTAAGCCCCTGCTGTACTACCGCCCAGAAACCATCTTCTGATATAAAGAAAGCATGATGATAAAGATTATAACCTGACTGTATTGCTGAAGTATCAACCTTCGCCACAATCCTACTACAATACTTTAATTCATCTATTTTCTTGCTAGAAAAAGAGAATTTTGAACCATATTCTTCTATTTCATCCAAAGTTGACCTTGAAGCCTTACCCTTCCCGCCACAGACAACAACACCATGCTCTTCAATGCTTAAAGCCTCTTTTAATGCACCAGTTAATGTAGTCGTTAAACCTGAACTATGATAATCAAATCCTACAACACATCCTAAAGACTGAAAAAAGAAAGGATTTGATAAACGCCTAAGAAGCTCTTTTCGTCCAAAGTCCTGTAATATTATTTCACAAATAGCTCTAGAGAGTTTCACCATTTTCTTGAATAGCCAAGGAGGACATCTTCCTCCATGCAATGGTAGATATGCTATACCAGTCTTCTTCAAATTCCCTATACACCAAACATATTATCTGCAGAATTAATTTTTGAACCATAAATAAAAATCTTTTT
>JARVJS010000042.1 GCA_029776125.1 Nitrososphaeria archaeon
AATAATTTTCGGACGTTCAACTTGCTTCATAACAATAGAATTTAATGCCGAAGGGGAAAGAGTCTTACGCCACTGTTTACAATCAACTACAAGACCAAAATCTTTTTTTAACGCCAAAATATCAACTTCCAATCTTGGCTTTTTCAATCTAAAACTTCTTAAAGTTCTAAAACCATATTCTTCCAAAATCTTTTTGATAAATTCTTCAAAATCATTCCACTCAATTACGCCGCAAAATTCTTCTATATCAACACCATGTCTAATTAAATATATAATTATAGATAAAGGATCAACTCGTAGAACGTTGTTTTCCAAGTTTAAATATCCGTCATTCATAATCTGTTTGATAATTTCATTTATTCTATAAACTGGAACATTTAAGGCTAAGGATATTGCATTCTTTGTGACTATGCCTTTTTTAATGCAGTACAACAGTTTTAAAATTATTTTATAATCATATATTACCATAGTATTATTCATCTATAAAGTATGAGTAAAAAATTTATGATTAGAAGGATGAGTATTGTAATAAATATGAATGGAAGAAGGTATCTAAAGAAAGCTAATGTCAATGCGATAAAGTCCTTTTTATCAGGTTTTATGCTTTTAGCCAGCATTTTACAATATGGCCCTTTCCTAAATCGATTTCTGGAGGACTTTTTTCTTTGCAAATTGCCATAACGTATGGACATCTATCTTGGAAAGGACAAGCTTTTATAGGTTCTATTGGATCAGGGGGTTCACCTTTTAAAATAATCTTTTTTCTAACCAAGGTTGGATCTGGTACAGGTATAGCTGAAAGTAACGATATGGTGTATGGATGTTGAGGTTCTTTAAATAAGTCATTTGTTTCAGCCTTTTCAACTACTATACCCCTATACATTACTATAATTTTTTTACTGATATATTTTACTACAGCTAAATTATGTGTTATTAATAAATACGAGTAATTATATTTTTCCTGAAGTTCTTTAAGGAGATCTAATATTTGTGCTTGAACAGAAACATCTAATGAGGCTGTAGGTTCATCTAATACAATAAATTTTGGATCGAGACATAAAGCACGGGCAATAACTACCCTTTGCCTTTGTCCGCCAGATAATTCGTGGGGATAACGGTATAAATGTTCTTCACTCATACCTACTCTTTCCAACAATTTTATAGCATATTCATACTCTGAACCCTCATAAATTTTATGTGAACGCATTACTTCAACAAGCATATCCTTTACCGTCATTCGTGGGTTTAATGAGGCATACGGGTCTTGGAAAACCATTTGGACACTTCTTCTATATAATTTCAGATCAGATCCTTTTAAATTGGTTACGTCATTTTTTTCAAAAAATATTTTACCTTTTGTTGGTTCTAATAATTTGACAATAAGTTTTCCAACAGTTGTTTTGCCACTTCCAGATTCACCAACAAGTCCGCAAGTTTCACCCTTATTAATTGAGAAATTAACACCATTTACTGCATATACATATCCAACGGTTCTTTGCAAAATTCCTCCAAGGATTGGAAAGTGTTTAGTTAAATTTTGGACTTCCATTATTTCCAATCATTTTCACTTCCTTGCAAATAAATGGCAGTTAACACGAACGCCATCTACAATTACAGGTTCTGGAAAACTTTTATTACATTCATCAAGTGCATAAGCACAACGGGAGTAAAATGGGCAACCTAAAGGAAGATTTACTAAATCTGGTACTGTACCAGGAATACTAACTGGTTTTATGTCCTTATCTATTCGAAGAAGAGCATTAATTAGCCCTTGTGTATATGGATGTAATGGATTAGTTAGAACCTTTTTTACATCACCGAATTCAACAACCCTACCGCCATACATTATAGCAATTCTTTGGCAATTTTCAGCTATCAAACCAAGATCATGTGTTATAAAAAGAATTGATACATTTTTGCCCCTTCTTAATTTTTCCATTATATCAAGAATCTGCGACTGGATAGTGACGTCCAAAGCAGTTGTAGCCTCATCAGCGATAATAAGATCTGGATTTAATGAGAATGCCAAAGCAAGAAGAACACGCTGTTTCATACCACCACTTAGTTCGTGAGGAAACATTTTTAATATCCTTTCTGGTGCAGGCATACTAACCATTTTCAACATCTCAATAGCCTTCGCTCTAGCTAATTTTTCCCTTTCTTTTTTGAGTTCAACTTTTTTAATATCCGGATCATGAGCAAGGAGTACATCAATAAACTGTTTTTCTATTCGAAAGACAGGATTTAAATAAGTGTGTGGATCTTGGAAAATAGTAGCAATCCTTTTTCCTCTTATTTTGCGCATTTCATCTTCATTTAATTCTACTAGATCTATGCCATCAAATAATATCTTGCCACTAATGATTTTAGCATTAGGTGGTAAAAGTTTTTGGATCGCTAGAGAAGTGACACTTTTGCCACTTCCAGTTTCTCCAGCTAGACCTAAGATTTCTCCTTTATCTAAATGGAAATTTACGCCATTGAGTGCATGAACAACTCCTCTATACGTGTAAAATTCAACCTTAAGATTTTCAACCTTCAATAGCATATTTATCGCCTCAATCTTGGATCAAGTACATCCCTTAAACCGTCTCCTACTAAATTGAAGCCTAGAGAAGCCAAGAGAATCGAGATACCTGGAAAGAACATTATCCAAGGGGCTTGAAAAAGATATATAGAACCACTGGAAGCTAATGAACCCCATTCGGGTTCGAATGGAGAAGGACCAAGCCCTATAAAACTTAGACCTGCAGCCGTTAATATAACACCACCCATGTCCATAGTGGCTAATATTAACAAGGGATAGATAGTATTAGGTAAAATATGTCTAAACATTATCCTAAAATTTGATAAACCTAAAAGCTTAGCGGCACTGACATATGGTTTTTCTCTTTCAGAAATAAATTGACCTCTTATGACTCTTGCGTAACTTGACCACCATACAATTATTAGAGCCAACATCAGATTTGTAAAAGAGCGCCCTAAAACAGATGCGATAGCCATCGCAAGAACTAAACCGGGAAAAGCAAGAAAAATGTCCGTTATTCGCATAATAATTTCATCAACGATTCCCCCAAAATAACCTGATATAGAACCTATAATAATTCCTATTAGGATAGAAAATGAAATTACTGAAACCGCTATAAATAGATCATATTTTGCACCAAGTATGATTAGAGAAAAGATATCCCGTCCATTATCATCTGTACCAAAAATATGATCTCTCGATGGAGGCAAAAGTTTATTTTTAAAATCAATTTTACTCGGAGTTTTTGGATCAACAAGAAACTCCCCAAAAATTGCTAGAAAAATGAAAATAAGAACAATAATAAAACCTAAAACAACAAGTTTATTTTTTTTAATAAGAGAAAATGCAAACTTAATATCCAACCAAAACATTTTTGATTGATTTTTGCTCAAAATCATTCACCTCAGTACTTAACTCTAGGATCTAGCCAAGCGTAAAGTATGTCTACAGCAAGATTTATCATCACATAAATAATTGAGGCTAATACAGTAAAAGCCATAATAGTATATGAGTCATTTGAAGAGATAGCAAAGACAACTAGTTGACCCATTCCTGGGAAAGCAAATATAGTTTCTGTTATAACGGCACCACCTAAAAGACCACCAAACATCAAACCAGCCAAGGTTGCAACTGGTATGATAGCGTTTTTTAATGCATACTTATAAATTACAATTCTTTCAGGCAAACCATATGCTCGAGCAGTGGTTATATAATCTTGACGTATCACCTCAAGCATACTTGACCTTGTTACTCTTGTTATGACACCAATATTAAGAAAAGCCAAAGTTATAGAGGGTAAAATAAGATGTATAAAGGAATCCCAAGCAACAACCAGATTACCTTGTAATAGTGAATCTAAAATCATCAGGCCAGTAATTCTAACAACAGGATAATTTTGCATGAGAATTGAATCAACACGACCACTAGATGGAAGAGAAGGTAGACCATTAATTTTAGGTAAGTAAGATAAGGAATACTGTAAAGTAAGAGCTAACCAAAAAACTGGAATAGAGATGCCTGCTAAAGCGATAATTCTTATAAGATGATCTATAAGTTTATTATTTTTTAGGGCACTTAATATACCTAAAGGAACACCTATAGCCAAAGATAGAATAAAGGAGAGTATAGCTAATTCAGTTGTTGCAGGAAATCTATAAAATAAGGCTTCAATTACGGGCATATGTGCTACCCTAGACCAACCCCAATTTAGTGTAAAAAGATCTTCTAAATAGATCAAATATTGTATATAAAATGGTTTATCAAGACCTAACCTTTTTTCAATTACTGGAATAAGCTCAGGCTTTGTTCTTTCCGTAACATAGGCACCTAAAGGGTTCAGCACAACTCTAGATAAATAAAAAGTTATTAA
>JARVJS010000003.1 GCA_029776125.1 Nitrososphaeria archaeon
TGGAACACCATCTGCACGCCCCCCATTACCTCCGTCAGCAGAGCGGTATCGGTAATGGAACCCTTCACGAAGGTAATGCTGTCCCTCAGGTGCGCGAGGTTCTCCTCTCCATCAAAGTAACCTTGGACTATACAAACTAGTATATTTTGATGTGAAATTTAGGAACAAGAATTATGGAATAACCTGGAAGATGTTGCAATGACGTTAGCACTATAGAAAGGCATTAAATAACAATTTTCTTTATCGCCTCTTTAGCAATAAACTTTACTCGCTGCAGGATCATCTGATGAAAAACACGTTCTCCAAGTCTTTGAAATGCTCGTCTCCAGTAACTATCTCCGCCTTCTTCACCAATCCTGCTGCATAAACTATTGAGTCGGCTAGTCCCCAGCTCTTAACCTTCCTTTTCATCGCTATATCTATTTTTGCAGCCTCTACAGCAAGCTTCTCGTCCAGAGGAAGAATGATACTTCTCTCCTTGATGAAGACTCTTTGTTTTTCAGCCATCTTCTCTCCTTCCACTCTGATTGTTTTTGCGTAGACCTCGGCTAAGCAGATCGTGGGCGTAATCTTCTCCTCCAGGCCTTCCACTATTGGTTTTACTTTCTCGCCTGCCTTCGTGCCCATGAAGTACTCTATCCATGCGTAGGAGTCAATTATATACCTCATAACCGCTCCCTATGATCCCTTAAGTCAGCTACGTCAACCCGCTTCATGGTCCCAAACATGCTTTCCTTTTTAGCAAAATACTCGATGAGTATCTCGTTTATCAGGCTTGAAATCTTCTTAGCTCCAGCTTTTTCCTTAAGAGCCTGGTATACGTCTTCCCTTAAGAGTACCGTCGTCTTCTTAACCATATACGTCACCGTAAACATCTATGTAACCGTATTTATAAGTTTTTATGCTCTTCATTTACATTTCACTTATCTTAAGATTTCTAAAACTTTCCTACTGTAAGCTCTGAAGCTGACTGTGAGTCCGTGAGCTCGCTGTAGGGAGGGTAATTGAGCCTATTTTCAGAGGTGGACCTAGTAGGTTAAAGATTCTTGATGAAAGTAGGAAATAGATTAGGTATAGTAAGATCAATGTGAAAATCATAACAAGCTAACCAGCAGAGCTCAGAATATGTTCGGATTACGTATCATTCTAGCCTTTTCAACGAGGCTGCGGAGAAAATGACATGGTTTGCTCTTGTATTAACGCTGAACCTTAACCCATGTTTTCTCTCGTAAACTATTATTTTGGTACTGAGCTTCTTAGTTATTCCTCTAGTCATGTCCGTGAAGTTGTGACGATGATAACTTTGTCCAATTTTGTATGCTTTAAATTAAGTTTGCTATTGAGCGGAAAGCATAGTTTGCGAGCACTAAGACTGTGGCCGAGAAGTATGCAGCAGGTCTTATCCTTCCCTTACCTTGTCTAGAAAGCGTTTGCATGCTTCCGCATGCTGCTCAGCCAGCTCGACTTCAAGAAACAGGTTGGAGTCAAGTAGCATCTCTGTACTCAAGGGTTCTTCTTGCCCTGATCTTTCGCGCTTCATGCTGGAGCTCTACCTCTGTTTTCTTAACGTCGGAAAGCATGCCGTAAATTGCTTCCACAGGGTCTTCAATAGTCTCAGCAATGTCTAAGACTTGCGAAACCTGTGAAAGCCAAGCTGTAAAAGCCTTTTCAGAAGCTATGCTTAACGAGCCCTTGCCATATCCATAGAGTTTCATCGCTGCCTCTCTGAACTTCCGCTCCAAATCGTCTGGAATGTAGACTTTGATGCCACCCATCTTTGTTCCTAAATTACTTAAGAAACAAAGTCCTTTTATATCTTTTTCCCCTTAGTCCTATGCGTAGAGCGTGCATACCCAGCAAATTCGCGTAGCTTTTTAAATAAGAAGTTAAGTTGAATTGCTAAGTTCGCGTTTATTAAAACAACGCTTGAAAGAGAGAGCTTAGTTAGCTAGAAAAGATAAAATAAGTTAAACTATTTTTACTTTTCACGCTAGAAAGCAAAGAAAATTTTTAGGCTAACCAAAGATTACTCTTAAGTATGGACCAATGAACTGAATTACGAAAAGAAAGACTACAAATAACGTTAGTGTATAGCTCATTGCGTTAACAAGTTTTTCTCGAGATATTTCGGAAATATTTATTTTATGCAGTGTCCAACTTAACCCTTCATGAACTACGTAACCGCCATCTAGTGGTAGAGCTGGAAGTAAATTGGTTACTCCAAGCATTAAGTTTATCCAGAATATCCAATAAAATGTTGTTGCTAACGGCCAGAAAAACTCTGATGAAATTAAAGTATCAAGAAAATCAGTGTAAGGTTTATTTAACGGAGAGTTACCTCTTAATTCAAGAAATGGAAGCATAGTATAGTCAATAAATCTTCTAAAACTAGAAAATGGAAATTTTAATGCATCGTAAGTTCTTGCTATATCTTTTGTATCTATCATTACTATTCCTAAACTTGCTTTGTTATAGTCAGAAGAATTCTTAGTATATATTGCTTTACTTGCTAGCGTTACATAAAAAATTTGGCCTCCATAAGTTCTTACAGCAACTTGATCCCCTACATTCTTCTTTAAGAGGTATTTCTGTAAGTCTGTAGAGTTTTTTATAACATGAGTCCCATTTAAGTCTTGAATTTCTGTTATTATCATCCCTGGGCGAATTCCTACTTGCTGAGCAGGCATGTTTGGAACAACATAAACTACGCCAACGCCTTCACACTTTATATGAACCATGTTCATCATAACTAACGAAAAAACAAGACTAAAAATTATTGCAAGCATAATGTTCATAAATGGACTAATTGCAAAAACTCGTACCCTTTTTAAGTAACTTGTAGCCTTTAGCTCTTCTTCATCTGGTTCAACAAAAGCTCCAATTGGTAGCATTAAGAGTATTAGGCCTACGGACTTTAACTTAACTTCAGCAATTCTAGCCATAACACCATGTGCTGCTTCATGCACGATAACAGCTATAACAAGTCCAACAATTGCATACCAAAAGTTTGCACCACTCATTATTGGATTTACTCCAGGAAGCCCTATGGCAAGTATTGGTGAAGGTGCTGCCTCAATTGGAAGCTGAAAAGAAAGCATTGCATTCCATATAAGAAGTGGAATCAGAAGTATTGAAAGAACAAAACAAACAGCTATAGCTATAGAACTAACTATTATCCAAAAACGTTTATGTTCCGCAACACGATTTATTATGTCTTCTCCCTTGTGAGAATGTATCATAAGTATTGGGCCCCAAAGAATTATGTTATACTTTTCTAGTAGTTTCTTCCTACTAAGAATATAGAGAATAACAGAATACAGCAAAAAAGCTATTGCTATTACTAAGAGGTTGTTCATTCTTTTGTTAACCCACCATTTACGCTAACATTATCTAAAAACAAATGAATTTAAGGATTTACAAGAACATTAGAAGAGATTTTCCTACTAAAAAAGGTTTCTTGCTTTGTTAATTTTCCAGTCTTATTTATTTTCTTTCTTCTCCTGTTCTTCAAGTTCGCTTAATGCAATCCCTCTCATCAATGAAGCATACATTAGTAACTTCCACGTTTCACCTACTTTGTCGCCGTACTCTCTAACTAGTTTTCTGGCAATTTCCCTTAGTTCATCTGCTTCTTGAAGTGTTAACTTGTCTTTGTCTAGTAATTCTTTAAGTCTTTTAGATTCTTCTTTAGTTAAAGGATTACTTATTGAGGACAGCCTAGATAACTCACCTCTTACAAATGTAACATCTCTTTGCTCAATAACTTTCCTAAAACCAAGAAACTCTGTAAAAAATTCTAATTGATTTCTTGTTGCTTCTACTATATTACCAGTTTTCCTTTCAATTGTATTGAATCGTTCATTGGTACGTTCTTCGGTAACTTCGAATCGTTCATCAATTTTCTTTTCTAAAGCTTCAAATCGTTCGTTTGTACGTTTCTCAGCAACCTCAAACCTTTCATCAATTTTCTTTTCTAAAGCTTCAAGTCGTGCATCAATTTGAGTAAATTTTCTTCCAAGCCAGTATGCTAAAGACCCAATTGAAGCAAAAATGGTTATTAAACTTCCCAACATTGCTACAAGAAGTTCTAGTTCTGGCATTCGCATAATTCCATTTATCATAAAGACTTAAAAACTTTTCCTTGAATGGCAAAAACTTAACTTTCGAGACTTAAATGATATTTTAGAGGGTTCGCATACGCCACCGACGTTGCGATATAGCGTTCTCCGAGGTCTACGGACAAGACGATTGATGGAGGCTCAGTCTTAAGCTGAACCTCTTTCATCACCGTTATATGCAAGCTCCAGTGGTTTCCTTTCCAGAAGAGTTTTCTTTCTCTAATGTCTAGGGACAAGAGTTCCTCTTGGTTTCTAGGAACCTGAATTGGA
>JARVJS010000053.1 GCA_029776125.1 Nitrososphaeria archaeon
TACCGGTTTCTGTCGATGGATTAGTGCAACAAAATGTACAAAATGTAAACGAGGCTTTAAACAGAATTTTTACTGAAATAGTTTTACGGGAAAAAGAGAAAGAAGCATTATATCCTCTAATTAGGGAAAAAGAGAAGACAAAAAAAGCAATTGAGGAACTGGCTAATAGAAAAAATAGGATGCTAGAGGACAAAAATTTTTTAACTGAATTGGCAAACAAAATTAAAGCAAATTTACAACTATTGTACCAAGATTATGAAGAATTTAAAAAAATACTTTTCCCAGTTAAAATTGAAAGAAGTGAGGATGAAAAAGAGAAAATTGTTTACAAAAGTTATACATTTGAATTTGATAAGAACAACCCACTAAAAACGTGTTCAGAAATATATGGTGTGGCAAAAAGGTTGGTAGAAGATGCAAGAAAGATAGAAGAATCAATAAATGGGATGCATAAAGAAATTGAGAAAATCGATAAGAAGATTATGGCAAAAGAAAAAATAATTTCAAAAGAACACAAAAAAGCTCGTGAGAGAGAATGGTTTGAAAAATATAGATGGTTCTATACTTCAGAAGACATGCTTGCAATAGGAGGAAGAGATGCTTCCTCTAATGAAGCCATAATCAAAAAGTATTTAGAGGACGGAGATATTGTATTTCATGCTGAAATAGTTGGTGCACCATTCTTTATACTAAAAAATGGTGTAAAGGCTGGAGAAAATAGCTTAAAAGAAGTTGCTATTGCAGCAGTATCATTCAGCAACTTTTGGAAGATGGGCGCATCAGCAGGTGAAGCATACTGGGTGAATAAGGATCAGATTTCAAAGCAGGCACCCTCTGGCCAATATATGGGAAAGGGGGCGTTCATGATCAGTGGAAAAAGAAATTATATTAGAAATTTACCTATCGAACTTGCTGTAGGCATAGTTAAAGTAAAAGAACATTATTCAGTAGTATGTGGACCAGTGGATGCAGTAAAGAAATATTGTGAAAACTATTTAGTTATTGTACCAGGTAATGAAGACAAAAATGCTATTGCTAAAAAGATTGTTAAATACTTTTACAATAAAATTGGCGATATAGTGAAAGATATACCTTTTGAAGAATTTATTCAAACATTACCTCCAGGAGGGTGTAAGTTAAAGAACCTAAACGTGCAATAAAATAAAATTATTGACCATCTCCTGTATAATACAGTAGGAACCAATGCTGTAATGGAACGGAAATATTTTTTTACTTCCATCTTTTAACCAGATAACGATAGAATGGCCGTAGAAACAAAAAGTACAAATCCCGCAAATCTTACTGTAAGACAGGTAATGAATAGCCCAGTTATTACAGGAAAACCTAACGAAACCGTCAGAGATATTGCTAAAAAGATGACAGCAAACGAGGTAGGAAGCATTGTCATTGTAGAGAATGGGAAACCTGTAGGCATGGTTACAGATGGCGATATAATTGATAGAGTGATATCCAAAGGGTTAAACCCAGACGAAGTTAAAGCAAAAGATATAATGAGCACCCCAATATTGACAGTCGATTCTGAGGCAACCATAGTTGATGCTGCAAAATATATGAGAAAAAACAGAGTTAAACGTGTTGGTGTAACATATAAGGGCAGAATTGAAGGAATACTATCAATTTGGGACATAATATCAATTACGCCTGAGATAGTGGAGATATTTTCAGAAAAGCTTAATATACAATCATCAATGTTACAGTCCCAAAAGGAATCAGTATATTTTGCAGGATATTGTGATATCTGTTCAAGATGGTCAGACCTACTAGTTGAAACTGATGGAAAATACGTTTGTGAAGAATGTAGAAGTGATTAACAAAAGATCTTTAACCAAAAGAGTTTTTAATAAGTTTTTGTAAAAGTTATGCTAGTGAAAATTTGCCAACAGTAAGAGATTATATGTCAAAAGAGGTTTTTGTTGTTAAACCCACCGACACTCTAGCTCGTGCAAAAAATTTGATGCTTTCTAAAAAGGTTGGGAGACTTGTTGTAGTTGAAGATGATACAGTTGTTGGTATAATAACAAGGGAAGATATTGCAAAAGCAATTCTGTCATCAAAACCCTCAATTAAATCTAGACCAATTGACCAACTTCTAGTATCACATTTTATGAAAAAACAGATTTTAACTGTCCAACAGACAACCGCAATAAGTGAGGCAGCGAAGACAATGCTTGAAAACAATATAGGAGGCTTGCCTGTTACAAGTGGTAAAAAGATAGTTGGAATAATAACAACACATGACATTACAGAGTATGTGGCCCAATTACCTTTAGATAGTGTGCCAGTAAAAGATTACATGTGCAAGGAAGTAGCTTTTGTTTCGCAATTTCATAGTATAAGTCATGTTGCAGACCTTATATTTAAGACACCGACAAACAGGGTAATAGTCTTAGATGCAATGAAGAAGCCTATAGGTATAATCACACCATCGAACCTGACATTCGTAAAATTCACTCCATTCAAACCAATAACTTCCAAACGTTCAACAATAAGAGGAGGTGAAGCAACACATGAGAAAATAAGTTATGTTGCAATAGCAACAGCTGAAGATGTGATGACAACACCACTAATTATAGCACATGAAGAAGATAGTGTAAAATTTGCTGCCTCAATAATGGTCGAAAAGGATATAGGAGCGTTACCGATTCTTAATATGGAAGGAAATGTTAGTGGAATTTTTTCAAAAAAGGAGGTTTTGAAGATTGCTTCAGAGAAATATTAAGTTAAAATCAATACCATTACAAAAGGTTGGAGTGGTTTCAAAATCTGATAAAATACCTATGATGTTTTATGAATTAAAGAGGACTAGACTAGATAGGGTTATTGTAAAGGATGGAGAAAAACTTGTGGGTGTAGTAACTTTAAGAGACATATTTACAAAGCTTGCTTCAAAAAAGTTTAGTAACATTTCACCTAAGTCCCTAAGTATAGCTTCCTTTATGAGTGAAAACCTAGTCTACGTATCAGAAAACGGGACAGTCGAGGATGCAATAAAAATTATGATTGAAAAGAATGTTAGCGGTCTTCCAGTTTTAGACAGTAAAAACAATGTGCTTGGGATGATCACAAAAAATTATATATTGAATCTATTATCGAATGAACTGAAAGGAATTGTTATAGATTATGCTATAAGAACAGGCTACAGGATTCCGGGAGGAACAAGCCTCGCAACATTATCAAACGAGATATTAAAGAATGTTGATATGAGAGAATTTGTTGTTGTACAAGATAATAGGCCATTAGGCGTTGTTGGCGAAAAAGAGCTCGCGATCTTCCTATTCAATTACCTTTCTGACGACAATATAGTGAATATGAAGAATGCGCTACAAAATTATGTGGTAAACGATATACTAACATTCGTCAATGAGACATTAAAGCCCAATGACACAATACAGTATGCTGCAAAACTTTTCTCCAATACCAATCTTGTAATATACCCTATAACAAAAGACGACAGCCTATTTGGAGTAATAAGAAGGAGAGAATTATTCAACCAGCTTTACAGGTAGTCTAGGTTGCTTACTAGAATAGTTAATGGAAGAATATGGAAGGATGGGAACATATTAGAAAAGGATATTCTTATCGAGGATGAGAAGATAGTTGAACTGATAAGGAAAAGCCAAAATGTTCAGGTTGACAGAATTATAGATGCTAAAGGAGCATTAATATTACCAGGACTAATAGACGCTCACACACATTTAAGGGATTCTAAGATTTCTTATAAGGAAGACTTCGTTAGTGGTACATCAGCTGCGGTGGCAGGAGGATTTACAGCAGTTTTAGATATGCCGAATACCGAACCACCAATCACAAATCCAGAAAGACTTAAGAATAGAATGGCTTCAGCGGAAAAAAGAATATTATGTGACGTAGGATTTTATGCGATGCCCCTTTATATGGACAGTATAGAGGACCTAACAAGGGCAGGATGTATTGGATTCAAAATTTTTACACATAAAAGTTTTGAAGAAGTTAATTTCTTTGAAGATGAATCAATAGATAAACTTTTAAAGGCTGTAGAAAGGACAGGGCTAATTCTTTCTATTCATGCAGAAGACCCTTCAAAGATAGGGTACTTAGGAGAAAAATATAATGCAATTGAACACGCGAGAGCGCATTCTACGGTTGCAGAAGTGAACATGATAAAAAGAATACTTAATCTTTCTAAAAAATATAATTTAAAGATAAGATTCTGTCATATTTCAACGGCAGAAGGAATAAAAACTGTTGCTGAGGAAAAAAAATATAGCTTAAACTATTTTGTAGAAGTGACACCAGCACATCTTACCCTAGATGAAAGCATCCTGCAAAAATGTGATAAAATA
>JARVJS010000133.1 GCA_029776125.1 Nitrososphaeria archaeon
CCGATCTCCAATGCTTATAAAGTTAGCTTCACTTTCTGTTGCTACTGCTTTCGCAAGCAAGGTTTTACCAGTACCAGGAGGACCATACAAGAGAATACCTTTAGGCGGCTCTATACCAAGTTTTTCAAAGATTTCAGGATGCCTCAATGGTAGTTCGATCATTTCTCTAACTTTCTGTATTTCCTCTTTTAGCCCGCCTATATCTTCGTAAGTTATCTGTGGTATTCCACGTAGCGCAGCACTCTTTTCAGAAATTATGAATTCTGTTCTTTTTGTGATAACTACAGCGTCTGCATTAGGGTAAACGGATGCTACATTGAAGATAAGCTTGCTTCCAAAGTATGGTACTATAATGTTGTCACCTTTGGTTACAGCAATACTTTCTAATACTTCAGAGAAGTATCTTTTATCGAGTGGGGGATATCCTTCTGGAGGAATTAATGTTATCTTTTCAGCGGGAAGAGCGTTAATTTTCCTAACAATAACCGTATCTCCTAAAGGGACATCCGCGTTACTTCTTGTTATACCATCAATTCTTATAATGTCTTTGCCTTCGTCTGATGGATGTACAGGTAAAACCTTGGCTACAGTTCTTTTTCGACCTCTAATTTCTATAACGTCACCTGTGTGAGCTTGAAGGGCGTCCATGACAGAATAGTCGACTCTTGCTATACCTCGCCCAACATCTCTTGGATAGGCCTCCATTACTTGAAGCCTTATACCTTCACTCAACTTTTATCACCTCCATATTATTGTTTAACTTATACTTAAATTTGTAAATTCGTCACCTTTGCTCTTTGTTTTGAATGATACTGTGAGTATTCCATTTTTGAAAGAGCAGGTGGCTGTTGATGGATCTACTTCGGCTTCTAAATCAACTTCGGCATGATATTTTCTGTCTTCGCTTTTTGCATCAAGTATTAGTTTTGTTGAAGATGATTTTAGTTGTATGTCCTCTTTTTCGACCCCAGGTACTTCGAAAATTATTGTTAGTAGGTTTCTGTTCTTGTCTAGGTATTGATCGTAGAATGGCGTCCTCTCTTCAGATGATGTTAGGAAGCTGTCACCGAATTTTGTTATCTTTGGAAGACCTTTTTCATCTAATTGTATGGAGAAACCGTAAAGTTTTGGCTTGTAAAATGTTTTAGTGTAATCGCTTTTTAGCAAGTTTTTTATGGACTTCTCTAGGTCCTCCATAGTCTCTTCTATTAGTTCTTCTAGTTCTTCAAAGAACTCTTCAAATCTTCTTTCATCAAACATAGTTTACCACCGGTTAATTAACCAAAAGTTAAGTTTATAAATGTTTCTGTCTAATACTGAGGCGATAGGGCGATGGAAATAACTATAGAAGAACTTTTGGAGATGATAGGAACGATAAATAGGTTTAAGATATTAGATATGCTAAGAGAGAAAGAACTGTCGATTGAGGAAATCGCAAGAGAACTAAATATCAGTGTTCCAGCAGTACTAAAACATTTAGACATACTTGAGAAAGCAAAAATTATTGAGGCAAAAAATGTTAGGGAAAGAAGTGAGGGTAGGCCCAAAAAGGTTTACTATCTAAAATATAAGGTTATACCCAAATTTTATTTTGACGACGAAATAGCAGGCCTCGAATTTTACATCATTAACCCTAAAATTGAAGAAGAAGCATATGATGTAAAGGATATAAGTATGAGAAAGGCTCTGCTAAAGGTTAAACTGAAAAAACTAGAGAAGAAGAGAATTAAACTTCTTAAAGAACTTGAAATGCTTGAAAGGCTTGAAAATAGTATTTAAGTGAAAATTTAAGTCTACTATGAACTCTGAACATCTTCTTTAGAATAAAATTCTGTATAAACTATTGCTGAATCATGTGAAGGGGAAACAGACAATGCTTTTACATCAAACACGACCAGTGAAGAATTTAATGAACGGTTAAGGTTGGCTATAGCAACATTCTTACCTGAAATCGTTTCAACAACGACAGTTAAAAACTGTGTAATTATCTTTAATCCCGACAATATGTCACCATCTTTGAAGACAAGGAAACCTTCATTTGTTGCAATAAAGTTTAATTTTACAGGCTGAGGAAACAAATACTTTTCTTCCAAGATAGCCCTAATGGATTAAACGTTTTAGTTTAAAAACCATTTTTACTACCTATATGGTGGAGTGAAAGAGGAAATGGTTTCAACACCCTACTATAGGGGCAGGGCTAAAGAGTATAAGGTAATGGAGATTTTGAGGAAGGAAGGATGGTTTTGTAGTAGAAGTGCTATGTCACATGGTCCAGTCGATATCTTTGCCGGAAAGGATGGTAAAACAGTACTGATACAAGTTAAAAGTGGTAAATCAAGAATAGATAAAAAAGGAAGGGAGGAGTTGATACGTTGGGCTAAGGCATTTGGTGCAGAAGCCGAAGTATGGTATATTAGAAAGAAGAAGGATATATTAAAAGAGAAGATAAAATTAGATGAATTTCAGCCTAAAAATATTTCCTGAACTTAAATTTTGTTTCATACAACAGTATTAGTATCCCGAGCAGGGCAAGTGCTAATACAAGTGCAGAAAGAGAGTATATGAAATTTGGGTCATTAATTGACGACATCTTCTACCTAATATAAGTTATGAATTTAAACTATATAATACTTTAGAGCTTTATAGGGTAGCCTTCTGTTGGCAGAATCACCTTCACATCTAATATTCTTTCGAAATACGATTTGAAAAAATTTGGGTACAATGTGTGTATCGGGATTAAATTTTTTGGCCTAACTCTTTTTATAACTTCAATTAACTCGATTACACCAATATGACCGGACGAATGTATCCTTAATAGGGGGACACCTAAAAGCATAGCCTGGTTAACAAAACGATTTAAATCATATAAATCTTCTTCATCTTCATGCTCAGTTGTACTCACTACAAGTAAACTATTTTTCATAAACCTTTTACCGAGGATAGACGATAGGTTATTTAAAAGAATCAAGGATTTTGTTGGAACAGTGGAAAAATCGTTTTCAAAAGCAAAATTAAGTGATAATTTTTCAGCTAACTTTATCAATTTTGAACGCTCTTTAACAATTACACCTAAAGAGCTTACTTCATTTGAGTTAGGCCATACTTCTTGAACTATTCTATCAATTTTAGGGTCTTTTACAATAGGAGGTAAGGGAGACCTTAACCTTTCCTTAAGTTCACTGGTTAAAATATAGTATAGTAATAGGAAGATTGCTTCAGAAACATATAAGTTTAGACCCAATCTTCTTGCGATACCATACATTTCACTTATTCGGTCAATATGTGTTTGCGATAAAATAACTAGTGCATGTTCACCACCATGTTCAAAAAATTTTTTCAATACAGACTCAGTTGAATTCACAACCTCCTCTTCACTCCTTATTGGGTTCAACCCCAAATTTGTTCCTTCACACAAGAGATAATCTAATCTCTCGCCCGAAAGCTTTCCAATAAACTCGCTAGAGAAATCTTTCATTGAACCATGCACCCTAAAATCACCTGTATACGCTATCGTATGATTGCTTGCTCTAATTATGAAGCCGAAGGCACCTGGTATAGAATGGTCTACTGCATATGGTTCGACTAAAGTATCATACACTTTGAATTGAACATTATTCCTAAATATAGTGTATTTGTTTCGAAAGGCATCAAATCCTGGTCTTTCCAAATTTTTTATCCTTTCCTTTGAATAATATGATATTGCAAGCTTATCAAATAAGGATCCACTTTTACCTATAAAGATATGGGTCAAGAAGTTTGTTAGGAAAGAGATTTTAGAAAAAGTGCTCAAATATATTGGTACAGAGGAGGGGAGGAAGATAGAGTTGCCTATATGGTCCAAATGGGCGTGAGATATTATTACAGAAAAATTTTCTTTAGGCTGCTTTTCTATTATAGCCCACCTTTTACCACTGGAATCACTCTTTTCTAAATCGCAATACTCGAAAAATGGTCTTCCCTCATGTGATACTATATTTGGTAGTATACCTGTGGCCAACAATTCTTTTGTTGTCTTTGGCATATTTAATGGGAAATCATAGTATAATCTATATTTTCCAAAATCTAGACCAAAATCTAAGAAAAATTTTGATGAACAATCTTCTATAAGGAAAGTGTTTCCACCTATTCTATTAACACCGCCATATGGTGTTAAATAAACATTGGAGGACAATATCTTACACTTGTCCTATTCAGACCCCACTATTATATTTTTTGAGAAAAATTAATATAAAATTTCTTTTATGTCCGGATCGCCTTTCGTTTCTTCAGCCAACGTAGAGACAGCATCAAACCCAAGGTAAGCAAACACGATTAAAGAAGCAGCCGACCAC
>JARVJS010000165.1 GCA_029776125.1 Nitrososphaeria archaeon
TAGTAAGAAGGTAAAAGAATTTGCTCACATAGTATATGCTACAGCAATAAGTAATCTGGAAAAACAGACCTCATTAGAAAACCAGTACAAGCAACTTTCGAGCTTAATGAAATTTTCTATAGAAATAATAGGGATATCAGATTTTAGAACAAGATTAAAGAAAGTGGTTGAAGCAATACAGAGCCTTGGGTGGAAAAGAGTTGTCCTCAGTCTAAGAGACGAAAATTTAGAAATAGGAAGCCCCGATGATATAATAACAGCTGGATTAAGCGAAGAGGAAAAAAGATTTCTTTGGACAAATCGTACACCTGGAAAAATTTGGAAGGAAAGATTCAGTCCACAATATGATCGCTATAGAATTGGGCAGTTTTATTACCTACCTTACGAAGATCCATTTGTCAGAAGCACATTCACTTTAAGCGTTTTGGATAGTAGATTAAGTGAGGAAGAAACTTTGGACTGGCATCCTCAAGACCTACTATATGCACCACTAACTTTACCAGACGGAAGGATAGTTGGAATTCTGAGCATAGACGACCCAGTTGACGGAAGAAGGCCTACAAAATATACTCTTGCACCATTAGAAATGTTTCTAAACTACGCTGCTTTAGCAATAGAAAATGCCCAACTAATTAAACAGCTTGAGGAAGCACAAAAAAGATTGGAAGAGTATGCTGTAGAATTAGAAAACAAGGTTAAAGAGAGAACAAAAGAACTTTTAGAAACACAGGAAAAACTTTTAAGAAGTGAAAGGCTTGCTACCATAGGTGAGGTAGCGGCTTCAGTAGGCCATGACCTAAGAAACCCACTGCAAGTTATACTTTACGAAAGCTTTGTTCTCGAAAATATTGTTGAAAAAATCGCCAATGAAGTAGATGATAAAACCATTACCGCTCTAAGATCACATTTACAGAGGATAAAAGAGCAAGTAAATTACATGAATAAAATTGTTTCCGACCTACAGGATTATGGTAGACAGATTATGATAAAGACTGTAAAAACTGATTTGAACAGCCTTATATTGAACATATTATCAACGAATAAGATTCCAGAAAACATAAAGGTTATAGTTAATATAGCACCAGGATTCACTATAGACGCAGACCCTGAAAGTATAAAAAGAGTTTTCACAAACATAATAATAAATGCGTTCCAAGCAATGCCTGAAGGGGGAACATTAACAATTTATGCAGAAAAAGAAGACAATATGACAAAAATTTTCTTCAAAGATACTGGAGTAGGAATACCTAAAGAAAACTTGGAAAAAATATTCCAGCCACTATTTACTACAAAAGCTAAAGGCACAGGCCTAGGTTTAGCGGTATGCAAAAGAATAGTTGAAGCACACAACGGTACAATTGATGTAGAAAGTGAGTTAGGAAAGGGTTCAACATTCATAATAAAACTTCCAATAAAAAGTTAAAATACCTCCAAATTATTAGAATAGTGCTAAAAGGGTTAAGGTGGGATATATGGGTATTGGAGGAAAGCCCAGAATACTCGTAGTCGACGATGACGTGGACATACTTCAGAGTCTAAAAGAAATTCTTGAAACAAAAGGATATAATGTTGAGGTTGCAGAAAATGCTCAAAAAGGGCTTGATATGGCCAGAAAAAAATTCTTTAATCTAGCAATTTTAGATATAAAACTCCCTGACATGGAGGGAACAGAACTCCTTGCAAAAATACATAAGGAAAAGCCAGAAATGATGAAGGTCATGCTTACAGGATACCCATCATTGGATAATGCAGTACAGGCCCTAAACTTAGGAGCTGACGCATATCTTATGAAACCAGTAAATCCGGAAGAACTTTTAAGAGTTGTAGAAGAAAAATTAAGAGAACAAAGTGAAGCCGAAAGCATGACAGAAGAAAAGGTTGCGGAATGGATCGAGAAAAGAATACAGAAGTTGGAACAGCAGAAATAGGCTTACAACAAAAGTTCGGACGTATTACCATAATTTTATTTACTAATATTTAGGAAGCTAACTTCTTCTAGTGTGTTGATATCATTAGCTTTAACAACGTCGTTGGATAAAGTGTAAAGGCAGTCTCCAATATATAATGCTCTTTCAATAAACCTAGAATATTCGATATTCATTCTACCCTTTTCTATAGCATTATTCAGGTGAGTGATTCTGCCTTTTAAAGTGATGTTTTTGGCGGATACAGAAAATACATATAGACCTTGCCATACGGGTTCGCCGTAAGCGTAAGGTGGAATATTTCCAATATACTGGCTTCGGTCAATAAGGGCTAAAAGCACAGGAAAAGCCATTAAGCCTCTTTCTCCATCAAAAAGGAATGCGTGATGGTCTCTTAATATCGGTGAGTCGGTGCCTCGTTCCCCAATAATATATTTTGAAACTTCCTTTGGCATACTAACATTTTTCACGTTAAAAAGGGAGACCTTGATACCTTGATACCATGCAAAATTACCTTCCTCCGCCTCAACCGTTTCTTTACCAACACCTATAATATGTTCTCCATCTAGAGGGTGAAGGTAATCTGAGTAACCTGGTATCTTTAGCCACCCCAAAATCTTTGGACTATTGACATCACTCAAGTCTATGACAAAAAATGGGTCAACCTTTTTAAAAGTAACAATGTAAACTTTGTCGCCCATAAACCTTACAGAATATATCTTTTCACCCTTCGCAATATTCTCTAATTTTCCAACAATTTTAAGATTCATGTCAAGAACGTAAAGATTATTAGATTCACTTGATCCTCTAAACCATGGATAGCCTATAGTTGTCGCAATCCTAAAATGGCCATTATACTCGTCCATAGAAAACTGGTTTAACACATGCCCTGGAACGCTCCCTTCAGCTTTTAAGTCAACATCCTTTCCATTAACTGATATTCTGTAGATGAGAGTTTCTTCAGAAAATGAGTCCAAATTTTCTTTTATAAAACTGTATTTTGTAATAGCCAAGTAGATATTGTCTACTGACATATACATATTACTTGCAGCGCCAGTTAATATCGTCTTTTTAGTTATAGGTTCGTTATCATTAAAGATGTTTAATGCAACTATTGTGGTAAAAGAATAGGATATGTCTGGAGCCTCAACATAATATACTTCCTTAGGCTCTATGCTCTCAACTTTCCCGTCAATGTATATAGATGGCAAAATAAGTTCTTCTTCAACATAGTATATTGGACTTGTTACTACAATATAAACGTAATTTTCTATCATTCTTGCATTCAAATAGTATCCGTCTAAGGTAACGTTTCTAACAAGCTTTGGATGTTCCATATGGGACAGATCATAAACTTCAATTTTAGTAGCAATAGGATAGTAATATTCTGATTGCCCGACAATTACACTCCTAAAATTTGAGCCCGATAAGAACACGATAAGCCTATTCTTATTAATGAAGATTCCTAAAGGAACACTATTATCGGTCCACGATATATTAGAGACTATCTGCATGCCTTCTGGAGGGTATGCTTTAACAATAACAAGTTCATTTACTCCAGAATTATAGCGTATACTATTACTATCTCTAATGTAATATATGTATGTTCCGTCTGTCTTAACAATGTCAGGCTCGTCTACACCAGCAACCTGAATATTTGTTTGAGAATATTTTGGAGAAGCTTCAGCTGAAGTTGCTGCAGGCACGGTAGTCCCAAATACGTCTCTTACACCTACTGATACTGGAAAACCATATAGTCCAAACCAAGATCTTGATACATCAATATTATTTTTTATAAATGTTTTTAACTCGTTATATGAGCTAAATTTCTTTAATCCATAAGATTCTACTCTAACATCATCGATGCGATATTGGTAGTATATTACATAAGTTGACACTAACACAAGAACCAATATTATAGAAGAAGCCAACAACCTTCTTGCAAGCATGCCCATCAACACTCTATATTATAGCATTGAATATATTATTCCATAGTATAGAACAGTATTAGAACAATTCTATAACAGCATGTTCAATGTTTAAGAACATCATACATCGAAACTCTTTTAAGAAACTATAATGCAAACAATTGTGCTTGTCGAGAATAACATTACCTGATTCAACAATAATAGAATCTGAGCTAACAGGTAAAACGCTTCTAGTATACCTTTACATGTTGAAAAGTAAAAAAGAAACATTTGGAGTAAGGGAAATTCAGAGAAAACTTGGATTCTCAAGTCCAAGCGTGGCAATATATCAT
>JARVJS010000142.1 GCA_029776125.1 Nitrososphaeria archaeon
ATTATTAAAATTGAATGAGTTGGGAGCAGAAAGAGTTTGGATTGGTAAAAAATGGTACTGGAGACTAAAAAAAGATTATAAGTTTGGAGAGGTGATTGTTATTGAATAGTCTAGAGCTAGCTAAATCAAATATTAGGCAGGCTGAGGAAAGATTTAGACACGCTAAAGAGGCGCTTACAAGCGGAAACTTTCCCTATGTTGTTAGACAGTGCCAAGAGGCTGTTGAATTAGCTTTAAAGGCGTCATTGAGGCTTGTTGGAATTGAACCACCTAAGTGGCATGACGTTGGACCAGTATTGAAAAGGGAAAGGGAAAAGTTTCCTAAATGGTTCCAAGAGAAAGTTGACGAACTTGCTTCAATATCGAGAAGCTTAAGGAAAGAAAGAGAACTAGCTATGTATGGGGACGAAGAGGCTGGTGTTTCTCCCGAAGAACTGTATATTAGGTCTGATGCTGAATATGCTCTTAAGCTGACCGAAATTGTACTATTTAATGCTAATAAGCTTCTTAGTGAAATAGAGAATAGGTATATTTAAAGTGTAAAAAATTAGAGAGCTTTCGGTTCTTTTATACTATATTTTTTAGCTAATTTAACAAGTTCTGAAAATGTTTCCTCGTCGAGGGGTACACCTTCCTTCATTCTTTTACATGTTAGTTCCTCTTCTATTTCATTTGGAAACAGTACTCTGGTCCCTTCGGAGACTGGAGTCGACTTTATCTCCTTAATATATTCCCGTATATCATTTAAGTATTCTTCATAGGTTCTAGCCATATCTAGTTTTGATACAAATATAAGGAAACCTCCTTGTGAAAACCAAGAACGCTGTATTTTTAAACCATATCCGCCGCCTAAAACTATTCCACATAAAATGTCTATTACAATGGCTAAACCGAAACCTTTGTAGCCTCCAATTGGTAAAAGCATCCCCCTTATGGCTTCATTCGCATCTGTTGTTTCTTCCCCGTTTTCATTCAAGGCCCAGCCTTTTGGAATAGGTAACCCCTTTTTTGATGCAACAAGAAGTTTTCCTCTGGCAACAACACTCATCGCCATATCGAGTATTATGGGAGTTGAGCCGTCAACTGGAAATCCTATGGCTAGAGGGTTAGTGCCTACAACAGGTTTTTTGAAACCAGGGAGAGCAATATTTGGTGAAGCATTTGCTATCGCTAAAGCAAACATCTTTTCTTCAACAGCCTGCATAACGTATTTGGCTAACATGCCAGAATGTTTCAGGTTTCTAACTCCTGAAATGCCTATACCAAATTCTTTAGCCTTTGAAATCGCCTTCTCCGTTGCTAGCGTTGCCGGAACATAGCCTAGTGTATTATCGCCATCTATTAGGGTAAAGTACTGGTTTTCTTTTACAATTTTGATATTTGGATTCGGATTTATTAAACCCTTTTCAACACCGTCAGAGTAGTAGGATAGCCTGACCACACCATGTGAGTCGACACCTCTTAAGTTTGCTAGTACAAGACTTTTTGATATTATTTCAGAATGCCGTATTGGAAAACCTAACTTGGTTAAAAGTTCTTTCCCAAATCTTTCTAACTCTATTGGAGAAAAGTATAGAGGCATACAGATTAAAGCTTAGGTATGAGGTTAATTTAACTTTACTATATAAAAACTTATACTAAAAAAGGGAAGTATAATAAAAAAGGAGGGTAAAATAATGGATTGAGCCTATAGTAGCTTCTTTACTACAAGAGAGTATGCTGTATATATTGCACCCTTAGCACTATTAATAACTTCTTCAGAAGTCTGCCCCTCTTGTGGCCTAATTTCTACAGTTACTGGGCCACAATATCCTATTTCGAGAAGAACGTTGAATAGTTGTGCTAGGTCATGTTCGTCATTTAAGGCACCTGGCGTGTGGTATACAGGATGCCAGTCTAATAGACCCTCTTTAGCCTTCAGACCACAACCTATATGGATTACTCCAAGAATATCAGTGTACTCCTTTAGAACTTCTGGCTTTTCATCTAAAAGTGGTGCATGACTTTGGTCCCACATTAGGAAAACGTTAGGATATTCTTTCCGAATTTCCTTTACTAGTTTTGCAGCATCATGCACTGGACCTATAACTTGTTTCTTATCCTTATCAATATCGAATGTTTCAACTGAGATTACTGCACAGTTATTAAGAGCATATTCTGCAAGTTCTTTGATAGATTTAACGAACTGCTTTTTACCCTCCTCTATTGTTGCAGTTATATGACCGGAGCATACTGCAAACTGTTTAACACCTCTTTTAAGCCAGACTTCCATTTCACTTTTTACGTATTGGACTGCTTCCTGCCTTTTTAATTCATCAATGGCACTTAAGTTCTTTCCAGCCAATATGTCGGGTTGGAAAGCTCTTGCAATTTCAACATGCCCAACTTGCTTTTTGATTCTGTTCCAGCCTTCATCACTTATCCTTTGAACTTCTAGCCTGTCAAAGAAATTATCTAATGTTAGAAACTTTATTGCTTTCTCAAGCTCTTCTTCACTTTTCTGTAGCGAAGGATACGCCATAAAAAGCACTATACCAAGTCTCCATGGAAAAGCTGATGAAAAGCACAAACCATCTTTTTTAAATTGTACTGTGAAGACCATTTTAGATCATCTTCACCTGCTCAGGAGGTCTAATCTTTTTCACGTCAGGGTTCACAAGTGCTGGAGGCTCTTCCCCCCTCAGAACCTTTACAACATTTAATGCCGCGAGCTCAGACATCTTTGTTCTAGATTGCACAGTCGCACTTGCTATATGGGGTGCAACTACAACGTTTGGTAAGGTTAATAGAGGATTATCCAGCGGAGTTGGCTCTTTTTCGAATACGTCTAGGCCGGCTGCGAATATCCAGCCCTCCTTCAAGGCTTTATAGAGAGCCTTTTCATCAACAATACCTCCTCTTGAAGTGTTAACGAGCACCGCTGTCTTTTTCATCAACTTAATATTATTTTCATTAATTAATCCTATTGTCTCCTTAGTCCTAGGAACATGTATTGTAACTATGTCGGCTCTCTTAAGAAGTTCATTTAGTTCACAATATTCTATGCCAAGCTGCTGCTCTAAATCCTGTCTCCTTATAACATCATAATAAATGATTTTCATGTTAAAGCCTCTAGCTCTTTCTATAACAGCCTGCCCGATCCTGCCAACACCTACAACACCAAGAGTAGCACCATATACATCGTATCCGAGGAACATGTCAAGAGCCCAAGGTATAACCCATTTGCCATCCCTGACATATTTGTCTGCTTCAACAACTCTTCTAGATGCAGCCATAATTAGAGTCCAGGCAAAGTCAGCGGTAGCATTAGTTAATACACCAGGAGTATAGCAGACATAGATTCCCCTTTTTGTAGCTTCGGGAACATCTATATGATCGTAGCCTACACTTACAGTGCTCACTACACGCAAGTTTTTGCCAGCATCGTATATGTCCTTGTCTATTTTTTCCGTGATCTGGCAGACAAGAGCGTCGGCTTCTTTTACTAGGTCAATTATTTCCTGTTTAGTCGGAGGCTGTAGCTTGTCTCTGACTATAACTTCACAATTTTCTTTTAGAATCGATAGGCCAGGTTCCAATATCTTTCTTGTTAAAACAACTTTAGGCTTGGGAATATTAATCACCCTCTTACTTCTCTTGTGAAGATGGTAAATATATTTTTTGGAAGATGACACTAGAGTAAGTCTTTATAACTTATAAGTGGGGTTTCCTAATATAAGTCCTCTGCATAGTTATGCGAATTTTACTATTATTTTTGTACCATCCCTGACCTTTGAAAGAAGTTCAATGTTTTTTGTGATTCTACCGAAAACGTTTACGGGACTTGCTGCAACAGGTTCTGAGCCTGAGCTTGCAGGTGTGGGACCGAAGAACAGGCACATTGAACGCCCAGGTGGCCAGTACGCAATGTCACCTACCTCAACTTTTCTTTTACCGTTTTCTATTGGAACATTTACTGGTGTATCAAAATAGATTTCTTTACCCCAAGTGTTTGCTTCGGATTCGAATGGAATATTTTTTAAGAACGCTTCAAATGTTTTAGGATTTATTTGGTCAGAAATTTCTCCTTCAACAATTCCAACTTTTTCAAATTCGATTATAATCTTTTTGGATACCATATTTATATTCCACTTATAGAAAGGTGGATGGATTTGGATATTTTAAGTTTTCTAACCAAAA
>JARVJS010000107.1 GCA_029776125.1 Nitrososphaeria archaeon
TTATAATATATGCGTGGGGTAGATGGGTTTACTTAAGAGGATAGTTGATAGTTACATGCAGAAGGTTTCTGGCTTAAAAGAACATTGTAAGAGATGCCTTAGAACTGAAAGATGGGGTGGAAAGGTTGTTTTAATGGTTGTTGATGCAGCCTTTACTTCAATAGGCTTAAACTATTTTACTGCAGTTGTTCCTAAGGTTGAGGAATTTAAAGTTTGTTGAAAGTGGAAGAATAAGGAATCTAGAAGATCTTGCCAAAGCAGACATTAATGAGTTAAGAAATGTGTGGAAAAATAGAAGGTCTTGGATTACAGCTAAAGAAATAGCCTCTTACCTATCAACCTTAAGTGAAGATGATAAAATGGCGCTTAGGAGATGGGCTTTAAACACAAATTTAGAAAATTGGAGAGAGGATCCTATTGGAAGAATTAAAGGTGTGGGCTTAATCACCTTCCAATATCTAAGGATGATGGGTGGAATAGATACTGTAATGCCCGATAAAATTGTTAAGAGAGTGGTAAATGAAATTTTGGTTAAAGCTGGCTTAGAGCCGGTAGAAGATGATATTGAGTTTATAAAGAAAGCTGAAGAAGTGGCTTTAACCTGTGGATATAGGCCAATAGAAGTTTGCTGGATGACATGGCTTATACAACCAGAGGGAAAGATAATGAGAATGGAGAAATACTCAAATATCCTTTCAAAGATTTAAAATACTGCTAGAATAGATTGCAATAACCAAAAGATGTTTAATTATTTATATAATAAATTGTTTGTTCTTTTTTAGCTTTATATCATACTTTTTGGTTTGAGTGTTAGACTTGGTCTCCGTTTAAGAGATAACATATATTCTTTTTCTAGTGAAGTTTTTTCTTTTCCTTTAGAATGCTTAAGTAGGCATGTTTGTGTTTTTGGTAGGACTGGTAGTGGTAAGAGTACTACTGCGAAGGTTTTGTTGTTTGAGCTTTTGAAAAATGGTGTTTCGGCTCTTGTTTTTGATAGGGTTGGCGAGTTTAATGTTTTTGATGGTGGTAGGGTTCTTGTTCCTGGCCAGAATTTTAGGGTTGCTCCTCTTGCTTTTGACGGTGATGATGTAGCTTATGGTGTTGAGGGTATTGTTTCTTTGTTTAATAATTTCTTTTTTACAACATATTTTTGTCCTCTTTCTCCTTTGCAGTCTAGGGTTTTGAGGGATGTTCTTGAAGGATACTATTACAGGTTTAGTGAGGTGATGAGGGTTTCTAGGCTTGTTGAAGAGGTTAGGGTTGTGCAGTCTAGATATTCTAGGGTTAAGGGTTGGGTTGAAGGTTGTGAGGCTCTTGTTTCTAGACTTTATCCTTTCAGTAGGGGTGTTCTGGCAAAGGTTTTTGATTCAAGTGAAGACAGTTTAGATGATGTTCTTTTTCATGGTTTAACTGTAGTTGACTTAAGTGTTCTTCCTACGGATGAGGCTAAAAATTTTCTTACTAATGTGGTTTGTGATAGGGTTTATAGATTGGGTAAGAGGCTTGAGCCATCGAACAAACTTAAGCTAGTAATTTTGATTGATGAGGCGCATAATGTTGCACCCTCTCTACCAAACTATATTGGTGTTCTGGAGAAGATTGCTATAGAGTTGAGGAAGTATGGTGTAAGCTTGGTTACGGTTTCTACAAGGCCGACTTTGGTTAGCAAGAATATTATAGCCAACTCTAACCTTATTATATCTCATTCTTTGACGTCGAATGAGGATATTAGGCTTGTATTAAATTATATGGTGAACGAACTTGAGCAGGAATCATTCATACATGTTCTAAGAACATTGGATGTTGGCGAGGCGCTTGTTCAAGCTAACCTTCCAGAATATGGTTGTAGGGCGATAAAGGTTAAGGTTGGACTACCAGAACATGAACATCTAATAAGTGCAAAACCAAAGCATGCCTCTAAAGAAGATAGTGGGGAAGTTGATGACGAGTTAAAGAAAGTGTGTGAACAGATACCGGCATACGTTAAAAGAATATTGTATACGATAGCATGCACAGGAGAAAATATTACAGTAAAAAGTCTACCAATTTCAAGAAGAAAGTTGAAGGAGATAGCTTATGCATACAATGTTATAGAAGTGAAAGGGGACAAAATCATCTTAACAGAATATGGTTCAAAGATTGCGAAAAGGTTGTTGGCGATTAAATAGTGTAACTGGAATATTATCTTTTGAGAAAGTATAGCCTGAAGGCCGAAAATGAGTCCCCTAAGCCCAAAGCTTAGAGGATGACAGAAAGCGTATTTGGAGACCTATTAAGGCTGGAAAGGCTTGGTCAAAAATTGACAAAAAAGGCCTGAGGGGAAACCAAGCAGTCTTCCAGCAGGCCAAGTAGGCTAAAGGTCTCCACATTGGGGAAAACATGCTGGAACTATAGCGAATGAGCTAGTGAAGATTATCTTTTCAGAAGATGTGAAGAAATTGCAGAGCACATCTTATGAAAAAGAGCATGATATAAGGAGGAATGAGCTTGGAAGGTTCACAAAAGACAGTAGCACCATAGATTTAAAGAAAGGATGTATATGGAGAAGGCTTGCAGCACGGAAAGGTTGGAAATATTTTACAATAGCTGTAGAGGATTTGGAAAAACTCTTAGAGACAAAATTTGATGAAGGTAAAGTGTATAAGGTTGAGTATGAGGTTGAAGATTATGTTATAGAATGCGTTCAAAGCTTCAAACAAAAGTATGTTGAATTACATGTTCCAAAAGATTATGCAGAAAAATTTGAAGCTGGCAAGGTTTACAGGATACGCCCAAAAAGGTTTAAGGAAATAGAATATAGGACAAGAAAGAAAATATTCCAAAAACAGGATAGCATCATAGAGTATGAGGCAAAAATAATACTGCCAAAAGGAAACCATAAAAAGGCAAGGATAGAAATCCCAAAAAGCTTACAAAAGCATTATAGTATAAGAGAAGGAGGAATTGTTAAAATAATATTAGAAAACTCAAAAGACAAATTCAATGTATATACTAAGACAGAAAATAAGCCCATAATAGTACCAATACCAAAAAATTATGCTAACCAAGAAAAAGTCAAAGTAAAAGAAATAAGAGAATACACACTCAAAGACTTCATAACAGAATATAACCGGCAAAATCCAATCAAAAAGACAAAAATAAAACAAGAAAACAACAAACTAACCATAGAAATAGGAGAAAACAAAATAGAAACCAAAAAATACAATTTCAACACATACGGAGGAAAACCATACCTAGAAATAGAACACACAACAGACAATATTACAACAAAATATAGAATAATCAAAGAAGACGGTACATTCAAAGTCTATAGAATAAGTGGAACAGGATACGAGCAGATAACAAATATATTAGTAAGCGAAAACAAGATAGTGTTCATAACAAAACATGGAAAAAGAGAAAAAAGACACATATTCTACAAAAAAGAGGGGGGAGAAACTATTTCTCTAGGCGACCCAGAACTTTATACTGAAGAGACAGATTATAATTCTATACGTGTGACAGTTGTATTTCCAAGAGAGGACATTGATAAAATAATTACAGGATTAGTAGAGTATGGGAAAGAAAGATGCTATTCTAAAGGCACTTTAGGAGAGAGAGTGGTGGAAAGAACACTAAGAAAATTAAATTATCAAATAATTGGTTCGAATAAAGAAAGTTCAAAGCATTATGGTGATGATATCATTGTATTAAAAAATGGTAAAAAGGCCTATGTAGAAGTAAAATATGTAACAAATAAGTTAAAAATAAACTACAAAATAATGCAAGCCTTTAAAGAACTCCGTAATCGACATCTTAACGAAGATGGAACATTAATCGCCGCCATAGTGACTTACCTAGGAGAGACTAAATTTGAGGTAACACTAAAGTTCCAAACTCATTCCTTCTCCCCCAAATTTTTTCATATATTGTTAAATATTACAAGAACTTAAATTAATGATAATGAATTTAGATAAAGAGGGTCTTGCAAGAAAAATAATTGAAAAAATAAAGGGATTAAAAGAGTTAAAAGTAGGACAAATGCCAATGATCATGGGCCCAATACACTTTCATGATAAAACAGGCCATTTTAAAAATTTAGAAAAGACAGTGGACATTGGGATAGACCCTATTGGAATAACAATAAGTGTAGGGGATGATTCAATAAAAGTAGATCG
>JARVJS010000005.1 GCA_029776125.1 Nitrososphaeria archaeon
AAGTAGAAGCTCCAAGGGATTTAATCGAAGAATACTTTCAAGTTAAGCAAAGAGCTTTGGAGCATATTTTCGCCCATGTAAGGTTTTCTAATAAAGCCCATCTAAGTATCAGTAGAGAGGATAGGAGGAAGCTTAGAGATGAGTTACTGAAAGACTGGAGGTTTTCAAAGCACTATGTTGATTCAGCAATAAACTCTGTCATAGGGCTTGTTAAGAGCTGGATAACATTATACAATAGGGGGAGAGCTGAAAGTAAACCTAAGATAACTAAGAGAACAGTCTACATCAAGAGTACTCTTTTCAGCTTCAGAGACGGCATACTGAGGATAAGCATAGAGCCTAATAAGCGGTATCTTGAGGTTAACTTAACAAAGTATCCTTGGATTCACGAAGATTTTGATAGGCTTGGTGGACTAATCTTGGCACAGAAAGAGCTGACAATCACAGTTAAGAAGGACGTTGAGCCCAAAGCGGATAAATGGGCTTCATTCGATGTAAACTTGATGAATGTAACCTCATCTATAAATGGTGAAATAAAGCGCTACGACCTAAAAGAACTCTACCATATTCACAGAACCTATGAAACTAAGCGGAGGAGAATACAAAAGTTATCTAAGTTCAAGCCTTTAACTTCAAGGAGACTATTAGAGAAGTATTCTAAACGTGAGGAGAATAGAGCCAAAGACTTCATGCACAAACTAACCGCACAGATTGCGAGGGAGCTCAAGGAGAAGAACTGTGGAGCAATCATGGAGAGACTTAAGAACATGAAGGATAAAATTCTAAACCACTCAAAGAAAATGAACCGAAAGCTATCAAAGTGGAATGCAAGAACGTTTCAGTTCATGCTTGAATACAAGCTCCTCTGGAACGGGTTGCCTGTAAAATATGTTAATCCTAAAAACTCATCTAAAACCTGCCCTCTCTGTTCTGGAAGCATGGCTTCCTATGAGGGCAGGATAATGAAATGCGAAGAATGCGGATTAGCAATGGATAGAGACATAGTAGCGGTATTGAACCTTCAGATGCGGGGAGAAGGGTTCCCCCAAAGAGCCCTCAATGAAATAATAGAGAGGGAAGGGTTGAGTAGGAATGAAAATAACAATTCACTATGTATTCCTACTTAACTCAGAACCCTAATGTGAAATGCCTGTCGAGAAGGCAATAATTGACATTACAATGAGCAGCAAACTCCAACCCATAACGAGAAAATACTGAGTTGAGAAGTGTTGCGACAGTTATCGTCTTAAAATCTAAGTTATTTTCATAGATAGTTTCTGAACGAGCAAAACTCGTGCTAATTCGTGATAAAAGATAAAGCTTATATACGTATGCGTATACGTATACCTATGGGTTCACGTACAATTCCAGTAAGGTTAAGGGACGAGGAGCTTAAGCAAGTAGATGCATTAGTTGAACTTGGCATTTTCGATTCAAGGAGTAGGGCTTTGAGGGAGCTGATTAAGCTTGGAATAGATAGTCTTGACGAGGTTTCAGAGGTTTCCTCAGCCCTAAGGAAACTGTTTGAACTTGAGAAAAAAGAGGGTAGTATGCCAATAAAGCTTCCTGGCGCTTTGAAGCAGTTGCTCATTGAAAGAGAGAGGTTCCCATGAGTTACGTGGATACGAGCATAATAGTTGCGGCATTAGATCCTGAAGATCCTTTGCAAAAGTCTGCTAGCATGATTCTTAAAAACGAAGAAGATAAGATTGTTTCGGAGCTCGTTTTGCTAGAGTTAGCTAGCGTTTTAAGCAGGAGAATATCGTTAACTGAGTTTAAAGAGAAGCTGAAAGTAAGGGAGGAATTGGTTGTACCAACGTTGCTTCTATACTTGCTCAAAAGATTTGGGTTGAAATATGAGAAGGTCGATAGTAGAGCCAAGGTTCCTAAGTTTGACAGCGTATACTTTCCGATAGCAACAGCTATAACCATTTCTAGAAGGCTGAGGCTGAAGACTCTCGATCTGCTGCATATTGCTTACATAAGGCTCCTTAAAGAAAGGGGAAGAGCATTAAATACCCTAATAACTGCAGATGAGGATTTCAACAACATTAGTGACGAGGAAAAAGCTTCGCTCGAAATAAAAATAAGGCTCCTGAAGAGAAAAACGTTTTAGGATGTACTAAAGAAGCAGGCCAAAGATATTGTTTGTCAATAATGAGATTAAGTCCATTGCAATGTTAGTTGTTCCTCTAGAAGTCAAAAAATGGTTTCAGCGATCTTGTTATCATTTCCGAAATGGCTGCTTGAAGAAGTTTAAGTTACTTAAGCACGATATGTTCGTGATTCTTAAGATCATTCAATTGGTACAACTCTCTTATTAACATGAATACCTTTCTTCATTTTCCACTTACGAATTTCTATCAATAAACTTTACAAAAGTGAGCATGAATTGAAACTTACCTATTTATTGTTTACTAGTCTTAACAATCATTAAAATGAAAAGAGGAAATGATACTTTAAATTTTCTTGAAGAAAAATTCAATTGGATGAAAGCTGGTCCTGTTCTTAAGAGACTTCATTCATGCTTACAGAAAAGAATTAGAGCGATTGATTTCTTATATAGTTTACTAAGAAAATCATCTGTAATAAGTTTATCCTAAATCGATAGGTCGTTTCCAACGATCCCTATAATCGTAGGGGTAATAGCCGCAGTTGTATACGTCGTCATGTTAACAATACTTCATTAGAGATGCTGAGCTCACTTATCCTCCTCGTACAATTTAAAGCCCATCAGCCTAGCCAAGCCTCTAAGCTCATCCAGCCAGTTTCCGTAGAATGTTACTCTATGCCATCCCCACCTCCAGTTCTCAAGTATGCGGTCGGCTTTAACTTCTACGGCTAGTTTAGTCCTGCAAGCTTTTTCGTCGTCTATATTGGCTATAGCCTTACCTACATGGATAGTCATAGCTTTTTCAGTTGGGTTTACCTGGATCGTAGTTACGTATTCCTCTAAAGGCATTAGGGACTGTACGGATGCTCCACTTCTATCTTCAGCATGAGACCTTATAATGAAAGGGTTTGTTGGTCCATTTGGACCATAGACCCTGCTTGGGGCTACACAGTGAGAATATACAACCCACCCTTTAGATAAGTCGAAGACAGGGTCTGATATGAATCCTGGCTCTCCAGTTAAATCTCTAATTATGAGCATTGCCAACGTAGAGTTTAAATCTGCTTCACATGCACCAATTAATCCCTCGTTGTTTAACTGGAAAAATCCAAGGCATGGATAAGCCTCCAGCTTATTTGAGTAAACTAACCTTAAGCAGTCTATAGTTATAGCGATGGCTCCCTCTTCCTTTAGTAACTTTTTCATTGCTAAGTACATCCTAGCTGCTTTAACGATTTCATCTCTACCAGGTTCTATCACTCTCAAGGCTTCATGTATCCATTTCTCAGCCCATTTTTCAGCTTCATTCATATCAGCTTCACGATAGTACTGATTAAACTTCTCAGAAGATATCTTTAAAACTTCAACACCTAAACTACTTTTGATAGCCTCGGAGGTCTTTCCTATATCTTCATCTGTTACGTCGATGATCTTTGATTTTTTAAGCAGTGCTACGACTTTAATCAACTTTATGGCTTCAACTACATCTTCGAAATCGGATGATGCTACGGCTAATACAGGCAGCTCTTTGTTCTTAGCCCAAGCATAAGTTGAAATCAATTCGCCGCTTCCACCGTATAAGTCGTCTACTAATATTGTAGGTTTACCTGCACCTGCTATAGTGTATCCGGCTCCAACCCATATGCCGATCATGTAGACGACGTATCCATCAACATCACCTACTTCCTTAACTATCCTTTCTCCATCTTCAGAGCTCATAGCGGTTTTAAAAGTAATATCGAAGTCTGGTAACTTCTTCTTTAGAAGATCCATTATTTCTTTCTTCCGTGCTTCGTAATCGTAGCCCTTATAAGGCCATGTAGGAATTTCTGAAGATGGATGAGAGAAAACCACGCAGATTCTACAACTCATATAGCTATCAACATTGCATTTACTGAAAAATACATGGGAACAATTTCCTTTCAATTCTCTTTATCGAGATTCCAACGAAAGGCTACATAAAAGGTGTAGTTTTAGATTACTATTCTACTTTCAATTCTCTTTATCGAGATTCCCCGCGACTAAAG
>JARVJS010000004.1 GCA_029776125.1 Nitrososphaeria archaeon
CCGATCTAGGAGGTTTGTGCGGGCCTGAATATAGCCAAGGTAAGTCTTTTGGAGGGGCTCTAAGTGTGTTAAATGAAGCCATATGGAAGCATCTAATTAAAGGTTATTCACCTACAGATTTAGAAAAAATATTTACTGAATATTTCACGGTTTTCCCATATTTAAAAGAAGAATATATTAGTAGAGTTAAAGACAGGTTGGCGGGTAAAATCTACTCATACATTTATTACAGAGGAATTACAGCGGCTGAAGAAAGATCTAGACTCAGTGAAACTAACTTGACGATTATGCAAATGATAGATGAAATCTCTCCTTACCTCTTTACTGGCTTAGCAAAAATTGCCTATATTGGCGATGATTACATCCAAATATCTCAAGTATGAGGTGGACAGAATGTCAAGTTATGACCAAATTCAGGGCTTCGAATATTGGAACACTGAAGCGTGGACGGAATTTATTAAAGACCACGTATTACCTTTACATGACTCAACATCTAAACTATTAAAATTAAGAGATTTTATCTTGACAATAGTTGGAACAAGTGGGAAGGTTACTCTATCTGAAGTTGAAAGAAGGCGAAATGATATTTTACCATTTTTCTTAGGTGGAATTAAGGAAGACGGTGAATATAAAGAGAATAGTTTAGCAAAGTTAGTTAGGCTTGTCCTTGGAATATACATAAACTCTGAAGAGTGGGTAACTTTAGAAAAGGAAGAGGGGCTAAGGGCTTTTAATTACGTTACTGTTAAAACTGAAACTACACCATTTTTAGAGTTTTTGAAAAAGCTTAATGAGATAGCATTGCGCATAATCAAACTAGTCGGAATAGAACCCAAAGAAATTTTAGAAAGCGAAATCGAAGAACTCATCCACAAACCTGAAGAATTGTTGGAAATCATAAAAATGATATACATAAAATGCTTACATGTAAGCGCTAATCATAATTATTATACTTTCTTTGCGCTTAGCACCAAAACCCTACTATTTAAGCACTTGATAATAGCCTATCCGAGACTCCAAACAAGCTTCAATTCACTTAGGGAATTCCTTGGATTAGAAAAGATTTTCGAGCCAAGAGTAGATGAAGCAGAAGTAAAAAGGGGCTATACAATTTGGGGTCATTTAAAAGGTGGATTATGCGACTCTCTTTATGAGTTGAATAATATAATTTGGGAGAATTTTTCAAACGAAAGTATCAAAAGTGTATTTAATTATGTCTCCACTTCTTTAAGGGATTTAAAATCAGAGTATGCTCAAAAGATCCAGCAAAAGCTTGAAGAGATAAAATGGAAATTCCCAACGTACATTGAAATGAGTTATAGTTATTATTATCGTCATATATATACAATCACTGGACCAATTCTATCACAACATAGGTATGATGTATATGCGACAAGTGACTATCCTTGGAGTCAATCTAGATCTGAAATTAAAGAGTGTAACATATCGCTACTGAAACTGCTTGATGAACTGACTCCTGCATTGTTCCTTGGTATTCGTTCCTTTGAATTAAAAATTTCAAATGAAGGGTTGGAGATTGTAAGGCGATGAGAATGAAAAAAGAGGAAGTAGGGGAAGAATATTCAGAAGAGGAGGAAAGGTGGAGAAAAGAGAAAGAGCTGAAAGTTACAGTTCCTGAAAAGGAAGAAGAAATAACTGAGATAACTCCGCCAAAGAAGGAGGAAGAACGTGCAGAAATTCCATTTATAAAACTAGAAAAGGTTTCAGAACTTGGATTAAAGAAATTAGAGTTATGTGAAGAGATTCCTAAAATTGAGAAAGAGGGAAGAACTATTCCTGTACCTATTATTAAGCTCCAAGAACCCTCTCTTATGCTCAGGGAATATGAGCTAGACTATAAGATACCGCACATAGAGAAAACAAAGAGATTGCTTACCGTTCCAATAATTAGAGCAAAATTGCCTCCCAAACCTTCCATTTTACTAGCAGAGTTCGATAAGGAAATAAGAAAACCTTCAAAAATTGTATTACCTAAAGTTAGAGTACCTATTTATCAGAAGGGCATAATAGCTTCGCCTAAGTTTCTTTTAGAGAGTTTTGATTCAACCATCAGTGAACAACTTAAAGAACGTTTAGAAAGAAAAGAAGAAGCGAAAAGAGAACTACCAATAGAAAGTATTGAGAAGATCGAAGCTGAACCTGGGGTTCCATCCTTAGGTGCTGAGGGAGAAGAGGTTCCAGAACTCTTCAACCTTATATTCTCAACTAGTGGTGGGAAAATTGATTCTGACAACCCTAAAGTAATCGGCCTTAAGGAATTGGAAAATGATGCCCACATAGGAGTTCTCCGAACATTATGTATGAGAATTTATAGAGAGAAAGTCGGTGGTAAACCTAAACCCATCATAATATCAAAGATTAGAAAGGATGAATTTAAACGAGAAGTTGAGAAGTGGATGGAAGCAGAGGATAGAATATTTTCAGTAGGATTAGAAGACTCAAAAGGCCTGGATAAAGATTTTTGGGACAGCGTTCAAGATAGAATAGAAGAATTATTTTCACAGCGGTTCGGCTTCATAATTTTCAATAAACCAATTTTCTTCTTTCCGAAGCATCATATAGTGGATATCATTAACATAGAGCCGAAAAAAATGAGTCTAGAACTCAAAAAAGAAATCGCAAGCATAATCTGGGGGTTTGTGAGATTAGATGATGTAGATTCTCCACGGTTTGATCATATTTTTGAAGTTGCGAGAAAAAGATTTGAGACAAAACTAAGGGAGATAGGAGAACCTTATCTAACTGCTACAAAGAGAGATAAAGGTTTACATGAAGCTGACGACCTACACTATCCGATTAAGCTGTTTATAGTTAAATACCTAGCGAGGGAAATGAACCTGAAACATTTAGATCAAATAAAAGAAATGATTCAAACAGAGTATGAGGGCCTTGGGGATTATCGCCCGGATATTTATGTAGCTCCTTCAGCCGAAAAGTTTGCAAACCAGATTTTTGAGGTGGAGACGCTTTTCGGGCAAGGTAACTATCCTCTCAAAAAGATAGACGAAACTATAGAAAAATATGAAAAAGCGTCTTGGGCTCATAAAGTGAACATAATTCTCGACAACCTGACCTTTTTAAGACACATAAATGAATTAAGGAAAAAGATGAATCTTCATAGAAGTTTACAGATTAAAGGAAAAAGAAAGTTCGATTTGGAATTTTATACTTTAGATCTTCAAAATGAGAAATTAATATCCCTATTAGACGTTGCTGAGAAGCTTAAACAATGTCTAGAACATTAATAAATGTTACTTAAAAGGAGGGTTAGATCATGACTTTAATTCTTGCTTTGAAATGGATTTCGGAGGGTAAAGAGGGTGTAGTTATCTCATCAGATTCCAAAGTGACTGTTAGTCCTGTAAGCTATGAAACTAAGAAGGTGTATCCTATCCTCCTAAAAGTAAATGAAGAGTACGTGCCACTTGTAATAGCGGGAGGAGCTGGTGATGCCTCTCTTATTAAGCAGAGTTATAGGATAAGTGAAAATGTTCTTAAAGATCTGGCTGTTAAGGAATGGAACAAGAGGACCCCAACTTTTGAACAGTTTGAAGGAGCCGTTAAACAGATCGAATCAATTTTAATACTAGGTTTAGAGAACTGCGTGAGCATGAGTTAGATTTAGACTTTCGCATGATTCTAGTAAGTGTAGAGCATAATGGAAAATCATCGATCTACTTATTTGATGAGAGGGGGTTGGCTCAACCAGTTCACGACAATCCTAGGTTTGCTGTAATAGGTACAGAATTCTTTACTGGAGGAAACTTGCTTCTAAGGCTTTTAGGCTACGAGCCTGAGGAGAGCTACAAACTGGACACGTGAGGAGTTAAACTCCCTTGTCGATAGAGCTACTGATTTAATAAGGACAACTGTAAACTACAAATTCATCCTCTAAGCATCTCGGAGAGTATGGGAACAAGCTTTCAGCTTATTGGGGCCTTCTAGGTCGATATTATACCTATGATCCAGAGAAGAGGAGGCTATTGCTTAAAAGTTCTTGGGGAAAAACGGGGATCGTGCTCACGATGGGTTACAGAGGTGCTGGAGAACCGTTTATGGCATCTTAAAGCCTTCTTGGAGCTCAAGAAAAATTGGACGTATTGAAGTAGCTGT
>JARVJS010000098.1 GCA_029776125.1 Nitrososphaeria archaeon
AGCTCAAGTGCAGTAAAAATTCCCGCAGGACCTGCACCTACAATTACTACATGCTTTTTTGCAGACAAATCCCAGCTTCTCCAAGGGCAGATTTTGAGAAAAGCTTGTTTAAAAATCTTTCAAAGAAAGTAAGGTTTATTAAAACAGCCTGTAAGAGGCAAAACATGCAAGAACTTGAGTATGAGATAAACGTTCTTAAGAAGATTGTTTCATACAATACAGATTCTGTAACAAAAACATATTACCGAGAATGCGCTGAGGTAATAGCGGATGAAGCTGAAAAGATAGGTTTAAAGGCTGAAATATTTGATGCAAAAGATAAAGCGAAAGACCGTTTACCAAGACCAAACGTTGTTGCAACATTAGATGTTGGAGCGCCGAAGACACTCTTGTGTATAGCACACTTTGATATTGTACCAGCGGGTAATGGATGGAAATATGATCCATTTACTCTAACTTTAGAAAATGGTAAAGCCTACGGTAGAGGGGCTGCGGATAACAAAAGTGCAATAGCAACACTTTTTGGAGCTGCAAGAAAAGTTGGTAAAAGTGCTAAAATGAATATGAAGATTTTGGCCACGGTTGATGAAGAGATTGGGGGAGAGCTTGGACTTGGATATTTAATTAATGATGTTGGAATAAATGGTGACGAAGCTTTAATCGTTGATGCTGGAACAGAGATATTGTCAATTGGTGCAAGTGGTATAGTTTCAGGAACAATAACTGTTAGAGGTATACAAGGACATGCTGGATATCCCCACAAGGCTTTAAACGCTTTAGAGGGAATGTGCAAGCTTGTTGTAAAGCTTGAAGAATTCAAGAATTTTAGGGAAAATAAACTTTCAAAATTTGATGCACCACCAGGTTCTTATAAGCCTAAAGTTTGGGGAAGATTTTCTGTTACAATGCTTGAGGCAGGAATTAAAAGCAATATCATACCCGGTGTTGCAACATCAACATTCGATATGAGACTCATACCTGAAGAAAACGAGTTTAAGGCTAGAGAAGAATTAGAAAAATTCCTTTCAAAGGTTGACCTTGGGGACCCAAGATACAAGATTGAATTGAATATTAACCTAAGTGGTGGAAACTATTATACGGACCCAAGCTTACCACTTGTACAAAACTTTAAAAAGGCTATTGAAAACGTAACGAAGAAAGTTATTCCAGTTGCAGCAGAACTCGGCGGAAACGATGGACGGTATACTAGTGCTAAGGGAATTCCAACTATATGTTATGGTCCAATAAGGAATGACACAAACTTCCACGGCGTGAACGAGTTCGTGTGGCTTGAGGATATAAGAACCGTTAGAGACGTTATATGCTGGTATCTTACGCACTAAGTTTTTAACTTAATATCTTCTAGAGGCTTTATCGGCTTATCTGGATCATAACCTTGGTTTACACCCCAACTTCTTATTGCCCTTAAAAGCGCCCAGATTCCAAACTTTGCTATTGGCGGAAACAATATTCTACCTACAGGATTATTTTTTAGCACCATTGGAAGACTTGAGTTTAGTTCCTTTGCGATATGTTTCCAGGCAGTATAAATGAGTAGAAAACGTTCTTCTGTAAGAGAATCAGCTATATTGAAGAACTTCTCGTTTCTTAAGACACCTAATGGTATGAAGGCTAATGGTGTTACTGTAAAATGAGCTCTTGAACCCAGCCGTTCACTCAAAAACCTTTCCATCGCCAAAATTAAACCTGCGGTTTCAAGAGAATCTTCTCTAGATTCACCTGGAAGACCAACCATTGTAGTATATGCTGGGAACCAAAAGTTTTTATTTAAAATATATGTGCCTTCCAATATTACTTTTGGCCATTCTTCAACAGAAAATGGCTTAACCTTATTTGCCATATACTTTCTCATAAGCGTGGATGAAGCTGTTTCAAGACCTATTTGTATTCCAACCCACTTATCTGGACATGCATTCACGACTTCACTAATTTGCTCGACCATTGACGGCGTGGCAACAACAGGCGCAATACTACCATGAGTTGGGTTAGCATAAACCATACCCTTCAAACTCATAACACGTCTAAATAAATTAACCACTTCATCTGAATTTGGATAAAAATTTTTATGATCTTCTAGCATGTATAAGAAGATATCCTCACTATGCAACCAACAGTGACCTATACCGTACCTTAAGTTCACACCAGCTTCAGCAATTATCTTCTCAATTGGAATAAATCGCACAAATCTCAAGTTTGGTTCACAAAATTTACAGTTCCGCCCACAACCCCTCATAACCTCAACCATACCCTTGTATGAGGGGTTTACAATCACCGATATTTCCTCAACCTTTGGAAAACTTTTAACATATACAACTTCAGGAAGCTTACTATAAACTATCTCATTAAATAGATCGTTTATAACGTGATCCGTTTCTCCAACAACAACATGGTCAATATTCAATTCTTTCCATTTCTCAGTTATAACAAGCTGCCAACTCCCTGGACCACCAACAACAATCTTGTACCTATAGCCATTCTTAACTCGTATGCGATCCAATTTTTTAATAAGTTCTATAAAGCTTTTTTTACTATATGATGTTAATAGGCCGCCAAACGTAAACATCATTGAAACTGGACCAAGACCAAGCGGATCCATTGTAGACACTCCTACGATTTCAGTTTCTTCACTAATGAAATCTTGAACATAAGATGAGTGCACTACAACTGTGTCATTAGCATTTCTATGAGCTAAAAGTGATGCTTCAACTTTTCTAAGGGAATATGGCGCCACCTTCAATATTCCATTTTCATGTGCCAGTTGAGTGTCTAAAATATTGTAAATGAATGAAGGAACCTTTTCTGAAGGAGCACATGGTAAAAAGTCTAAAAGGGGTATATCTCTATACGTTCCAGTTAATGTTTTATCACATGTTAGAATAATTTTCAACTAACATCACCTTGTTAAAAGTTATAGATTATTGAAGTAACAAGTCGTGATAAGCGAATCTTAAGGTAACTTTTTATAAATTCGTCTTTAGTTTCCCTAATTTTCCTAAAATATTCCTGAAACAAGGTAGAGAACCTGTTTACAGGATCTCCTAAAGCCATTTCTTCATGCACTCGCATTTCTTTAATCAAATTAATTATCCTAGAATTTAATTTGAAAATCTTCTTCTGCCTATGAAAATTATCCCTTTCAACACTTATAAGATTATTTTCTTTTAGCCTATTCAATTCCCTGATTAATGTTACCCTTGAAATTTTACCATGCAGAATAGAGGCTAACCTATTAAATGAGACACCATCCATGTTATTAGATAGTTCATCCAATATTATGGCCTGTAACTGACTTACCCGCACAAACTAGTATAATATTATACTGGTATATTAGTTTATCGGATTATCAGAGTCTTGCTAGAGTAAATGGTTAGAAGTTTTTAACAAGCTACTTATCATATGTTAATGCTTTTCTTTAATGCTAATCTTTAGTACTACTTTATTAGATCATTTTCTAGAAGAAATTGATTCCTTTTAGAGCAATTAGCCTTATGAAATAAATTTCTTTCTTCAGATTTCTCCCTTTTTCTATTTTTGAAATTGAAATCAATTAAGTTTTACCATATACTTCTTATACCATATTGTCTTGTCAGGATAGTCTATTAATTCTATATCGTTTTCCTTAAGTTTTTCTCTTATAGCATCAGCCTCTTGAAAGTTACGACATTTTCTAAACTCATTTCTTTTTCTAACCAATTCTTCAATAACCTTAGCTTCCTCTTCGCTTATGCTTGCAAACTTTAGCCCGAAAACATATGATATTTTTTCAAACGTTTCTTTAAATATTTTTGAATTTTCTTTATTCAACTTTCCTTCAGCTGCATACTTATGTATTTCCTTAACCAACTTCATGAATACTGCCAATGCTATTGGCGTTTTAAAGTCATCGTCCATTGCTCTTTCGAATTCTTCTATTATACTACTACAAAAATTTTTAACCTCGTCAACAAAATTGCTTTCATGTTGGTTAAAGAAATTTAGTTCAGCGAAAGCAGATTCTATGAGTTTAAGATTATCTATAGCATTCTTTACCGCATTATCGTCAAAGTCCAGTGGTGAACGGTAGTGACTCCCTATAAACAA
>JARVJS010000166.1 GCA_029776125.1 Nitrososphaeria archaeon
TAATCCATGGTGGAACAATGAAGAAGATCACACAATTAGAGAATGGGAAAGAATGAAAGAGCGTTGGTCTCCAATGTGAATAAACAAAATATGTCTTGAACCCTTCTCATTAAACTTTGTTGTAGGACCAAGACAAGTCGGTAAAACGACAGGCATAAAACTTTTGATAAAAAAGCTTATCGAAGAAAACTCTGTAAAACCTACTAGGATATTCTATTTCACATGCGATCTTGCCGTTGACTTAGAAGATTTAAAGAAAGTAATTCTGGTATCTTGACTATAAAAAGGCAAATAATATTGCATCAAGCTTCATCTTCTTGGATGAAGTTACAAGTGTTAGAGAATGGTGGAAGATTGTAAAAGGCTATATTGATTTAGGCGTATTCAAAAATGATATAATAACTGTTAGCGGTTCATCTTCTCTAAAATTGAAGGGTGATATTGAACTATTCCCTGGAAGAAGAGGAAAAGGCTCTGACCTAATAGTATACCCATTAAGCCTCAAAGAATTCCTTTTCATCAAAAAGATTTCATTTAATTTAACAGGAGTGCTTGAACTTGACATGAAAACTGCAAGTCTCTATATTCATAAATATTTTTTATTAGTTTATAGTATAATATAAGTTTTATTATTAGGATATTAAAAGAATTATGAGGACTGGTGGGCATCCAACAAATGTTTCTGTTGATCTAATGCAAATGGGAATGTTAGAGGGTAATGTTAGAATTGTTGGTTTGATTGGTGACGATATCTTTGGATACTTTATTGAAAGTTATTTGAAGTCTAAGGGTGTAAAAACTTTTCTTAGAAAGACAAAAGAGTATGAAACAAGTAAATGCGTCGCTCTCGTTATAAGGGGTGAAGACCGTCGTTTTATTGCAGAACCAAGTGCAAATGAATATCTGAAAGTTGAAGATGTAGAGAAAAGAATTTTAGAAAATAAGCCTATGATATTTTATCAGGCCAGTGGAGTTTTGGGTGAATATGATTTCAAAATTAGACATGTTCTAAATATTGCAAAAAGCATAAATTCAATAACTATTCTAGACTGTGTACAACCCTATGGTAAAGATTGGACCTATATCTACCCAGCATTGTCTTTAACAGACATTGTACATTGTAACGATGTTGAATTAAGACAGATGACCAAATTTGAAAATATAGAGGATGGAGTGAAAAAGTTGGCTGAAATGGGTGTAAAAATCTCAGTAATAAGTTTGGGTGCAAAGGGATTATACGCTTACATTAAAAAAGAGCGTATACTAATAAAACAGGATGCTTTCAAAGTTGATGTAATAGACCCTACAGGTGCAGGTGATGCTCTAGTTGCAGGAATAATCTATAAACTCTTGACTAAAGGAAAGAATGTAGAAGATTTGAATTTAAACGATATAATTGAAATTTTAACATATGCGCAAGCTTCTGGTGCCGCATGTTTAACAGAAATAGGTACAACGCCAGGCGTGACAAGGGATAGAATAGAAAAGATAATGAAGTCCCAAGGTGATATAGTCTTTAATAGTGTGAAGATAACTAAGCTATTGTAATATTTCTATTGCCTCTTCTACTTTCATGTTTTCGTGTATTATTCCTGTTAATGCTTTTACCATTTTTGTTGGATTCCTGTGTTGCCATATATTTCTTCCTATTGCCCCTCCAGCTGCGCCGGCATCAACGCTGTTTTTCACCATCTGTAGTACATCTTTTTCGTTCTCCATTTTTGGTCCACCCATTACTACTATTGGTGCAAGGCATGATCTCACAACATTCTTGTACTCTTCTACTGTCCCAGCGTATGCAGTCTTAACCAAGTCTCCTCCAAGTTCTGAACCTATTCTAGCAGCCCTCTTTATAGTACTAGCATCATATACTATTGTTCTCTTATCGTCTACTGGAACTACTTCGGCCATCCAAGGCATCTCCCATTCCTCACATGCTCTGCCAATTGAAGAAAACTGCAGATACTTTTCCTCTGTTAATGGAATTGGACCAAAGTAAGTGGTTTTGACTGCATCAACACCCAATTTTACAGCAAACTTAACATATTCTGGATCAAAGGGTATAGTCAAAACTATACCAATTTTACCACTAAAGTTTTCTACAATCCTCTTAACGCCTCCAAAGTTTACCATAATCGCATCGGCACCACCTTCAAAAACCTTTCTAACAACATCAAAGATATCCTCTATACCCTCAGTTGTACCCCCCAAGCCATGATCCATTGCAACAACCAAAGTTCGACCATCTTTTCTTAAAATCCGATTCAACCTTAAAAACTTTCCAATCTTCTCCATAACAATCACCTTATACTCTAATTTTCTAATTTTTAAACTTATTTTTAATCTATCATTCTAGTAAGCCAATTAAAAACAGATTTCACAAATTTTGCATAATTTTAGTGTCTTTTTAATTCTAAACATATATTATCTGAAATTATATCCGACAAACTAATGATATGTTATGTATTCTACCCAAGAATTATAAAATTAAAAAATTGATTGTAGATGAGTATCTCTCATGCACATAAAATTTAAATATTAAGGGGGAAATTAGAGCTAGTATGCGTACAGAAGCTATACTTGTAATGATACTTTTTGCCGCTATCTTTGTATTTTCCGTAATTGAGGCACCGTTCTATTCTTATGAAACCTTTACTCTTATTGCAATACTTTCAGCTGAACTAGGTTTTATTGCTCTTGCACAATCATTTGTAATTGCGTCGGGTGAAATAGATCTTTCTGCAGCCGCTGTTCTTTCTCTTTCATTATGGGTTTATGATGGCTTTGCTACAGGTCTAGGTTTTTCTCTTCCTCTCGCCGTTATACCAACTTTGATACTTGCATCGTGCATTGGTTTCATTCATGGTTATTTGAGTATTAGATTAAATGTACCTGGATTTATTGTAACATTTGTTGGTATGGTAATATGGAAGGGTATACTGACTGCTATAACACAAGGTGAGCATGAGGGCTATCTTGGAGATAAAAATACTTTATTTACAAACTTGCTTCAAGGTTATCTTGGCCCTGTTCCTGGCGTGTTTTTATGGTTTATTGTTTTTACGGCTATTTTCACTATCCTTCTTACAAGGACAAGATTTGGTAGTCATGTGCTTGCTGTTGGAGGGAATCCTGTGGTTGCAAGGAATGTTGGTGTCAGAATTGAGAGAACTAAAATATTATGTTTCATGCTTTCTGCACTTATGGCAGCCTTAACTGCAATTTTCTTTTTTAATCGTCAATTTTATGTAGCATCGGATGTGATGGTTGAGGCTCCACTGTTTGCCATTTGCGCTAGTGTTATAGGAGGCTGTAGGGCTGGTCGAGCTAACATTTTAGGAACAACAATAGGCGTATTAATCATTGTAGTCGTTCAAAGAGGAACTGCAATTGCAGGAGTACCTGCAACTCTATATATGTCCGTTGTTGGCATAATCCTTTTAATATTTGCAACTGTACATATTAAAGCTAGAGGGCTCTTTTGGATTAGGTGAAGAAAAATGAAAGATTTGTTAAAGTCTTCTGAATTTAGAATGTTTGTGGCTGCATTAGTGATTTTCTTAATATTTGGAATAAGGCGACCTGACTTTTTTACTCAAACTATTTGGCGTGGAATACTTAGAGCAGCTGGTGATATTGGCCTTGTTGTGCTAGGCGAAGCCATAGTTATAACTGTTGGAGAAATAGATTTGTCTGTAGCCTCTACATGGGCTTTATGTGCATACATTTTTCTCACATTGGCTCATAGTGGAATTGATCCTATATTAGCGATGATAATGGTTTTACTATTAGGCTGCTTAATTGGTTTAATAAATGGTGCCATTGTAACCAAAACGGGTGCTCCCTCTTTCCTTGTAACATTAGCCACAATGTGGGTTATCAGAGGCGTATTACTGTTCATTTCTGTAACTACTTATAGTTATTTACGTGTAAACACATTCTTAGATGGAATATTACAGACTTATCTTGGCCCTGTTCCTGGCGTGTTTTTATGGTTTATTGTTTTTACGGCTATTTTCACTATCCTTCTTACAAGGACAAGATTTGGTAGTCATGTGCTTGCTGTTGGAGG
>JARVJS010000108.1 GCA_029776125.1 Nitrososphaeria archaeon
TGAAATGGAAGGAACTATCTTATGAGGATGCTAAAAGATACTTTGCTGGCAAAAGATAGTGGAGTCACTCTCTGAGAATAGGTGAAAAAAATTATGGCTTGATTGTTAAAAAAATTTTAGGTAAAGAGAAATTACGTAATGAAGGTTTCTTGGTTTTTGACTTAGATGATTTAGTTCCAAGCTAATTTTTTCTAAAAATTTATTTAAAATTTTATTTACTATGCCTTTCTAAGGTACCGAGGATGTTTTGGAGGAAAGATTTCTCAGAAGAAGAGAAAAATAAACTTATTGAGAAGATTGCGAAGAAGATTGTGGAAAAAAAGTTAGAGGTTCCTGCCATCTTCTTTCTCGAGTCTATAAAACCTGTAGCATTCGTTGGCACCCAGATAAGTTATGTTATTTTTGCGCCATTCCTTTACCTTCTTGGACCTGAAAGCTTCAATTATTTGAGTGTATTTGAAAAAAGAGAAGATATTGAAAAACTTCTTACAAAGATTGAAGAATTGTCTGAGAAAGAAAAAGAGAAGGAGAAAGTAGATTGAACTTTTAGAATCTTTCGGATAGCATAAGAATTAATGATGCCGTTATCATGGGACCGAAAGTTAGAATTGGGCTAAAAAATGTATTATATACGAGGGAAAGCATTATTTCAGAAAAGGATGCAATAAAAAAAGAGTATATAATCAGTTGTTTGATGTTCTTCTTTCCAGTCTTCTTTGTTAAAAGTTTTAAGGCCACAACTCCAATTAAAGTACATATAAAGTAAATTATCAATACCCTGTAATTGGGGTCTAAAGAAAAGCTTGTCAGCATATTCAATACAAGAAGGGTGGAGGAAAAAAAGAATAGTGCACTAACAAAGTAATCAAAATAGTAGCTATCCTTCTTTGACAAAAGATCACCAGTCGAAAAGTTCTATGTTTGCACGAGGCACCTTAACTTTTCTTCCGTCCTGCAATTCTATAACAGCAACTCTAACCATACATTCGGCTTCTACACAATCTATTTCTATTGGTAAATCTATCACCTTCCCTAGGTATCCAAAATATGGGTGTCTTATTATTCTAACTTTTGTTCCAGGTCTTATGCTACTTGATAATATTTCCTCTTCTTCTTCGCATTCTTCTTTTTTAAGTGGAATTATTATTTCAGGCCTAATTACTCCTGCTCTAATTTGTGTTGCACCATTTATTGATGCACTGTATCCTTCAAATGTCTTAAGAATGTTAAATGTCTTTTTAGCCATTTCTAGTCTTCCAAAACCTTCGGTTAATATTATAGTTAGTGGTAGGTTTTCGTGGCCTGTTATAGCAACTCCTATCTCGTATCCCAAAATTTCCTTGATCTGTTTAAATGCTAAGCCTCCGACGATAAGCCCTTTAGCACCATAGTCGATTGCCTTTTTTATGGCTTCAAAACTTGCCGTAGCGCCTCCAACAATAATCTTTCCTTTACAATCAATATTAATGTTTTCAGGTGACATTTCTTGTGATGGTTCATTTACTGCTACAAATATTTCTCCTTTTTTTTCTCCTCCTATTCCAAATATTCCCTCTATTAAGGCAGCTCTAGTTTCGACGACAACTGACTCATTTGATAATGTTTCTACAACTTTTCCTGGAATATATGCGTCTATCTCAATTTTTGTAGGTTCAGCTCTAATACTAATATTTCCTGTGGCTGTAGAAAAATATTCTATTTTCCCATTAATAGGTGATTTAACGTATCTTGTTGTTAATCCAAAGAATCCTTTTCTGAACGCAATAATTTCATCCTTTTCAACTTTTTCTCCCACTTTCTTGATAATGTATCTTTCAAGTTCTTCTGGTTCAATTTCTAAAAGGCTTGCTGCGTTAACAATTTGGACTTCTCCTGGAATTTGTGTTCTTGCCACAACCTGATCCTGTGAAACATAGTCTCCTTTCTTAACAAGTATTTCACCGGGCAAGGGCAGTCTTCTTTCCTTTCTTACTGTAGTACACCAGCATACCCTTAGTCCCGGTGTATAAGCGTGTGTAGAATATGTGCTCATATTATCCCACCACCTACGATTGGATAAGCGTTCAATGCACTGAACCATTGTAGAAGGCTTTCTTTTCTTTCTTCAAATTTTTCTGGAAGTACGAGTGGTCTTCCTCTGCCATCAACCACTACACCAACGATTCCCCCTTCTACGTTTGCTGTAACTGTTTTTCCTTTGCCGGCTCCAACATCAAAATTTCCTTCTGGCTTAGCCTGTACGTTGGCTCTTTTACCTAATCCCATTGGAATGCAATAGATTTCCCCATATTTTACATCGATTTCATAGGACTTATCTTCAGTTCTTAACTCTACATGTCCTATTATCTTATCCTTTTCGGAAACTCCGCTAAAAACTATTACTGTTCCTAATCGAACTAGGCAATCTTTTTCTAACACATCTAATGCTGCTTTAGGATGAACTGTAGATAATACACCTAAGTGTGGCATCATGAATGCACTGTCTACAGTTAACTTTACTATTCCCTCAGCCTGGAATGCGTCAATTAATATTAACGCGGCCTGCTGTCTTCTTGGTGTGTGAGAAAGAAGGCCTCCAGTACCAATAATCATATGTATTTTTTTCATGTCTATGTAGGTTTCTTTCACTTCTTGTTCAAAAACATCCGAAATTGTTCTTTCACGGTGAACTCCTTTTAATTCTCTTGCAAGAGTTTTATGATGTTGAAAACCCAGTCTTATTGCCTCTCTAGCTATAGCATGTTCAATTAAAAGATCTTCAAGCGTTTGAGGAATAGTGGTGGGTCTTATCATCTTATTTCCTACCCTATCATATAACTCGTCGTCACTGATTTCAAAAGGCAACCATCTAACGATATTCTTGATTCCAGCTGACTTTAACACATTACCTATACTATAGCTCATTCCCAAGTTTGCGCTAACAGATCTAACAAACTTATTATCATAAACAGAGTAAATGTTTGTTGTAGCGCCACCTAAACCTACACCAAGCACATTTATACCATATGATTCCGCAATAGTCCTCATCATCTTACCTTCTCCCGCTGGCGTTGGCATAACAGGTACTGAAACAAGTTTAACAAGTTTCTCGTATCCGGGTGCATGAGACATAACATGTTCCATAAAAATTTCATGTATAATATTCCTTGCAGGTTCAACATTCTCCACTTCAAGAACTGGTCTAAGATTTTCTGTAACTTTAACAAAAAACTTTTCTTTTAACATATTCTCAACATCCGGTGCAGCAAGCTTATTTCCAGCAAACACAACTGGAAGACTATAACTTATTCCAAACCTTGGCTTAGGTTCAGCTGCCCTAATAATTTCAGCCATCTCTAAAACGTGCGTTTTGGTTCCTCCATCGGTACCGCCTGCCAATAAAATCATATCAGGTCTAAGAAACCTCAATTTCTCAATCTTCTTATGTAATGGTATACCATCATCTATTGAAAGACTATCCATTATTATTGCTCCCGCACCTAAAGCTGCTCTTTCTGAACTTTCAGTGGTCATGGTTTTAACAACTCCTGCAACAATCATTTGTAATCCCCCTCCTGCGCTACTTGTACTAACGTAAAGATCAACACCCATGTTTTTCCCATCAAATGGCATAAGGATTCTGGTTTCAGCAGAATTTGCTAAAAGTTTGTAACCTGAAAGTTCTTCTATTTCTCTAACAGCATTCCTTAAACCTACAGTAACATCTTCAAAAGGCTTTTCAACGGTTGTCGGCGCTTCCCCGCTTGAAATAAACCTGTATTCCCTGTTTTCCATCCTTTTAAAAAGTCTAGCCTTTGTTGTCGTACTACCCACATCTGTGGCTAAAATTAGTCTTAAATTTTCAATATCAGCTTGTGCTCCATGTTCTAATTGCATAGCCGACTTTAAGGGTGGTGATAATTATCGCATTTTAACTTTT
>JARVJS010000161.1 GCA_029776125.1 Nitrososphaeria archaeon
CTCCTTTTAGTGGCTTAATTGACCTTGGTTAAACTCAGAATATCATTCTTGTGATTTGAGAATAGGTATCGGTAGTATTGTTCCACATCCTATGACTGGATACGGTGGTGGTGCAAAAATAATCCTACCGGGAATTGCATCATATAACATGATATTTTTTAACCATATGGTTGTGCATAGACAGAATCCGCCAGCAGAATCATATTGGGGCTTTCTGGAGGGAAACCAGACTAGAGCAGATATTGATGAGGCTGGAAAGATTGCTGGAATGGATATGAAAATAGATGTGTTACTGAATGGTGTAGGAGATAGTACAGATGTTTTTGCCGGAGACCTTCAAAGCGAATTTCTTGGAGGAGTAAAAGTTGCAAGGGAACATTACTCAACAAAAAACGTTCCACAGGAAGCTGATGTTATTATTGCAAACACGTATGCAAAAGCAAACGAGGCAACACTTGCATATTCGAACTGGAAAAATAAAGTCAAGAAAGATGGTGTTATGGTAATAATCGCACATGCACCAGAAGGACAAAGCACACACTATTTGTATGGAAAATTTGGCTTAAATGAATATGCACCAGGCCATAGTGTGCCATCAAAACCTCCATTCAAAAAATTAATCATATTTTCAGAGTATAAAACACCAGACCCATTCCTTCCAATAGCAGAAAAAGCATCAATGATATGGATAGACAATTGGAAGGAAGTTATAGAAGAAATAAAAAACACCTTCAACTATAATCCAAGAATAATACTTTTACCGAATGCAGAGATACAATGTGATAAAAAAATTCTTGAGCAGCCAACCTCTTATGGCGTCAGTCGTTAAACCATTTGTTATATACCTTTCTATAAGAAGATAAAAAAATAATTAAATTTAGCACAACAATTGTTGCCATAACAAACATTGGGCTATAACTAAATGTATCATCAGTTACTCTTTTTAATCTATTCCCACTAGAACGGAAGACTATCTTAGCTTGTAAGAGTCTTTTCCTAGAAATTTTGCTCTACTACCTAGTTCTTCTTCTATTTTTAGAAGCCTGTTTGCTGTTTCGTCTATTCCTCCTTCTCTCATTTGTCCAGTGTTCAATCCTACGGCATAGTCCGCTATGTCAGCACCTTCACCCCTACTGCTACACGGCATTACAGCATATCCATGTCTGTATGCATATTCTACCATTTCGAAAGCTTCTGTTATTGTCCCAATCTGGTTTACCTTCAAAAGTACAGTGTTACATGCTTTTGCTTCAATTCCCCTTTTCACTCGTTCTATGTTTGTTGTGAAGAAGTCGTCTCCCACTATTTGTATTCCTAATTCTTTTGTTAGAAGCGCATGCCCTTCTACATCATTTTCTTCAAGAGGATCTTCTAGGACAATGAAAGGGTAATCTTTGACCATTTTCTTGTAAAGTTCTATTAAGTCTTCTTTTGTTTTTTCTTCTCTTGAGAAAAGCCCAATAAATTTTTGTTTTTTCTTGTCATAGTATGTTGTTGCGGCTACATCGACTTGAAATCCCACTCTGTTCTTGTAGCCTAAGTTTTCTACTGCATCCATCATCATCTGCCAAAGTTGTTCATCATGCGTTATCTTAGGATGATATGTAATTACAAGGTGCGCATGTGGAGTTGGATGTGTTCTGAATCCAAGCTTCTCTTTAACAATCTTAAGGAATTCGTTTCTTATCTCCCAGCATGCATAAGATGCTTCAGAAAAGCTCTTGAACCCATATGCTAGGAAAGAGTAGCTTGGCTTATCACCTGACCTTTCACCACCACCGTATCGGTCTTGTCCAACAAACGAGATAACTCCTGGAACGGGTAGAACGCGTGCGTAAACACCTCCTATATGCTGGTATAGTGGTATTTTTAGGCTGTTTGCAGCTGCCTTTAGTACTGCCGCAGAAACACTTGCTATAGAGTTTCCACCTAATCTTGATTTGTTTGGTGTTCCATCAAGCTTTATCATCAAGTCGTCTATTGCATTCTGGTTTGTGGCATCCATTCCTTTTACGGCAGGTCCAAGTATTGTGTTAACAATTTCAACAGCCCTTTTTAAACCAAGGCCTTTAAATCTTGTACCACCGTCATGTATGAAGAAGACTTCATTTTCTCCAACTGAAACTCCGGCAGTAACAATAGCGGTTCCTTTTGAACCATCTTCTAGTTCGACTGTCGTCTCTATTCCAGGATGGCCTCGCATAGAAATTATTTCACGAGCATAAACATTTTTTATTCGTGCACTCATTCTTACTCACCCGATTACTATTTAGCTATTTTAATATAAGTGTTACACTTAAATCGTTTAAGCTTACACCTTGAGTGGTTATAATTCCACTATTTAGCTTTAGCAATGGTATTGTAGAATTATGGTTTTTAAGTTCCTCAAATATATTTATGCCCTTTGCTTCAGCTTCTTCAGCAGTATTTCCATCAACCAGACCTCCTGCAAGGCATGGTATTTGCCCATAATCTTTTACAAACTGTGTTCCCGGCCCATCGGTTCCATCCGTATCGACAGCCCCTATGACCACCTTTTTACTTCCTTTTATTTGTAGCGCGGCTGAGAGCGTGAATTCCTGATTTCTTCCACCAATTCCCCTATACTCTCCAACTGTTACAATAAGTTCGCCTGTTGTTAGAAGAACACATGGTGGTCTAAATGGTCTTTCTGAAAACTCTATATTTTTGGCAATACTTGCTATAACCTTTCCAGCCTCTCTAGCTTCTGCCTGCAGCCATTCAGTTAATATTATTGGCATATAGCCTAGACTCTCAGCTTTCCTACTTGCTTCAGTGATCGGACCTCGTCTGGGCAAGACGCCAAAAACCCTAAATTTTATGTCCTTAAAATCCTCCTTTTTCGGAGTCTCATATTTTGGGTCAGCTTCTTCAATATGCTTCCTTATTGAAGGTGGAATCTTGTCCAAAACATTCCATTTTTTGAGTACATTATACGCATCTTTGAATGTTGTGCTATCAGGTAGGGCGTGAAGCCAACGATTTTGTGAAAGAAGTTTTTCATAACTTGACATACCAGTTTTTGATGGTAATGGGTCACCTGCATCCCATAAGAGTATATGGATTTGCAGAGCATCCTTCATCAGCAGAGACATTCTTCCAACTTTTAGCAAATCAATATGATTTCTTATAACGTTCAAATCCTCCGTAGGAACGCCTCTTTCAACTTGCATCATGTAAGTTAGTTCGCGCACATCTTCAATAGATATCCCTGGAGGGGGCAATGTTAGAAGTGAAGAACCGCCATTCCCGCTTAGAGTGAATACAACATCACCCTTTCTAACCTTTTTTGCTATTTCATAAATTGCTTGAGCGCCTTTCTCACAATCCTCATCTGGTACGGGATGAGCGCCGAAGGTGACCTTTATTTTATTCAATATCTTTTCATCGCCTTTTTTTGCTATTACATGCCCCTCTGTTAACCTATCACCTAAAATGTCTTCTAGAGCTTTTGCAGCCGATTGTACACCTTTAGCTGCACCCACCACATATATTGAACCAACTTTATCTAAGTCAATTATCAAATCACCACTATTTGGGTCACCAGGGGGTTCGAAATCCTTGTATCCTACTATTAGCTTATTGTTAACTTTCTTAACAAGTTTTAGAATATTATAGTATGGGTCTGCAGCCTTTAGTCCCGCTTCAAGAACATCCAGAACAACTTTCCTTCCTTCAACATTACCATGTGATAAAAGAACATCATAGTTTAGGATTCGCGTACGACTATACATGTGCATCATATACTATTTTTAGAATATAAAAAAATTTTTAAAACTTCTTTAACATTAAGTATAATGAAGCTAATAGTACAGGTATAAAAGTTATTTCCATAACAAATTTGTAGCCGAAAATGTTACCTAAACTTCCAAATATTATTGGAGAAATTAAATTTG
>JARVJS010000152.1 GCA_029776125.1 Nitrososphaeria archaeon
AATATCCTATGTAAAAATTCGGGTTAATTTTATCATACAAGATGGTTTTTCGTGTGTGCTGTTCTATTTGGAGCAGAAACATTCTACTATCCCCACTATGAGGTGAAATAGGGTGGAGGAAGAGGATTGTTAGGCTTTATTCTAATTATACTTTAAGGGTCCCGCTGAGAACAAATAATGTTTTCAAGTATGTGAGGGCATTAAGCCGTTATACTGTAAATGTGTCAAGGAAATCTATTGGCTCTTCTCTTAGAAGTAGGCAGGAGTTATAAACATGTATTTCGGTTTGTCGTGGGGCTTCCACTCGTTCTACCGGGTTCTGGGCTGTGTCAAAGCAGCCCCTGCCATGGACATATAGTCCATAGCCCGCTTGCTGGAACCATCCCCACTCGTCTTGGATGAGAGCCTTATTCCAGCTTTTGGACATCTCATCCACATACGAGCAACCCGCTCAAGAAGATGATGGGCTTGAAGGAACATAAACTTAACGGCAACTCATCTCCACGACTGAAGTCGGAAGCCTTCTCGCCGAAAGAGTGGTAAACATCGTATCCCATGTCTTCAGCTTGTATACGTCCCCATTTTTCATTAAGCTTTCGGAGCATGTCTAGCAATTCTATTAAATTTTTAAGAACAAGTTTACGGAGAAGAAAATCTTTGCATAAGAAAATGTGTCAAATGGTCCTTATGTGGGGGAAATTATTGTTAAGGAATTTAGTAGGCTGTCCAGATAAACTTAAATAGAAGCTGGTGGAGTAGTTGTTTGGTGATTTAATGTTAGAGAATCATCTATTTGATATTCTTGGTGTGGAATGGTTCTGGGTTCTTATTGTGGTCGTTGTACTTTTATTCGGAGCTAACAAGATTCCTGAAATCGCTAGGGCTATTGGTCGTGCTACTGGAGAGTTTCAGAAGGGTAAGCTTGAGATTGAGAGGGAGATAGAGAAGGCTTCTGCTGAATTGAATAAATCTCCTGAAAGACTGAAGCTTGAGGAGGCTGCTAAGGCCTTAGGTATAGATCCTACTGGAAAAACCGATGAACAGTTGAGAGAAGAGATTAAGAAGGCTGCCTAAATATAACGATACAAACTTTTTTCGCTAAAGTTGCTGGTTTCTAATTCTTTTTCTATCTGTTTAAGAAGTAATATTCTTTTATATGTTGGTGGATGTGTAGAGAATAGCATATTCACTTTCACCCAACTTGATTCTGCCTCCTTTTCCATCGCCATTTCAAGTTCTTTTTCATCTAAAACTCCATCCCTGTTCATGTCATAATCTTCTTTCTTTTCCAGAATTTCTTTAACCTCTTTTGAAGCATATATTGGGTCTAAAATGTGGAATGCTCTTACTGAAACATTTTCTTTTGGTGTTAGAGCTAGTCCATAAGATATGCGTGCGAGAGCACTTATTAAAGCTCTTGGATTTTTTGTAATAAATGCGGAATATGTGTCGGCATAATGTTCTCTCATCCTACTGAATCCGTATACGAAGAGTTGTCCAACGATGTAGATCAAATATGATATTATTGAGCGCAATAGTATTGGTAAAATGTTTCCTTTTCCCCTCCTTTCTCTTGGAACTCTTTGAATGGAGAAGGTCGTTCTAGCAATCAGGTATGCGAAAAGTGGTAGGGCTGAAATGGCTGTTATGATTGGATTGTTATTGCTCGAAAGAATACTCCTTTTCCTGAAAGAGAATATCGTCTTGGACTTGCATCTAAAGTTCCTTTTGAAATTAGTAGGTTGAAAAATATAGTACTGTGCTAAATAGTGAAATAGATTCGGATGAGGCTGAAGGAAGGGCTGTTGAAGGTGTTAGGTCTTTGCACAAGTATCTTGTGCAGAGGGAAGTTGACAAGATCTTAAGCTTCAGTTGTGAGGTAAAGGTTTTGGAGAAGAACTATTTGCACGCTCCTATTTGGTTTATAGTGTACGAGTATAAGGGTGGCCTCTATAAGCTTTACATTGATGATGCGAAAAAGGATGTTATTTTCGGCGAGGTTCCTGAAATTTAATAGAATGGTGATTTTGCGAGCTTAACATTAAAAGAAAATTCACGTTCTCCTCTAACGACTTTAATGAGCGCATCTTCTCCAACCTTCTTCTTCCATAACGTTGTTAGAAGGTCATTCATGTTTATTATCCTCTCTCCATCAACTTGGACTATAATGTCTCCGCTTCTAATGTCAGCATAGTATGCTGGGCTGTTTTCTATAACAGAAACCACTAGAACACCAAAATCTATTGCTAAATTATAATATTCTGCTATCCCAGGGTTCATGTCCACTCCATTTATTCCAAGCCAAGGCCTAACCACGTACCCAAACCTGATTATCTCGTCAGCAACTCTTTTAACTGTATTGCTTGTCACCGCAAATCCTATACCCTGAGCATAAGGAATTATTGCTGTACTCATCCCAACAACCTGGCCTTCCAAGTTAATCAATGGGCCTCCACTATTTCCAGGGTTGATTGCTGCATCTGTCTGTATAAGCTCCTCAATTATAGGCCCGCCCTTTGCTTGAATCCTTCTCTTTAGTGCACTTATTACTCCGGCTGTAACAGTCGGCCCGCCAACTAAGCCGAAGGGGTTTCCTAATGCTAGGACAAACTGTCCAACCTTAAGTTTGTTTGAATCATAAAATTCTGCCTCTGTTAAGCCTGTCTTCGGTATCTTTATGACTGCAACATCAGTTAATGGGTCCCCTCCAACGATCTTTCCCTCATAAATTCTACCATCTGATAATGTCACGTTAATCTGTCTTGCCTCAGAAATCACATGATTGTTTGTGACAATAAATCCTTTTTCATTATAGACTATTCCTGAACCTATTCCGCTTACTGGCATACTATAAAACATATAATCTGAGACGAGTGTAACAGTGCTTACGCTGACAACAAACTTGCTCGCTTTTTCAACCGCCTTTACAACTTTATCCTCGTCTAACGGTATCATGTCTTCCAATTTTATTCTTAGCTTTAAAAAACTTTTGGAGGTTGGGAAAAAATTTTAATATATTGATGTAGGTGGGCTTATATTGGTGAACGGTATGAATTGTCCAGTTTGTGGTTCTTCAGATATTGTTCTAAATCAGCAAATCAGTTTCAAGGATTCTCCAGTTAGAAGGATATACTTGAGTGGAAGATGTAAGAAGTGTAATAGCTCACTTGTAATAGAATTTACTCCAACTTCAGTAAGACAGCAGACAGTTGACTAAAGTGAAACATTCTATTGTTTAATAGAGTTGGTATAACAGGTACCCCTGCGACGGGTAAAAAGACTTTAGCCAAATCCATTTCCAATGTAACAGGATTCAAGGTCATTAACATAAACAGAGTGTGCTTGTTAGAGGGTGCCATAGTTGGTAGAGACATGTATGGTGTAGTCGCTGATACAAGCAAGCTTAAGAAAATTATTTCTAAGCTTACATTGTCAGAAAATTTTATTCTAGTAGGCCACCTACTGCCACATGTTGTCTCCTCTAATCAGTTAGATTTGGTCATAGTTCTTAGATGTGATCCATACATTTTGGAGGAACGGTTAAGGAAAAGAGGTTATCCAGAAAAAAAGGTTTTGATGAATGTCGGCTCAGAAATTTTGGGCACATGCTATTTTGAGGCATTAAAAAAGTTTGGTCTGAAAAAGATTCATGTTATAGACACTTCCAAAAAATCTGTTAAAGAAGTTTTAAACGACGCTCTAGAAGCCATAAATGGCGTAAAAAGATCTGATGGTCTCGATATAGATTGGCTACAACTTGTCGCTGAGAGAGGTGATCTGGGCCGGTTCTTCCCCGACTCCTACTATTGACATGTCAACTTGGACCATAAATGGAGCACGTATTCTTCCAACACTCACTATTGCTTCACCAGTCTGTAGTAGTGAGAGGAAATCTGCCTGTTCACTTTTTAAG
>JARVJS010000104.1 GCA_029776125.1 Nitrososphaeria archaeon
GTGGTATAAGCGAGTTTATCACAACCTTAAACTGCTGTTCCCAACCCACCTTAACATTACCATTTGAATCAAATATTAGTTGATCAAAACCTTGATTTGCTGCAAGCGACGATAATAGGTTGTACCCGAATTTTTTAAGGTCTTCACTTGACCTTTGATGTGGAGTATTTGGGGGTAGAGTAAGATAGTAGCTAATCGTGAAGGCTGCAAGAATAAGCAATGATGAAACTACTGCTTCAATGATTCTTGAAATACCTTTCCCCATTATTCACTCATCCTCCATAAAGTTAATTCGGCATAATAAGAGTTTGTTCCAATTCTAACGATCCGTGATAAAGTTACTGTGTTTATTCCAGCACTTTTTATGCCTAAAGACATGTAGTCAACTGCAACAGGCGTTCTCGGTCTTGAGGCAAAGACAAGACCCCATTTACCTTGCTTTTTTACTAGTAACCCAACAAATATAACATCCTGTGATGGTTCGTTTTCTAGCTCATATACTCTATAGTTTTTTCCACCATAGTTAACGATTTTTCCAGCTTCACCGTTCGTTACATCTATTGCAGGATTTAATATCATGGTTAAACTTGATGTTAGCTCAAATGCTGTGAGTTCAAGATGATGTGCGCCTCTTGCAATATCTTCGACCTGTGTAAAGTTCGCTATAAGATATTTGCCCTGAATTGTTAAACCTAATGTTGGTATAGTATTAGCTACATATGAGTGCTGGGATTGTAGGCCATAATAGTTTACTGAAGCTACAAGACAGTAGGCGTATTCTGAAATACCTTGCGGAACTTGAGGCATATTGTTTTTAAAGTCGAGCATTGTTTCCCCCAGCCAGTTAGTCATATTATTTACCGTAACATAACTGTAGTCAAAATATTGCTCATTACCTTGTTTGACAACATATATTGCTATATATGTGCCTTTTACTTCTGCATTCGGTGCATTTTTGCCCATAAAATTTTTTACGTTTACTCTAAATTTTTCTGTTGGAGTTTTTGTATCAGCCTTCTCTATGGTTATATTTAGTGCCGTCTTTAGATAGAATCTAAAACCATATTTCCAGTAACCACTTCCTGAATCATACAATCCGGTTAGTGTACCAAAGGTTGTCGTGTTAATATATAGTGGATTTATTATTTCACTTGCTCCAGTAAACATTCTCATAACCTTGTCAACATCTAAATCATACATTTTACCATGTGATAGTGCGAGACCGAAATCCTTTAGGCTAGTATTGTTTACGTAAATGTTTGAGCCCCAATCTTCAGGATAGCCCTGTGTTAACAGTATTTTATCGAAAAGCCTGCTTGCTACAACATCAAGCTGCTCTTCTTCAACAAGCTGTAGCTGATTAGAAGACAATGTTGTTATAGAATAGTACGTGTAGCCAATCATTAAAATCGCTATCAATACTGCCACAATGTACTCGTATACTGGATTCATCAGCCTTTCACCTCAAGCCTACCAATACCAACTTGAACTAAACCTGTATCAGGATTAAGCTTACACCATACAACCGGTTTAGAAACACCACTATATATCATACTATCATAAACTATTCTACCATTTCCTACATCAAAGCTTCCTGAAGAATTAACAACTTCAACACCAGATCTAATATAGAGTCTTGATTCCACCTTAAAGACTTCGTATCCATAAACGTATGATACAACCTTCCATCCTAAAGAATCATTTTCAAGTTTAATAACATAGCCTTTATCATTTACATGAACAGGAATTTCAATAATCCTATAAATGTATGAGCTTTTATGCTCTAGATAATATAAGTTTAGCATGTCCATGATTTCTGAAGAAACCCTTTCACAAACTTCTTGCAAATAAATTTTTGAAGACCTAAAGCCCGTATCCATTATTTGCTGTAAAGAAAAAAATGCTACAGTAGAAAGAAGTATCATAAGAATAAGGGTTCCAATTAAATGTGACATAGCTATGTCGGGCATACTCATCCACCAAAATACGAGATTTCAACATTGGACTGTACAAACATGATTATTGTATCCATTGGAAGGTTATGTGTACCGTTATTGTAGTAGCTTGGAACAATCATATCAAAATTTGCTTCAGACGAGTCTAGGCTTGCAGAAAGTCTAATAACGTATGTTGGAAAAGTTGTTGGCCCAGCATCAGGTGGTGCAGGTATTCTATAGTATGATGTTTGTAGGCTTTTGCATTTTGCTACAACATAAATGCTTCCGCTCCCAGAAAATGTTCCTGGTATAAGATTGATGTAGCTTACCTGCACAATATTAACCAACTCGAAAATAGGAAGCCTTGTAGTAGCACTTATACCCTTGCTAAAGTTAAATTTTCCAAGATTAAGCACATTCACCCTAGCATAGTCTATTACAATCCATGCACCGTCACTTTGCTCCACATAAACACAGCCCATGGAAGCATTATTGTTTGATAATATTGGCACCTCTGTGCCTCTTATAAAATATTTACCAGCCGCTGTCGCCAATGAACCACCACGATACTTAAGATGGTTACATTGTACTGAAAATAGATTTTGTGAATGATAGTGTGTAGTATCAGGCGTATGTAATGCTTGCACTGTTATAGTTAGGGATTTAGCATTCCTAACAAATGATGGGCCTCCTGTTCTAGAATTAAATTTGACATAACCTGAAGAATCCTGTTTTGTTGAAACATGTTCGATTATCTCTGCAAGGTTAGTCATAATATTTTTTGCTTGATCAAATTCAGTGCTTTCGCTTTGTATTGCGAACATATTGTTTGCGAATCCCATTGCGATTAAGGCGATACTTAACATTATTCCAGTTAAAATAACACTTGTTACAACTTCAGATAGACCCTTCTTTTTTCTAATTCTACGCATACTTTTAACCCTTCAACATTGTTTAATATGATTGGAGAGTGATTTAAATGTTTCTTTTTTTATGTGGAAACTATTTGGAGCGAGCCCATGAATATTGGTGCAAGATACAGTGATATTAGCGAAATTATTGCTAGGACAAAGGAGTGCTTAAAGCCTGCACTAACTCTTTCGCCTGAAACCTTTCCAGCAACTAGACCCATGAAGACTGTGTTGAATATTATTGGTGGTACAAAGACTTTGACAAAGTCTCCGAAGCCGAATGCTGCAGAAAACTGTTGGAATATGCTTCTTGCAAAGAATAGTATTGTTATTGTTGATATTAGTAGGATTAGGCCTCCAATGTATGGTAGTAGTAGGAGTGGTCTAAGGCTTGACCTTTTCTCCTTCTCTATAGACATTATGGATTCGCTAAATGATGCGAGGCTTTCAAGTGTTTCAGGAGTTCCTCCACCGACGTCTATGGAGTCTATGAGCAGAAACATTGTCATTAGGTTAAGCCATCCGTGCAGTCTTTTTCTAAGGTCTGCTAGAACCTTTCTAAACGATATACCCCAGCTTATCTCGTTAGACATGAGCCTCAAAATTTTTGAGAATTCACCATACTCTCTTTTTGCAAGATAGAAGATGCACTTTTCAGGACTTATACCAGTCTTCCTTATTTCAACAAGGTCTCTAAGAAAGTTCGTTATACCCATAGTTATGAGACTATTTTCTCTAGAATATTTTATGTCCATGATCATTCCAGGCAAAAATGTAATCATCATAACAACACATATGCCAATAGCAGGCTCAAAACCATAATCTAAGCCTAACATTTGTCTAAAGCTTATGATAAAATTGTAGAATGGTTCAAGTGGACGAAAGTCTCCAACATTGACAAAAGGCATAGGTAAGTAGAAGGCTAAAACCATGGGTATGGTGAAGAGGAATGAGAAAGGTAATGTTGCAAAAAACCATTTATAAGCCCTATAGTCAGAAATAGGATATTTTGGCGCAGTAATAGATC
>JARVJS010000125.1 GCA_029776125.1 Nitrososphaeria archaeon
ACAATAACCAGAATTTTTACATAGGATATTTCCTACCGAAATTTATCAAGACATATTTTTAAGTGAATGGGTACTACGAATACCCCTTTTTGGCCATTTATATCTTACTTTAATAATCATAATAGACACCAGATCAATATCAGGCTGTAGATTAAGAGAAGTAATAATGGCTTATTTGATAGTGAATATAGTTCATTGAGCCAGCCATTCATAGCCTCAATAGCTTCGTAAGCTGTCATGTTGGAGCCAGCCACACTCCATATAATGTTTCCTATCATGTCCCGAACAAGGGGGAGGATGTGACAGCCTTAAGTCCAAAAAGATAGAATGAGCATAGTACACAAAAAACACCTATCATTAAAAACAATAACCCAAGAAAGCGATGTGATCCAGACATTTCAAAACACCAGAAGTTCGTCTGTTTTACATTTTACTTACTATTATTTATATTTTATAGTTCTGATAATAAGTGATAGTAAGCTTGAGTTTTTATTGATAAATGTTAAGACAAAAAATGTTGCCTTCAATAGGTTTACATTTTCTAAGAAACATAGACTCCTATTTAACCGCTTTCTTAGAAAAATAATATCCTAAAACGTAAAGGACAATCATAGGTGCCGCTACAAACCACATTGTTATCCCACTCCCATCTGGAGTAATAAATGCACCATAGATTACTGAGAAGACAACAAAATATCTAAAATACTTTTTCCAAGTATCAGGATTAACTATACCCAATTTTGTGAGACCCCACATGACTGCTGGAACCTCAAATGTTATACCCATCGCTATACACAAAAGAGCAATAAACGTTATAAAATCGTTTATTGTAATGTACGTGATTATACCTATACTTGAGGCGTAAAGGTAAAGAAATTCGAACGCAAATGGGACGAGAAGAAAGTAGCCAAAAATGCAGCCAACAATAAATAAGATTGTAACAGGTAATGTTAGCTTAACAATAATCCTTTTCTCATGCTCGTACAAGGCTGGTGCGATAAAAGCCCAAACCTCATAAACTATGACAGGCATTCCAACAACAATACCCAAAAGTATGGAAATAAGCATCTCTGAGATAAGGGCTTCAGAAGGTGAGGTAACAATTATTTTAACATATGATGGAAGAGCCTGTTCTTCAAGAAACTTTATTATTCCAGCAGCAGTGTTATGGAAGATGTTTGGGTAAGGGTAGGGTATGTGAAAGTGACCTAAATCCAAAAATCTTATTTCAAACAAGAAGAAGAATAGTGCTAAACCTACTACTACAGCAAAGATTCTGATGAGACGTTGCCTAAGTTCTTCAATATGCTCTAATATGGTCATCTCTTTACCGGGCAAAGATTACCGCCTACAATAGGAGGCTTCCAAATTGTTTTATAAAAATCTTTTAATTTCCCTAGCCATTTCTTTTATCTTTTCTTCAGGGTTGGATGCTTTAACGATACCACTTGCTACAAGAACGCCTTCGGCACCAAGCTCAAGAGCCCTTCTAACGTCTTCACCGCTAACAATACCTGCACCACAGATGAGCTTAGAAGTGGAGCCAACACTTTTTACAGCATTAACAGAATCAGTTATAACTTCAGGCCTAGCCTTTGAGACGGCTATACCGCTTCCAATAAGCTCTGGAGGTTCAACCGCGACTGCATCAGGATTCATTTTAGCAAAAACCTTTGTCTTTCTAGGATCAACGGCACAGACAACACTGTCCATGCTGAAACTTTTTAGAAGTTCAATTGTCTGCTTAACCCTATTTATTGGAAGCTGGTGCTCACTGTGATTTATTATGGAACCACATACACCAAAACTTTTTACATATTCTGGCGAAATAAAGCCAGTAGTACTACCAGCCTTAGATAAGTCAACATGCTGAGCATAAACCGGAATAGAAACTGAAGAGGCAACAGAATATAGTATTGGGGTCGGAGGAGCTACAACAATGTTTACACCAAAATCTTTAGCAACCCTTTCAGCAGCCTTAGCCATGGCAACACCTCTTTCGCCAGAAGCTTCAAGATAGTTTTTCATATTAATTATTAGTACTGGAAACTTTATCATATGTATCCATAAAGGTACAAGTGCATGTTATAATAAGTTTGCCCTAATCCATGTAAAATAAATTTGGTAGGGGGAGGGACTAGAATTCCTCTTCTTCCTCCTCCCACTCTTCGTCCCAGTCTTCTTCCCAGTCGTCCTCGAAATCTTCTTCAAACTCTTCCTCAAACTCTTCTTCTAAATATGGCATAAGAACACCGTCTTCTAATCAACTTTAATGTATCATTTATAAACTTTTATCACAAAGGTTTAGGTAATATGTTCATTCACGTAAAATCGAGTGAAAGCATACCAATTTCTAAAAGAATACTCTACAATGGGGGAATAATAGTCTTTCCCACAGAAACAGTGTATAAGGTAGGATGCCAGCTTACAAACACGAAAGCACAACAGAAACTTCATATAATGAAAGAAAATGATGTTAACTTTCTCATACTATGTAGTAGCATTGATAGTGCATCAAATATTATAAAATGGAATACATTAATAGAAAGTTTAGCTGAAAACTTTTGGCCTGGACCATTAACAATTGTGGGCAAAATAAAAGCAAATCTTAACCTTGAAAAATTTTTTGGAAAAACAGGAAAGGTTGCAGTAAGAGTACCATATCATTGGTGGACAGCCAATCTCCTAAAAGAGGTAGAATACCTACTATGTTCTACAGCAAATAAGCTTGGATATGAGCCTCCAACAACGTTAGCGCAGACACTTACAAGGCTTGGAAGAAATGCTGACCTCTACATAGATGGAGGGGAAACTGTTTATGGTAAAGAGTCAACCAAAGTCGATGCAAGCGAAGGAAAATTGGTTATTTTAAAGGAGGGAGCACTGCCAGCTAATGAGTTGAGGCATAGGATCTAATTTTATAATATTTTGAGAAAACCGCAGCACTTTTATCACATAATATTCTTCCAACACCATAATTTTCAACCTCATCCTTGGAGAGACCATGATATTTTATAAGAAAATCAAGCTTTCCATCCGATACTTCAAGAAGCTTTTCGTCAAAGTAGCCGTAGTCCTCTAAAAACTTTTTCATTGACTCAACCTTCTCTCGTGAACCAAACCCTGCTAAAAGAAACTCTTTAACATTATCTTCTGGAAAAGCATCTTTTAAAGCCTTATCAATCTTTTTTGTGCAAAGGAATTTTAGCATAATATCTAAACTCGGCTTTTTTGCAACATAAAGACCACGCTTAAATGCTTCAAACGACTGTAAAAGTATCATGTAAGCATGTTCCACATCGGCTACGAAACGTTTATCCAAAATCTGAACCACAACATCCTTAAAACCTTCTAAGAGCCTCTGAATGTATACTGCATTATAATCTCCTTTGACCCTAAACCCTAGACAGAATATTAGAAAATCATCTTCTATACTTCTTATCATAAAATTGTATCACTTTATCAAGTAATCCAGTGTCAGCATTATTATCTACAAAAATCTTTTTCACATCAACACCATTAGCCTTAAGCTCCTTATAGCATTCAAAAAGCTCCCAAGGATATATGATCCATGCACTAGTCTCACTAACATAAATGTCAGGGTTTATAACCCTATGAGGCTTAACATGCAATGTAAACACCTTAAGACATCTTGGATTAAGACCCTTAATATATTCAACAGTAGCCTTCAAACTTTCTCCAGAATCAACAACATCATCAACCAATAAAACATTTTTAGAATCAATAAGAGTTTTAGACACCTCTCTAATTATAGGCCTATCACTTCTCTTCCCAATACCAGTATAATATTTCACATCAAGTACAATAACCTCATTAATTTCTAGAAGGTCCGACATGATTCTGGCAGGAA
>JARVJS010000112.1 GCA_029776125.1 Nitrososphaeria archaeon
AACAATATCGTCTTCTTTAACATATCCTTCTAGATCCTTTACAATAATTGCTTCACGAGGTCCTTTATAGCGTAAATCAATGCACACCGCTTCTCCAAAAAATTTTCTTATATCTAGGGATGATATATCCGGCAATTCCTGTTTAAAATGGGAAGGTGCCTCAACGTGTACTCCCAAGTGGCTCATCATATCAATATCATGCATAATCGTCTTATCAAGTTCAGCAATAAAAGACCTTATTGTAAGCCTCCTCTTTTCCATTCCTGGAACAAGTAATGGTGAAAGGTCTATAACTTCCCTATTTTCTAAAAAGTTGTATACCATTTCTATCGCAGTGTATAAACAGATTTTTTATAAAAAATTTTTGCAGGTTTAGGTAAACAATATAAACTATTGCTTTTAAGCTGTTGATGATATAAATTGATAGAAATTAGATGGCATGGTAGGGGTGGTCAAGGTGCTGTAACTGCCTCTGAACTGCTTGCTAACGCAGTCGTAAGGGTTGGTAAATTTGCACAATCTTTTCCAGCATTCGGGCCTGAAAGGAGAGGTGCTCCAGTATTGGCTTTCACAAGAATCGACGACAACCCTATCGAAATAAGGTGGCAGATCACTGAACCAGATGTTGTAGTAGTCCTTGACTTTTCGCTTCTGTCCGTTGTTAACGTTGTCTCTGGTCTTAAAAAGGACGGTTTCATTGTATTAAATACTTCTAAAGATTCTTCAGAAATTAGGTCAATGTTTCCAGGATATAAAATTGCCAAAGTTGATGCCACCTCTATTGCATTAAAGAATCTTGGTGCACCAATAACTAATACTTCAATGCTGGGCGCACTCCTTAAAGCTGTCCCCATTGTACCCTTTGATGTTATGGTGAAAGTTGTTGAAGAGAGATTTGATCCAAGAAACTCTAATTCTCTTAAGGAAACATATGAGAAAACGGAGGTGCTTGTGTGATGCCTAAAAAGGTTTCTGAAATGGAAGAAGGTTTTGTAATGACAACTCCAAGGAGTAGCATGCAGACTAAAACTGGTTCATGGCGTGCATTCAAACCAGTAATAGACTATAGCAAGTGTATATCATGTGCAATTTGCTGGAGTTACTGTCCAGAACCAGCTATTTTCCTAAAAGATGGCAAATATACTGTTGACTACGAATATTGTAAGGGTTGTGGAATATGTGCTGCAGAATGTCCTGTAAAGGCAATAACAATGGTAAGGGAGAGTGATTAAGATGAAGACCATACTATTATCAGGTAATACTGCATTATCCTACGCAGTAAAACAACTAGCTGTTGACGTTATCTCAGCATACCCAATAACTCCTCAGACTACAATGGTTGAAAAGCTTTCGGAATATGTTGCTAACGGTGAACTTGATGCAGAATTTATTCCAGTAGAATCAGAGCATTCTGCACTCTCTTCTGTGCTTGCAGCTTCAGCTGCTGGCGCAAGAGTTTTTACATCAACCAGTTCCCAAGGTCTATTGTTGATGCATGAAATAATGTTTATAACTGCAGGTCTACGTCTTCCAGTTGTCATGGGTATTGCGGATAGAGCTATTTCTGCACCCATAAACATTTGGAATGACCACAGCGATATCATGGCTCAAAGAGACACTGGTTGGATCAGCATTTTTGCGGAATCCGCCCAAGAATCATATGATAGGACAATTCAAGCTTACAGGATTGCTGAAGATGAAAACGTGCATTTGCCAGTAAACTTAAACTTTGACGGCTTCATATTAACGCACACATATGAGCCTGTTACACCAATTGATGATGAACTTGTTTTAAAGTATGCACCTAAAAAGAGGAGAAAACTTGTCCTCGATCCAAATAATCCTATGACCTTTGGTGGTCTTGGTTCACCCGAATACTACTTTGAAGCAAAATATCAAGCAATTAAAGCGCTCGAAAACTCTATGGAAACAATAATCGAAGCTGATAAAGAGTATAAGAAAATAAGTGGTAGAGGCTACGGGCTGTATAACGCTTACATGACCGAAGACTCTGACACTGTACTTGTTTCACTCGGCTCTATAGGTGGTTCAGTAAGAGAGATTGTTAGAAGGATGAGAAGAGATGGGTTAAAGGTGGGTTCCCTTAGTTTAAAGCTGTTCAGACCTTTCCCAGCAAAGGAACTTGCTGAAGTACTTTCAAAAACAAAGTGTGTTGTAGTTCTTGATAAGGCTTCATCTCCTGGAGCAATAGGGGGCCCACTGTTCTTAGAAATACAGGCAACATTGAAATCATTTGATGTGAACGTACCCGTGATAGATATAATTGCAGGTCTTGGTGGCAGAGAAATTGGACCAGAAGATATTAGAGTAATGTTAAACAAGGGCTTAAAGGTTGCTTCAGAAAAGAAGGTTGATAAATTATTAGATTATGTGGGGGTGTATCTGTAGATGCCTTATAAGACATTAAAGGATTTACCTCTTGAAGAATACTTTGGACCTGGTCATAGACTATGCCAAGGCTGTGGTGCTGGGATTATAGCAAGGCTTGTGACAAAAGTTGCTGGAGCAAATACAATAATAGTAAATGCTACAGGCTGTGTTGAGGTTTCCACCACATTCTATCCTGACACAGCATGGGGTGTACCATATATTCATGTTGCTTTCGAAAACGCTGCTGCAGCTGCATCTGGCGTTAGGGCTGCATTTAATGCCATGGTTCGTAAGGGTATTGTGGACAAGAATCCAAACGTTATTGTTTTGGCTGGAGATGGTGGTACAGCGGATATTGGTATACAATCTTTAAGTGGTGCTCTAGAAAGGGGAGACCATATACTCTACATATGTTATGATAATGAAGCGTACATGAACACTGGTATCCAGAGAAGTGGTGCAACACCATATGGAGCTTGGACAACAACTTCCCCGCCTGGAAAGATTAGTCCAGGCCAAAAAACTACTAAGAAGGACCTTGTTGGAATAGCAGTTGCACATGGTATAAAGTATGCCGCAACGGCTACAGTAGCATATCTACTTGATGCCGCAAACAAGATAGAAAAAGCCCTCAATACACCTGGAGCAACGTTCATGCATTTTCTGAGTCCATGCACTCCAGGATGGAGAATCGATACAGCAAACACTATTAAGGTAAGCCGTTTGGCAGTTCAAACCGCTCTCTGGCCATTGTATGAGGTTGTAGACGGAGAATATATTACTACAGTAAAGGTTCCTAAAAGGTTACCTGTAATAGAGTACTTGAAAGTTCAAGGAAGGTTCCGTCATCTCTTAAACAAGCCGGAGGAAATTGCAAAGATACAGGCTTATGCAGATAAGCTTGCGGAAAAATTCGGCTATGGTCCAATATCACCCTAAATTTTCTTCTTTCCAGTTCCTTAATTTTTTTTTAAAACTTATCTAATATTTTTTATAATGGAAGTTGAATGGAAGCAAATCTTCTTCAGATGTCAAAGGATGATATAGTAAAAGGTCTTTTAGAAGGCAAATTATCTATATCAGTTCATGGTTTCGGGTACGTGGGTGCCTCCATAGCTTCTGTGTTTTTGAGAAAAGGTTGTCTTGTTATTGCACATGATGTTAAGAAGGATATTATAGAAAAAATTAATGATGGTACATGGAGTCTTAATGACGATTTACAGGTTTATGAGACAATAAAAAAGGCTATTTTGGAGAAAAAGATTTCTGCAACTATAGACTATAAAGCTTCAGTGGAAAAGACCAATTTTCACATTATAGCGGTGCCAGTGTCTATAAAAAGAAGGCGTCGATCCAGATGGGGAGCTCCGAGAGGGTGCTCACCGCGTGCACGAAGCGCGGCCACTCGTCCTCCCGCAGCTCCCCCAGCC